>PLIO01000070.1 GCA_003140075.1 Acidobacteriaceae bacterium | reverse complement strand
CAAGGCGGCGGCTCGAAAGACACGTGGGTCTTGCAGAATTGAGATTTTGAAGAAGTGGGATACACAACGCCATGCTTTCTCGCGTAGCCGACAGTCTCTACTGGATGAGCCGTTATTTCGAGAGGGCGGACAACGCCTCGCGTGTGCTGAAGGCGACTTATGGCCTGATTCTAAATCCTGCAAAGTTTTCCACGGAAGAGCGTTGGTTTCGCGCTGTTTCATCGCTAGCCCCCGGTGCAGCTTCCAGCAACGTCGACCCGCAGCGTGCCCTGTTTTTGTTGGTAGCGGATACGGAAGGGGCTTTTTCGATTGTGAATTGCATCAGCGTTGCCCGCGAGAATGCCCGGCAGGTTCGCGAGGAGATCAGTTCGGAGATGTGGGAGCACCTGAATCGCCTTT
This sequence comes from Acidobacteriaceae bacterium, assembly GCA_003140075.1. GTDB lineage: Bacteria > Acidobacteriota > Terriglobia > Terriglobales > Acidobacteriaceae > Sulfotelmatobacter. The sequence continues at coordinate 159,642 of PLIO01000070.1, read as the reverse complement.
TCCACGAGGTGACTGGCATTGAGCTGCAACCCAATGATGACGCAGGCGCCATGCGAGCGGTGAGCCTGGTTCGCGAAGGCTCGTACAGGTTCAGTGGAATTACCGCCGCCACTATGAATCACGACGAGGCCTGGCATTTTATCCAGCTCGGCAAATACATAGAGAGAGCCTGTAATCTCAGCGTCCTGCTGGATGCCTATTTTGTCGTCGACAAGCATGCCGATGATTTAGATTGGGTGGGCCTGCTAAGCAGTTGTGCTGCGTTTGAAGCTTATTGCAAGGCATGCACGGCCGAACTCAAACCGGAAAGGATAGCGAATTTCCTCCTGCTGAAGCCCGAGTTCCCTTATTCGGTCCGTTATTCCCTGGACCGAATGCACGAGGCTTTGACGTCAATCAGCAATCTTTCCTTGAGCCGCAGGACGGAAAAAGTCGAAAGATTGATCGGGCGTTTGCAATCGATGGTCGCCTACGTACAGGTTGGCGAAATCATTGCCGACTTACACAAATATCTTGCGGCAATTATCGACCAATGTCGTGAACTGCATGCGGCGGTTCACGAACTCTATATCGAATATCCGATTGAGGGTGCCTTCCAAACCTGATGTTCTATGCTATTCGCCATTTCACGCGCTATCGCTACAGCCATTCCGTCTGGCAGAGCATGATGGAAGTTCGCATGCACCCCAGGAGCGAGGGCAACCAGCGCTGCTTTGTTTTTCAGCTGTCGGTCAATCCGCGAGCCCGCATTTTTGGCTATACCGATTCCTATGGCAATCTGGTGCATCACTTCGACTTGCCTTCCCGCCATGGCCAGCTGACCATCATCACGGACGCTCTAGTAAATATTGACCCTCAGCCCTCGGTCCCCGAGGTCATGGACTACGAAGCGTGGAGTGATCTGGAACAGCTCGTGGAGAAAAAAGATTACTGGGACATGCTGATGCCGAGTCATTTTGCGCGCCCATCCCCGGAGCTTGCAGAGTTGGCAAAGGAGATTGGCGCGACTGAAAGGAACGGACGCAGTCCTTTGGCATTTCTACTGGATATTGCCGCCGGTGTGCAGCGCAGTTTTAGCTACGTCAAGAAAAGCACCGCGGTAAATTCGCCGATCGAGCATGCCCTTCGGTTGAAACAGGGTGTATGCCAGGATTTTGCTCATATCATGATCGCACTGGTTCGAAACGCCAACATTCCTTGCCGCTATGTCAGTGGATATGTTTACCACAGCAGCGAAAGCACGCATCTCTTGGCGGACGCTGCCACGCATGCCTGGGTGGAAGCCCTTCTACCTGGTGTGGGCTGGGTAGGTTTCGATCCGACAATTAATCGCCTCGCAGGCGAGGGGCACATTCGCACCGCAATCGGCCGCGATTATGCCGACGTTCCACCCACCATGGGTATGATGATGGGAAGAGCAGACACGCAGCTCCAAGTTCGAGTTCGGGTCACGCCGTCCCAAGCCGTGCTCCCTCCCGACGAAGAGTTTGCGGCGGACGAAGAGTGGTCCCAATTTCTTGACGAAAGCCAACAAATACACTTGGTCAATGCTCAGCAACAACAGTAGCGAAGTCTGAACGAACCGGAAACTCCAGGCGTGGGCCGCATGAGGGTGCATGAGCATACAGGTTGCTCTCAATCATTGGACACGGTACCGTTACGACAAGGCGGTCTCAATCGGTCCGCAGGTTATACGATTGCGTCCTGCCCCGCATTGTCGAACGCCAATCCACAGCTACTCGCTTAGCGTCAGCCCGCCCGCTCACCTTCTTAGTTGGCAGCTCGACGCCCACAACAATCATCTGGCGCGCCTTCTTTTCCCGGACAAGACCAACGAGTTTGTGGTTGAGGTGGACCTCGTCGCGGAGCTATCTCCCTTCAATCCGTTCGATTTCTTCCTGGAGCCAGGAGTCGAAAACTACCCTTTTGATTACGCTCCGGATCTGGCTAAGGATCTCGAACCCTATCGTTCGGCCGAGCCGGCCGGACCCCTGCTCCAGACTTTTCTGAGGAAGCTTTCCCGCGAGAAGCAAGGAACGATCAGTTTTTTGGTCGACGTGAATCGGAGAATACGCAACGAAATTGGCTACGTGACGCGGCTGGATCCCGGCGTCCAGACATGCGAGCAGACCCTGGAAAAGGGCACTGGATCCTGCCGTGACTCGTCATGGCTGCTGGTGCAGGTTCTCCGACATTTGGGAATCGCGGCACGCTTCGTCTCCGGGTATCTGATTCAGTTGGCAGCGGACGAGAGAGCGCCGGACGAAGCAGGCTCAGACGCACCGAGCGGTCCGCAAACCGACTCTGCCGACTTCCATGCTTGGGCGGAAGTATTTTTGCCGGGTGCGGGCTGGATTGGGATGGATCCGACCTCGGGCCTGTTCGCCGGTGAGGGTCACATCCCGCTCGTCTGCACCCCGAACGCTTCCAAGGCCGCGCCCATCGAGGGCACGGTTGAGCTGGCCAACGTGGACTTCAGCCATTCCATGTCCATTCGCCGCTTGAATGACGCACCGCGGCCGTCCAAGCCCTTCACCGAGGAGGATTGGCTGCAGGTCGAACAGGTAGCGCATCACGTCGACGCGGACTTGGAAGCGCAGGACGTGCGACTGACCATGGGCGGCGAACCTACATTCGTCGGCATCGACGAGCCTGAGAGCCCGCAATGGAACATCGATGCTCTGGGACCAATTAAGAGAACTCGAGGCTTGTCTCTCATCCGATGCCTCCGCGAGAAGCTGGCGCCCGGCGCACTGCTTCACTTCGGGCAAGGCAAATGGTATCCCGGCGAGCCTTTGCCGCGTTGGGCGCTGAGCTGCTCTTGGCGCCTCGACCGTATCCCCGTTTGGGAGAATATCGATCTCATCGCTCGCGAGGGTCAGGATTACGGTTTCGGCGCGGCCGATGCTTTGAAGTTCATGGAAGCGCTCACCCACCGGCTTGGGGTAAGCTCCGAAAACGTATTGGCCGCCTACGACGGTGAAATTAAGTCTGCGGACCCGGCGGGATACATCCTGCCCATTCGTCGCCGTCAGCCGGCGGGCCAGTTGTGCTGGTCGAGCCAGCTGTGGTTCCCTCGCCCGGAACGCCTGCTATTGTCGCCCGGCGATTCCCCCCTCGGCTACCGCATAGCGACCGAAGCGATGCCCTGGGTGGCACCTGATGAGCTCGAATACGAGTACGAGGCTGCGCCGTGCGCTGCGCAACTTGAAGGCCGGATCAAGCTTCCATCACGCCCGAGCCGGCGGATGGATCTCTTCCAGAAAAATCCCGTGGCCGATCCGCTGCCTGCCCTTTCGGCGACCGCGGAAACTGCGCCGGAACTGATCCGGCCCGCGCTCTGCGTGCAGGCTCGAGAAGGCCGCTTGCACGTGCTTTTGCCATGTGCGTCCAAGCTTGCGGATTACCTGGACCTGGTCGCCGCCGTCGAGGATACGTGCCAGTTTCTGCAGAAGCCGGTGTGGCTGGAGGGCTACGCCCCGCCTTCCGATCCGCGGTTGCGATCCTTCAGCCTCACACCCGATCCCGGAGTTCTGGAAGTAAACTTGCCACCGGCGAGCAATTGGGACGAACTCGAACAGATCAACACAGTGCTGTTTGAAGAAGCGTGCCATAATCGGCTGACCGGGGAAAAGTTCGGCTATGACGGCGGCCATCTCGCCACCGGCGGCGGCAGCCACATCGTGATCGGCGGAGCGACCGTGCTGGACAGCCCTTTCCTGCGCCGTCCGGATCTGCTGCGCAGCATGCTGGCGTTCTGGCAGAACCATCCATCGCTCTCGTATCTGTTTTCCGGCATGTACGTCGGCCCGACCAGCCAGTCTCCACGCGTCGACGAGGCGCGCATGGACGCCTTGTACGAGCTGGAGGTCGCTTTTAGTAATCTGCCCACGGACGACTGCCCGCCGGCCATGGTGGATGGATTGTTCCGCAACCTGCTCGTCGACGTCACGGGTAACGCGCATCGCGCCGAGTTCTGCATCGACAAACTCTTTCCCCCGGAAGGGCGCGGGTTGCGCCTCGGTTTGCTCGAATTGCGTGCCTTCGAAATGGCTCCACATGGGAGAATGGGTCTTATCGAGATGCTGCTCATCCGTGCGCTGGTAGCGATGTTTTGGAAACGTCCATTCGAAGGTGGCCTCGTCCGTTGGGGTACTGCGCTCCATGATCGTTTTTTGCTGCCGCATTTTGTCAGGCGCGACTTTTTCGATGTGCTTACCTGCTTGCGCGGTTCCGGCTACAATTTCGAAGAGAAGTGGTTTGCTTCGCACATGGAGTTTCGCTTTCCGAAGATCGGGTCGGTCGCTGCTGAGGGAGTCGAACTCGAACTGCGTCACGCCCTTGAGCCATGGAATGTGCTTGCGGAAGAGACAACTTCCGGTCAAACGGTTCGCGCGGTGGATTCGTCGTTCGAGCGGATTCAGGTAAAGGTGTCTGGGTTCGCCACGGAATCTCGCTATGCAGTTACATGCAACGGTCGCAGGGTGCCACTCTATTCCACGGGCGAACCTTCTCATAGTGAACAAGGAGCGGCCATAGCTGGCGTACGTTTTCGCGCCCGCCAGCTCTCGGCCGTGTTACATCCAACAGTTCCCGTGCATGCGCCCTTAACCTTCGACATGATTGACCGCTGGAAAGAGCGTTCCATAGGCCGATGCACCTACCATGTGGGATCACCCGATGGCCGCGCTTATACAGCCCGCCCTGTAAACGCAACGGAGGCCGAGGGCCGCCGCCGGCAGCGCTTCCAAGTATCCGGGCCGCCGTCCGGGCCCATTGCGGTGCCAGACGAAGAGACCAACCCGATCTTTCCTATGACTCTGGACCTGCGCTTTCCTCCTCCTGGAAAACAGAGCGGCATCGAGAAGCCGGGGCTTGTCCCATGACGGTGGATTTATGTCAGCCTCCGCTCCGCTACGGAACTGCCTACGACGAATTATCGGCCGATGGCGTAACTCCTCGCCCGCACTGGACCCACTTGATGGAGTCACTTCGGGCGATCGGCCACGAAGAACTGGCACAACGATGGGCCCGTGCCGAGCGCCGCATTCGCGAGAACGGGATCACGTACAACATTTACGGCGATCCACTCGGGGCAAGCCGGGTTTGGAAGATCGATATCGTTCCGCTGCTGATTCCGGCGGACGAGTGGCGCTACATCGAAGCGGGCATTGTTCAGCGCGCCCAGTTGCTCAGTCTGCTGCTCAAGGATCTCTACGGAAAGCAGGACCTGCTGGCGCAGAACCGCTTTCCTGCCGCACTTCTCTACGGCAACCCCGCATTTCTGCGGCCGCTCGTGGGCGTGCGTGTTCCCTCACACAGCTATCTGCATATGCTGGCAGTCGATCTTGCCCGTTCGCCCGACGGCCAGTGGTGGGTATTGGCCGATCGCACGCAAGCGCCTTCGGGCAGCGGCTATGCGCTGGAGAACCGCATCATCGTCGCCGACGTTTTGCCCGATCTCTTCCGCATTTCGAACGTGTTGCGCCTCGCTCCGTTTTTTCGTGCGCAACGCGATGCGCTCACCAGCCTCGCCCAACGCGACAATCCGCGTATCGTGTTGCTTACTCCCGGACCGCTCAACGAGACTTACTTCGAACACTCCTATATCGCGCGCTATCTGGGGTTCACTCTAGTCCAGGGCAAGGACCTGACGGTGCGCCACCGCCGCGTGCATCTCAAGACCGTCGACGGACTGGAGAGGGTCGATGTGATTTTGCGCCGTGTGGATGACAGCTTTTGCGATCCTCTCGAACTGCGGGGCGATTCGCTTCTCGGCGTGCCCGGCCTCGTCGACGCTATCGTCGCGGGAAATGTGAAGGTGGCAAACGCACTGGGCAGCGGTTTGATTGAGACGGCCGCGATCATGCCCTTTCTTCCCGGCCTCTCCACACAATTGCTGGGCGAGAAGCTTAAACTTCCGTCCGTCGCTACCTGGTGGTGCGGGCAGCCGTACGCCCTCGATTGGGTGCTCGACCATCTCGACTCGGTGGTGGTGAAACCGGCATTTCCCTCGAGCGGTATGGAACCGGTCTTTGGGGCCGAACTCCCTTACGCCGAGAAGGGCAAGTTTGCCGAGCGACTGCGGGCCCGCCCGCACGAGTATGTGGCGCAGGAGCAGGTCGCTTTGTCCACTGCGCCGGTGTGGGATAACGGATGTCTCAACTCACGCAGCCTGGTGCTGCGCACTTACGTGCTCAATACCGGCAGCGGGTGGATTGCGATTCCGGGAGGACTGGTACGGGTCGCCGAAGCGGAAGGATCGGTCGTTTCGATGCAGCGCGGCGGCCACAGCAAGGACGCATGGGTCCTGTGGGATAGCCCCGTCGATACGTTCAGTATGCTGCGCCCGCGGCATGAGCCAGTGGAGTTGCGCCGGGTCTCGCGAGTTGTGCCGAGCAGTGTCGCCGACAATGCCTTCTGGTTAGGCCGATATGTCGAGCGAGCCGAAAACATCGCTCGGATCTTGCGCGCCATGATCCCTCGTGTTCGGCGCGCAGAGGAAGCGGATCTCGGCTGCCTGATCCGGCTGCACCGATGCCTGGAATCGAGGCACAGCAAGTTGCCAAAAGCGAAACGCCGGCGGCCGACTTCGGCGGAACTTGAACAGGAAGTGACCTCACTGCTGACGGATGCCAGGCGGCCTGACAGTCTGGCGTGCACTCTGGCCGAGGTATACCGGACTGGTGGCACTATTCGCGAGCGATTGTCGGCCGATATGATGTTCCTCATCGGTCAGCTGCGGGACTCGATTCAGATTGGGAGCGGCACGCCGTTTCTCGAGTATCCGGGTATGTTGACCGACTGTTTGGAACTACTTTCTGCATTCTCCGGAATGGAGCGGGAAAACATCAACCGCGGTTTGGGCTGGCTGTTCATGACCATTGGCCGGCGGCTGGAGCGCGCGATCTATCTGGCCTGGCAACTCCGCGAGATCACCACGCCCCTGGCCGAGCAGGATTGGTTGCTTTTGGACTGCTTGCTCGAGGTTGCGGATAGCTCTATGACTTATCGGACCCGATACTACACGACCCTACATCCCTTAGCCGTGCTGGATGTGCTCATGGCGGATGAGACGAATCCCCGCTCTTTGGACTTTCAACTGAGCCACCTCGCCGATCTCTATCAAAAGCTTCCCCGGCACCTCCCGGCTGACTTAAAAGCAATGCGGTCTGCTTTGGCATTATTGCGCAGTTTCGATTTACGAAAGCTAAAGTATCCATTGCCGGGCGCCTCGGCGGCGAATGGCTCCGATGGGCTCAGCCGGCTTGCAGGTTTCCTGAAGGAGCTGGAAGGATTGCTGCCTTCCTGGTCGAACAACTTATCGAGCAGATACTTTAGTCACGCACGGACCTTGCCCATCACCATAGGCCAATGATCTTTATTGTATGACCTTCGCTAATGATCTCAAGACAATGATCTATAGAATCGTTCACCGGACTACGTACAAATATAAATATCCCGTGTCGGCCGGAACCCACGTGGCGTGCCTGAAGCCGCGCGCTTTGCCGCATCACCAGGTGGCGCACAGCGAGCTGCATATCAAACCGCATCCGGCAACGCGCACCGAACGTGTGGATTCTTTTGGAAACGTTCTTTGCTTTTTCACCATTCAGGAGCCGCACAGTGAGTTGGTGGTCGAGGCGCGGAGCGAAGTAACCATGGAAGCCAATGCGAAGCCTTTGCCTCAACTGCCGCTGCCTTGGGAAGAGGCAGCCAAATCGCTTCCAGGCGATCACAGCGCAGCGGGCCTCGAAGCCTACCAGTTTGGATTTGAATCGCCGCGCATCCGGGTCAGGCCTGAGTTTGCTTCCTATGCTCTCCAGTCGTTTACGCCAGGAAGGCCATTGCCGGAGGCGCTTCTGGACCTGACCGCACGCATCTACAAGGACTTCCGCTTCGATTCGAAGGTCACCAACGTCCGGACGCCAACCGAAGAGGTCTTTCGGAAACGGCGGGGCGTCTGCCAGGATTTCGCACACTTGCAAATCGCCTGCCTTCGTTCCCTAAATCTCGCGGCACGTTATGTAAGTGGATACCTTCGAACCTATCCACCTCCCGGGCGGCCCAGGCTGGTGGGCGCCGACGCATCCCACGCCTGGGTGTCAGCTTATTGTCCGGGAATCGGCTGGCTTGATCTGGATCCCACGAACAACGTTGTCCCCACGAACGGCCACGTGACGCTCGCCTGGGGCCGGGATTACGGTGACGTAAGTCCTCTGCGGGGGTTAATCCTGGGCGGCGGAGCTCATACGCTCAACGTCGCCGTCGACATGGAGCCGGTCGATTCCTAATTGCCGCAGAGCCAATACCTTGACACGGTACACTTGCGGTCTCAACGAGTGTAGTCGCCTGGTTTCAACAGCTACTTCCGGTTTGTTCGTCAGCCGCTCGCGGACAGTCTCATTCGCTAAAATCACTACATGACAGCTCCCCGTTCTGTAGCGGTGTTCGATCTTGGCGGAGTACTGATCGATTGGAACCCGCGCTATCTTTATCGCAAATTGTTTCAACATGAAGCCGACATGGAACATTTTCTGGCGAACATCTGCACGACAGAGTGGAATCTGCAGCAAGATGCCGGGCGAACCTTTGCGGAAGCCTGCGCAGCACTGAAACTCGAGCATCCCAGCAACGCCGAAATGATCGACGCGTGGTTCGAGCGTTTCGATGAAATGATCGCAGGACCGATCGCGGGTACGGTCGACATTCTGTCTGAGCTGCGGGAGCAGGAAGTTCCCATCTACGGCCTGAGTAACTGGTCAGCGGAAACCTTCCCTTTTGCACAGGGAAGATTCGAGTTCCTGCACTGGTTCCGTGCAATCTTCCTCTCTGCCGAGGTGCACCTGGTCAAACCCGATCCACGAATCTTTCAATGCTTCTGTGAAAGATTTGCTCTGATCCCGGAGCAAATAATCTACGTTGATGACCTACAGCACAACGTGGAAGCGGCCCGCAGCGTTGGCATGCATGCGATTCGATTTAGCGATCCGTCTTCGCTGCGTGAGGAACTGTTGCAGCTTGGGTTGTTGCGATCAAGAGCACGCGTCGAACACGTTGCGGCCTGGGTTTCCAATCTTGATCGCGCCCGTGGTTTTTACGAGCGCTGGTTTCATGCTGCCTCGACTCCCGAGTATTCGAGTGCAAAGCACGACTTTCGATCCCGTTTCCTGTCGCTCGGTGGGGGCCCGCGCCTTGAACTGATGGTCTCTCCCCAGGAGCCCCCGCGCCACGCTCACATCGCCATTTCGGTCGGTTCGCGCCAAGCGGTGGATCGTTTGGTCAAGGAAATGGAAGAAGCGGGCGTTCAGATTGTCAGCCGACCAAGAGCTACGGGAGATGGATACTATGAAGCCGTGATTGCAGACTCCGAAGGAAATCTCGTGGAAATCACGACCTAGCCTCTAAATGAAAGACTTAACTTCGGGATCCGCCCGTTATTCGAGAGTGACTGTGATCGTCTCAAAACCGGGACCAATCCTCGATTACCCAAAATACATCGAACACCCTGCAACGTGCTCGACAGAATATAGCCATCGCGTCGCAAACACACTTATCGCCCTTAATTCCTGAGTCGTCGGCCAACCGGAAGTTACCCAGCGGTCACCTAGCATGTCAATTGGCGAAACATCGCCATAGCAGCTCATTGACTGGGTTGTGAGCGCGATGAGTTGATTTCGCCAAGATGTAGCTTCCGGCCAACGCTGCCCCAGACCGCTGACGAGAGCAGCGTGGGTAGCCAGAACCTGATATCAGGAGAAGGCCGTGATGTGCCGTACGATGAGAAGGACCTGCCCTACAATCGGATTCGCGGACTAGCCCGCCTTTGGCACATTCTCCGCGATCTCATCCGTCCAGACTTTAAAGCCCTCCAGGGTATATGGGCCAAACGTGGTGGCGATGGCGACATCGGTTGCATCGCGGCCGCGCGCGATCAGCACTCGTCCAATCCTGGGTACGTTGTTCCGTGGATCGAACGTGTGCCAGGCACCACCGAGATAGACTTCAATCCAGGCGGCAAAATCCATCAGGCCGTAAGGCGGCAGCGTCCCCATGTCGCCAAGGTATCCGGTGCAATACCGCGCCGGGATATTCATGCAGCGGCAGAGCGCGATTGCCAGGTGCGCGAAGTCGCGGCAGACGCCCACACCCTCGTTGAACGCCTCCCAAGCTGTGCGCGTGGGGCGCGCTTTCTGATAATCGAAAGCGATATGGTTGTGGACAAAATCGCAGATCGCCCGCACGCGCGGCCATCCCGGCGTCGATTGGCCGAATCGCGACCACGCTGCGTCGGACAGCAGATCGGTCTCGCAATACCGGCTGCCCAACAGGAAGACCAGAGTTTCTTCCGGCAATTCCTGCAAAGGGTGCTGTTGAGCGGAGGGCGTCAGCACGTCGGTTTCCCCCGAGTCTCGAACCACCCCGGTGCTGGTCAGGCGGATTCTCCCGGTGGGCGCCACAATCCGGGTACACCAGTTTCCGAAGCCGTCCCGATACGCGTTGATTGGCGTTTCCGGATCTGTAATCAGAAGATCGGGGGTGACGATATCCGCGGCGCGAGAATAATGGACGTTGACCATAAGGATCATCGGCGTTTCTTGTGGACAGTAAAAGACCAATTCGTAGCCGATCTGAATCAACATGCAGGATTCCTTCCGCACAACGGTTTTCGGGCTTCAGTTGTCGACGGGCCGAATGGGGCGCTGGCGAAAGTTACAACCGAACGGCCTGGTCCAACAAAGAAGATGCGGTGGCCACTCCGGCGGTTGCCGCAATCAGCTTCGCCGTTACAACTTCCAGCCGCGACCCGTCCCTATCCTACTGAGATGATGCGCCTTGTGGAGGATGGCGTGATGTTCACAATTGCTCGGTTCGAAAGACGATTTATCTACCTTCAGAGCCACAACGAAATCCTACGAGCCGCTTGCAGCTGAGCAGGAATTTCCGCTCCTGATTCAGAGGCACTCCTTCCGGCTCGGTCATTGTCCGGGCGGAAGTCTTCTCGTGCTACAAGAGTTTCGAACGCGGGTTGACGATTATCCAATGTCGTTTTTCCATAACGAGTAAACTAACATGTCCCCTTAGTTTCGCCCGCCGCATCGAATTCACGCGGTTTGTTCACCTAAATGCACCGTAAACGGTGTTCAACAGGGCAGTCCTATATTTTCAACTTATATCTCGGGCAAGGAACACCATGAGACGATTCCTCGCGGTACGGGCAGTCTCCGCTGATGGTCGGAATCATAAAGTTCATGCCTCCCTGGGGACGGGGCTTCGCTTTCAGGCACAAATTGCTGCGGATGATGTCCTATAAGGACTTGCTGCATGCCACGCCGCTTTTTGGAGTGATAACGGTGCGCGACCGCTATGATCGTGAGCAGAGTCTGCGCGCAGGCCGCACCTGGCAACGTGCCCATCTGCTGGCGACTGCGCGCCATGTTGCCGGAAGACCGGTCAATGAGGTGGTCGAGTTGATCGATCACCAGCGGTCACTCAATCAGGAACCACAAGCAATGGCCGAGCTCTCTGAACTGATTGGAGAGAAGGAATGGCAGCCAACGTTCATGTTTCGCTTAGGCTATCCGGTTCGCCAGGTCTCGCCAAGCCCAAGGCGTCCAGTGAACGACGTGCTTCTTTAGTTGCGGTGCTCCGCCGGTTTCCAGAAGGAGTTCCGGATGGAGGTTCGGCAATGCGGAAGTAATCTGTGAGCCCTTCAGCGGTTTACTCGCGGTCCAGAAACGGGCTTCGAGGAGATCAATGGCGCTCTCCTCGAAGCCAACATCTTTCCAGTATCGTCGTTGGGCCTCACTCCCCTTTTTCCTTCAATCAGGCACGAGCAGATTCAGGGTCGCTACCGGCAGAGCGTCAGGTTGCGATTGGTACCGAAAGCGACCCCTTGCTTCACACGACCATTCATGGTTGAATTTGTGGACAACCATCGAGAAATAATCTCCGCGTGACGCTGAGAAAGCAGGTAGTAGCCTTGAACCGAAGAGAGTTTTTGAAGGCGTCCGGGGCATTATCACTTTCGCAGCTGTGGCCCGGCAGCGCGTTCGCAAGTCCCGCCATCCGCCGAGCGCGTCCTTCCGACCCAGGTTGGCCCTCCAAAGAAGCGTGGAAGCGCCTAAACGAGGCGGTCGGCGGCAACCTGATTCAAGTCGATTTTCCGATGAACGCATGCGTGTCCTCGTCCCAGAGCGTAGACTGCAAAACCCTCTTCGCAAATCTGAAAGACCCCTACTATATCGGCGACAACCCCGGCATCACCCAAACCCTGGGATGGGTCGACGGTTGGGCCACCAAACCTAGTGTCTACGCTGTCGCTGCAAGAAATGCCGACGACATCGCAACCGCCGTAGATTTTGCCCGCGACAACAACCTGCGCCTCGTCGTCAAAGGAGGTGGCCACAGCTATCAGGGCACATCGAACGCGCCCGATTCTCTCCTGATTTGGACACGTCATACGCATGACGCTACCATCCAGCAAGATTTCATTCCTAGTGGTTGCAAGTCCGCTCACGCTCCTCAGCGGGCCATCACTGTCGGCTCGGGAACAATTTGGTTGCAAGCTTACGACGCCGTCACCACCAAGGCCGGCGCCTATGTTCAAGGCGGCGGCTGCACCACCGTCGGCGTCGCCGGGCTAATTCAAAGCGGCGGTTTCGGCAGCTTCTCAAAACATTACGGCATGGCCGCGGCCGGCCTCCTTGAAGCTGAAGTCGTTACCGCCGATGGCAAAGTGCGAATCGCAAACGCTTGCACCAATCCAGATTTGTTCTGGGCTTTGAAAGGAGGGGGAGGAGGCACCTTCGGCGTGGTCGGCAAATTAACCCTGCGCGTGCGCGATCTTCCAGAACTCGCCGGCGGCGCCAATTTCACTGTCAAAGCCTCTTCCGATGATGCCTATCGCCGCCTGATCCGCCACTTCGTTGGTTTCTACCGAGAAGCTCTCTTCAACGATCATTGGGGCGAACAAGCGCACATCTTTCCAGATAATAAGCTGGAAATCAGCATGGTTCACCTGGGGCTGGACACCGAGGAATCGCGAAAAGTGTGGCAGCCGTTCCTCAATTGGCTTGCGCAGTCTTCTGGCGCTTACACAATCGAATCTGAGCCTGAAATCGGCAGCATGCCCTTCCGGCATTGGTGGGACGTCGACTGGCGCAAAGAACATCACCATGATGTTTTCAAGGCAGACTTCCGACCGGGTTCCGCCCCCAGCAATGTCTGGTGGAACGGCGACGCCGCCCAGGTCGGCTGGGTCGTCTGGGGTTTCGAGTCGCTTTGGATGCCCGCATCCCTTCTGCAAGACGACTCACAAGAAAAATTGGCCAACGCATTATTCTCAGCTTCCCGCTTTAGCAAAGTCGAGCTTCATTTCAATAAGGGGCTGGCGGGTGCGCCTCCGGAAGCCATCGAGGCTGCAAAAGACACCGCTATGAATCCCACGGTGTGCGGTGCCTTTGCTCTCGCCATCGTCGCCGACGGCCAGGGCCCCGCGTATCCCGGAATTCCCAATCGCGAGCCCGACCTTGCGAAGGGCCGCAAAGCTGCGGACTCGGTGCACCGCTGCATGAACGAACTCCGCGCCGTCGCTTCCAACGGCGGAGCTTACGTCTCCGAAAGCAACTTTTTCGAGTCCGACTTTGAGCATTCCTACTGGGGCGACAACCACGCCCGCCTCGCCCAAATCAAAGAGAAATACGATCCCGACGGCCTCTTCTTCGTCCACAACGGAGTCGGCTCAGAACAGTGGACCCCGGACGGCTTCACCAGGCTCTGAACTGCGGTACGGTTCAAAATCGGCCGGGAATTTACCGATCTTCCTAATTCCTGGATGGTCGGCAAATCGGAGACTATCCAGAAACGGGCTTAATGGGAAGCGTCAAACTCTCAGCTTATCCGCACGCTGGCAGCTAAAGGGTTTGCGAAGGGAAGCGGGACGCCCCATCAATTACTCGGTGTTCGACTGCACAACATGGCGATACCCAGGCTATCCCGCGTGCGAACCGAACTCGGTCAACTGCTCGTAATCCAATCCTTTGCGCCACATCCAGTACAGGCGAACGGCGAGCCTCCGCGCCATCACTAACCTTGGCGATCTTCCGCCCCCTCCGCATCGCCAGATGAAAGTCCCAGTTGTGTTATTCATCATTCAGCGTTCGTTTATGCTGCGCGTGATCTCCCGCGCTCAAGAAGCCAGGTTTTCACCAAGACCTTCCAACTCGCAGCGCTCGACGATGGCCACGCGGTCTTGCGCTCCGACCTTTCGCAACATTCGATGTACGTGGTTTTTCACCGTCTGCTCCGACAGGTTTAACCGCGCCGCAATCTCCTTGTTCGTTAGCCGCTCACGCAGCAGCGTCACCAGTTGCTGCTCCCTTCGGCTTAATACCCGGCTCGCGGCTCCGGCGAAGAGATGCTGCCGGACCACCTGGAATAGAGCCATGGATAGAAGCGGCGGGCACACTGCCTCTCCCATGGCAATCGCGCGGATCATGCCCGCCACTTCCGTGGCCGAAGCATCCTTTAAGACGTATCCAACTACGCCCTCGCGGACGGCTCTCAAAAAGGTGTGCTGATCGAGATCCATGTCGATCATGGCGACCCTCACACCGGGAACCGCAGCGTGCAGGGCGGACACAAGTCTGTCGTCGGAAAACACCGGACCGACGGAATCCAGCAGAACAACCCCGGGGCGGGTGGCAATGATCCGTTCCAGCGTGGCCGGCGAATATGGGGCAGCGCCCACGACGCGGATATCAGTCTTCTTGGTGAGGATCCGGATCAGCGCTTCACGGAGCAGCCGGTTTTCAGCCAGAAGAAAAACTTCGGCAACTGGTTGTGGTTCCATCGGGCACTCCCTGGTCACCATGAGAGCGCGTGACCATTGAAGACACAGGGCGTGCCCCTCTCACTCCCCATGCCCAATTCGTTTCGTTAACGAATCGTTGGGCTACGATGCGTCGAATACAGTCTTTGCTAAATCCTGAAACTCGGACCCGCCGCTACCTCTGATCCGGATCATCTCTATGGCAAGAGTTGAGCTATGCTCTCTCTTGTTTCCATGTAACTCCAATCCCGAAGAAAAGTTGCTCAAGAAGCTAAGAATGACAAAAGATACGAAGCTCCGGACAATCCTTTAATTGTGTAGCGGGGAATGACCAAGTTTACACGCGCGGCACGTCGCGTCAAGTGGTGTGCGTTACATAATTCAAGCTTGAAGCATTTGTTCCCCTTCTGGGAGGTGACAACAAGGTAGGTACTTGGCGGTACTGCTTTGGTACTGGTTCGGTACTGTCTTAGTACGCCAGCATCGGAATCCTGCTACTTACGTGTCCTTGTTCAAACCCAGCCTCAGGATAGATCTCTTTTGAACCTTGCGGATGCGGAGCATAGAAGCGATACTCTGCCCTCACGTTCAGCGTCGGAGAAACCATGTGAAGCGAGTCCGCGTGCTGGTTGCCAATCAACCTCGCCTGATGAGGGAACTCATCATGACCACCATCGCCGATCAGCCCGACATCGAGTTAGTCGGGGAAGTTGGCAACCAGGATGACGTCACCGAAGCAGTCGAACAAGTTCGACCGGACGTGCTAATTCTTGCCATGGACGATCGGGAGAAACATCGTGTCCAGTGCGGGTTCTTGCTTGGACGCTACCCGGAGATGAGGATTCTTGCGCTGGCTCCGGAACAAAACCGTGCCCTCTTTTACTGGGCAATCGTCGACATCCGTTGCAAACCCCTGGAAAGCTCGGAGGCTGGCATTCTGAATGCAGTCCGGCAGCGGCCAGCCGTGGTTGGTTTGGCGTCAGTTTAGGCTCACAGATCCGGAGATTCGTTGCGCGACGTTGTTTGTAACTATCTTAAACTAAACGGCTTAGCTAACAGTAAGCCTGTAAGTGAGGGGGCGAAGCTACGGCCAGCGTGGTGAAGGAATGAGCGTGATGTCGCTAACCATCGGAGTGGAGGTACCAGCGCTGGCGCCTGAGGCTCCCCGCAGAGCGGACTGGTATGCCCTTTACACTTTTCCGCGCCACGAGAAGCGCGTAGCCGAACAAATCAAACGGCGCAGTTTCTCCTGCTTCCTTCCCCTATACCGCTCGGTGCGGCGCTGGAAGGACCGCCGCAAGGAATTAGAGCTGGCCCTGTTTCCCGGTTACGTGTTCGTCCGCATGGCACTCGAGAACAGGTTGCAGGTTCTCCAGTTGCCCGGCGTCGTACGACTCGTGTCATTCAACGGACAACCCGCCGCCTTGCCGAGTGACGAAGTCGAAGCGTTGCAACGCCGGCTGTCTGACGGTTTGAGGATCGAACCGCATCCCTATCTGCGCGCTGGACGGCGAGTGCGGGTACGTAGCGGCCCCATGCAGGGATTGGAGGGCATCATCGTGCGCAGGAAAGACCGTTGCCGCGTTATTTTTTCGATCGACCTGATCATGCGCTCGGTAGCCGTCGAAGTGGATGAGGCTGATCTGGAGGCTATGTGAGTCTAACCTTGTCGTTCATCTCCAAGAAGTTGCTCGGGAGATCAGCAGTTGGCGTGGTAGCGCTCATCCTCTGCCCGTTCATGTACGGCCAAATGAACGGACGTGCCGGTACCCAGCAAGGCAATGCTCAGGGGAATCGCGCGGCCGGGTTGTCCGACCTTGCAAAAGACAACCTCAATCGTGTGGCGGCGTCTTCGGTGCAGATCAGGGCAGTGCTCGTCAAGGATGCAGGGCTGTTGGTGGAGTTAAAGGAAGGGGTAGCCAAGGAAGCCACTGACAACGGACAGGTCGTGGAAGACTCGAATCTATCCGACCAGGCCATATTCGACCGTCTTGATCGAGATGTCGCCTTTCGTTCGGTCGCGACTCGACTGCTCCAGCGGTATGGGTACTTGCTGCCATCGCCAAATCCGGATTCGAACTTCGCCAAAGAAGAGGAATTTGTCCTGAAGGAACGCGCACGGCGTTTGGTGCAGATTGAAGCGCAAGAAGATAGCGAATCCCTGCGGCCGGAAAGGAACGATCAAGAACAACGGGTGGAGCGCACCACAACCTGTAATCCTAAACAAGACAGCGATTGCGAAAAAACTGGCGCGCGGAATCGTCAGTCTAACGGTGCACTGGAGAACGAGCCGTCGATTCCGGACACAAATCCGGGATCGCCCGATACGCAACCTTCGGCCCCTCCGACGAGTACGCTGCGGACCGACCTTTCAACCGATGAGCTTGGCCTGCGGGACCAGATGTCCACCCCTAAGATCGAGTTGGCGTCCAACTCGATCAAGTCCGGCGCCGACTTACCGTACGGTTCTCAAGGTTCCGCCATGCCCGCACTCGACGACTTGTCTACGGGGCGGAGCAGCCGCCCCTACGGCGACAGAGCCGGTTCACGTGAAGGAAGCGCCAGAAACGACATTCCCGCACAGTCCATGCGTTCGAACTGGGAGCGGCCCAGACCCATGGAACGGGAAGAAGATGTGACGCCTGTGAAAATGGTGCGTCCGGCCAATCCTTATGCCGACGTCCCTTCGCTCTACGATATGTACGTGCAGGCGTCTGCCTGGCAGCGTCCGGCGGAGCGGTTCGGCTCGGAAATATTCCGCAACACGATAAACCAGCCGGACACGATTCCAATGGACCTGCCTGTGGGGCCTGACTATGTGGTGGGAACGGGCGACAGTTTGTCTATCGATGTGTGGGGCAGCGTCACCCAGCGACTGGTTCGCCTGGTCGATCGGGAGGGGCGGATCGCGCTGCCGGAGACCGGTCCGGTGCTGGTAACCGGCAAGAATCTCGGTGATGTGCAGCTGGAAGTTCAGCGTGCGCTCAGGACTGCGTTCCGGGATGTGTCCGCCGATGTGTCGGTTTCCCGCCTGCGAACGGTGCGCGTCTATGTGGTCGGAGAGGTCGCGCAACCGGGTGCATATGACATCAGTTCGCTATCAACTCCGCTGAACGCGCTGTTTGCCGCTGGAGGGATCACGGGACGGGGATCCTTGCGCTCCCTCAGGCACTTCCGCGGCAAGCAACTTGTAGAGCAGGTGGACGCCTATGACCTGCTTCTGCACGGCCTCCGCTCCGACTTAAAGCGGCTGGAAAATGGCGACACTTTACTTGTACCGCCGATTGGACCTCAGGCGACAGTAGAAGGGATGGTGCGCCGCCCCGCAGTATATGAACTGCTGGATGAGACTTCGCTGGCCGAAGTCCTGGAACTGGCCGGTGGAATCCTGCCGGCTGCGGCGTTGCGCCATATCGAAGTGCAGCGGCTCGAAGCCCACGAAAAGCGCACCATGCTGACCCTGGACCTGCCCTCGATCGCTGATCCTGCGGATGTCAACCAGCAGCTGCAGGCTTTCAAGATTCGCGACGGCGATCAAGTGCACATCTTTCCGATCGCCGCATATAACGAGGATGCCATTTACCTTCAGGGGCACGTCTTACGCCCGGGCCGCTATTCCTACAAGCCGGGAATGAAATTGACAGACCTCATTTCATCGTATGGCGATCTTCTCCCCGAACCCGCGCCTCATTATGCGGAAATCATCCGCCTGAATCCTCCGGATTTTCATCCCAGCGTCGAAAGCTTTGACATCTCGAGTGCACTGGCAAACCCGGCGACAGCTCCGGCCCTGAAGCCCTTAGACACGGTGCGAATCTTTAGCCGCTACGATTTTGAGGCTCCGCCCGAAGTGTGGGTGGGCGGTGAGGTCCATCGGCCCGGTTCGTATCGCACATCCGGTCAGGCTCATTTGCGCGATGCGATTTTTCTGGCCGGCGGAATTACACCGGATGCGGCGCTTGATTCCGCCCAGTTGTTCCGCAATCAAGCCGACGGCACCATGAGGATTTTGAGTGTGGATTTGCGCGAAGCCCTCGCGGGGAATCCGGTGGACGACGTCATTTTGCAGGCGCGGGATCGCCTGCTGGTGCACCGCAACCTGGCCAAAGTGGATGCTCCAACCGTCGACATCAAAGGTGAAGTCGCGAAGCCTGGGCGCTATCCGCTGACCACCGACATGCGGGTTGAAGACCTGATTCGGGTCGCGGGCGGACTCAAGCGAAGCGCATTTGCCGGCAGCGCCGATCTTACGCGATTCGCGGCCGGCAACGGCGTCGGCGAACATCTTGAGGTGAAGCTGGAGGCCGCACGGTCGAGTGATGTCAACGAAAACATTACGTTGCGCAATGGAGATGTTCTGGCCATTCGGCAGATTCCGCAATGGAGCGATCTGGGAGCGTCCGTCACGGTGAAGGGAGAAGTGCAGCATCCTGCCACATACGGGATTCAGCCGGACGAGCGTCTCAGCTCGCTGCTGATGCGCTGCAATGGTTTCACCGCTGAAGCCTTTCCTTACGGAGCTGTGCTGCTCCGTCAGGAAGTTCGAGACCTGGAAATGAAATCCCATTTGGAATTGGTAAACCGACTCAAAGCAGAGCAGGGTTACCTGAAGGCTATGCCGGACGGCGATGCTGACCAGAAAGAAGCGAAACTCACTGCCATCGCCCAGACCGATACGGCGCTCCAACAACTCGAGGCGACGGCACCGGTTGGACGCGTTGTGATCCACATTCCCTCGGACCTTAAACGGCTGGCGAAGACGGCGTCGGATATTCCCCTGCGAGACGGGGACGTACTCATTATTCCCAAGAAAGCGGACTACGTGACCGTTAGCGGCCAGGTCTTCAATCCCACCGCGGTCAGCTATATTCCGGGCAGAAGTGCCAAGTGGTATTTGAGCCAGTCCGGCGGACTGACTCAAATCGCGGATCGGAGCGGGATCTTCGTTGTGCGGGCCGACGGCTCCGTACTTTCCGCCAGGAATGTCTCGGAGTTCTGGATGGGTGATCCGCTCAGCGCCGTATTGAAGCCGGGAGACTCGATTGTCGTGCCAGAGAAGGCGCCCAGGCTTGCTCCGCGAAATTGGGCGACGCTCATGCAGGCCGCGCAGGTTGCGTCCTCAGCGGCTCTTACTGTGGCTTACATCCATCCCTAACACCGGAGCTGCAGATTTGCGGATCAGGACAAGACTCATGGCGATGTTGCTGGCGGCTGGCTTGGCGTTTTCGATACCCAAAGCCGCGGCGCAGGACGCAACCAGCGAGAAGCCGCCAGACAGTTTCCCAACGATCGCTCCTCAAATGTCTACACCTTCTGAAGTGAAGATGGCCCCGGCCGGTTTGCCCGCGATCACTTCCCGCGATTCGCCGAGTTTCGCAGGCCACATCTCAGATTTTGTCGACGATCAGAAACAAATCTGGACCAGTCCCCTGCGTGTTCGCTTGTCGGACGCAACCTGGCTGGTACCGCTCGGCGGACTCGCGGCAGGTCTTTTCGTGACTGATCGCCAGTACAGCGCATCGCTCCCGCAAAATCCCGCAACCATTAGCCACTACAAGACGGTTTCCAACTATGGGGTGGCAAGCCTGATTGGCGCCGGAGCCGGACTTTATCTGTTCAGCTTCCCAATGCACAACGAGCACTGGCGCGAGACCGGGTTTCTGGCCGGGGAAGCGGCTGTGAACACTCTGCTGGCAACCGAGGCCTTGAAATACTCCTTCCGCCGGGAGCGGCCCTATCAGGACAACGGCAGTGGCGCATTTTTTCAGGGGGGCACGTCGTTCCCCTCCGAACATGCTGCCGTCGCCTGGTCGATTGCGGGCGTGATTGCGCATGAGTATCAAGGGACATGGCCAAAGCTGTTCGCCTACGGGATGGCTTCGGCTGTCAGTTTCTCACGGGTTCGCGCGCGTCAGCACTTTCCTTCGGATGTGCTCGTGGGCGGCGTACTGGGATATCTGGTATCCCAAAGTGTTTACAGCAGACGTCACGATGCCGAACTCGGCGGCGGATCATGGGAGTCGCCCCGCGAATTCGTGAACGAACCAACAACCCGAATCCCTTCTTTCATGGGATCGCCGTACGTTCCGCTCGATAGCTGGATCTATCCGGCGCTGGAGCGACTCGCGGCCATGGGCTACATCAAGACGACGATTCTTGGGTTGCGTCCCTGGACCCGCCTCGAGTGTGCCCGACTGTTGGGCGAAGCGTCGGAACGCCAATCCGGCGCGGACGGGCCGTTGGAAGTACAAGAACTTTATCGGTCACTGTCTAGCGAGTTTGAAAGCGAACTCAATGCCACCGAGAGCGGAGACAACGTTCACGCGCAAATTGAGTCCGTTTATGCACGAGGCACGAGTATATCGGGCAAACCGCTTACCGACAATTTTCATTTCGGCCAAACGATCTTAAACGACTATGGAAGGCCATATCAGGAGGGCTTCAACAGCATCGTTGGCAGTTCGGGATGGACCACGGCTGGTCCGTTCGTGATCTACGTGCGCGGCGAGTATCAATCGGCTCCCTCCGCTCCTTCGTTGTCTCCGGCCGCTCTGAATTTTATCAGCGAGATCGACCATTTGCCTCCCAACCCACCCGCGATGCCGTTCGCAGCGATCAGCCGCTTTCAGCTTCTGGACGCTTATGTCGGAATGAATCTGGCCAACTGGCAGCTCTCGTTTGGCAGACAGAGTCTGTGGTGGGGTCCGGGTGAAGAAGGCGCGATGATATTCACCAACAACGCCGAGCCGCTCAACAAGATGTTCATCATCAATCGAGTCAGTCCTTTTCGGCTGCCTTCCTTTCTCGGACTTTTCGGTGATATTCGCATGCAGTTCTTCATCGGGCAGGTCGCAGGACAGCAGTTCATCGATAACTCGGCTCTAGAAGGTTCCCTCAACCCGGCCCTCATAGGCCAGTATGGGAAAAATCTCGCGCAGCAGCCATTTCTGAGCGGCGGCAAAGTCAGTTTGAAGCTCACGCCGAATTTTGAAATCAGCGCGTCCAAGACAACCCTTTACGGTGGGCCGCAAAATCCGTTGACGTTTAAGACCCTGTGGGAAAGCACATTCGCAGTTCACGTGAACGGATCATCCCTGGGCAGCGGCCACGCAGGGCTGGATTTCACCTATCGCATCCCAGGGATGCGCGATTGGCTCAGCTTCTATGTTGACGCGTTACAGACAGACGAGATTTCCCCAGTAAACCGTCCCTACAAGGCAGCCTTCCAGACTGGCATCTATCTTGCCAAACTTCCGAGTGTTCCCAAGGTTGACTTGAGAATCGAAGGTGGTACCACAAGTCCAATCAACTTCCCCACGTGCAATGGCTGCTACTACTACAATTTGCAATACCTCAACGGATACACCAACAATGGCGTGCTGATGGGCACCTGGCTGGGACGCGCGGCACAGGGTGAATCCGTCCGAAGCACTTATTGGCTGAGCCCGACGAAGAGAATCGGAATCGAACTGCGCCACCGGAAGGTGGATGCGCAATGGCTCCCGCAAGGCGGGACGCAGAACGATGTCGCGGTGAATTCAGATTTTCTGTTGGGGTCGGGATTGCGACTTACGGGCAAGCTGCAATACGAAAGCTGGCAGATTCCTCTGCTGGCGACAGGACCGCAATCGAATATCGCGGCCTCGCTCGAATTCAGCTATTGGCCGCAGAGGCGGAAGTGAAAGAAAGCTAGGCGCGAGGCCACGCTTCTCGAATGATATGAGTCTGATTGCTACCAAACCGAACCCGATTCGC
Organism: Acidobacteriaceae bacterium; assembly: GCA_003140075.1. Taxonomy (GTDB): domain Bacteria; phylum Acidobacteriota; class Terriglobia; order Terriglobales; family Acidobacteriaceae; genus Sulfotelmatobacter. The sequence goes on along the minus strand of PLIO01000070.1, from coordinate 137,054 downwards.
GACGAGTTGTCACTCCAGGAAATTTCGCTGGAGAATCGGCGCGCCTGGCAGGCTGACCATTTGCGCCTTCTCTGGGATCATCGCCGACTGCTGGTTCGCGCCACCGCGATTGGGCTGGCGGCCTCGGCCTTGCTCGCGTTCTTGATTCCAAAGACCTACACCTCAACCGCGCAGTTGATGCCGCCTGATACTCAGTCCACTACGGGGATCGCCATGATGGCAACGCTGGCGGCAAAAGGCGCGGGCGGCCTGGGATCCATGGCAGCCGACCTGTTGGGTTTGAACAGTACGGGAGCGCTGTTTGTCGGCATCCTGCGCAGCGACGCTGCCCAATCGCGGCTGGTCGAGCAATTCGACTTGAGAAAGGTCTACGGTGTGCGTCTGGAGCAGGAGGCACGCGCAAATATTGACGAGCGCACGATTATTTCAGAAGACCGAAAGAGCGGCATCATCAGCATCAGTGTGACGGATCGCAGCCCCGAACGCGCCGCGGCCCTGGCGCGGGCCTACGTGGACCAGTTGAATTCTCTCATTGCCGAGCTCTCCACCTCGTCCGCACATCGTGAGCGCGTGTTTCTCGAAGAGCGCCTCAGAGTAGCCAAACACGAACTGGATGACGCTTCCAACGGCCTGGCCCAGTTCTCCAGCCAGAGCGGCACAGTCGACATTCAAACCATGGGGAAAGCAGCTTTGGAGGCCGCCGGAACTCTCGCCGGAGAACTCATCGTCGCGCAATCCGAACTGGAAGGCTTGCGCCAGATTTATTCCGACAGTAATCCCAGGGTTCGCTCCCTTGACGCCCGGGTCGGGGAACTGCGGAGAGACTTGGAAAAGCTGGGCGGCACGAGAAGCACGCCGGCTGGATCGGATCCCCTGGTCGATTCCAGAGCAACCGCGGCGTCGCTGGACGCGCGATCGATTGATATGCCCTACCCCAGCCTGCGCAACTTGCCCTTGCTGGGGGTGAAATATGCAGATTACTACCGCCGCGCCAAGATTCAGGAAACTGTGTACGAACTGCTGACCCAGCAGTATGAACTGGCAAAAATTCAGGAGGCCAAAGAGACTCCAAGCGTCAAAGTGCTGGATCGACCGAAGGTTGCGGAGAAAAAATCATCTCCGCCGCGCTTGCTCATCACAATCCTCGGAGGTTTTCTCGTCTTCTGCGCCTCGATTGCCTGGGTCGTGGGTTCGGCAACCTGGCACACTTCAGACCCCCAGGATCCGCGCAAGATTCTTGCCCTGGAAGTGGTCTCCAGCCTGAAAGGGAAGGTTCCCTGGATCTCGCGCAACGGGCACGGCAGCGGCCCGGCGTCAGATGCCGACATCTCCCATGACTGAGAGTCCTACAAAACATCATTACTTGCTTCAAGGGCCGCTTCTGGTCAGGAACGTAATATGGAATCTGTTGGGAACGGGAAGTCCGTTGTTGGTCGCCTTCGTTTCCATTCCCATCCTTATCCATAGACTGGGCACAGATCGTTTCGGCGTGATTGCCCTCGCTTGGACGCTCATTGGATATGCTGGATTGTTTGATCTGGGTTTGGGTCGCGCTTTGACAAAACTTGTGTCTGAGAAGCTGGGAAGCGGCCGGCAAGAGGAGATCCCGGAGCTATTCTGGACCAGCCAGACCATGATGATGGCGTTGGGTTTGGTGGGTGCGGCGATATTCGCCCTGGGAAGTCATTTGCTGGTTTATGGGATATTGAAAATTCCAATCGCTATCCGCAGTGATGCCCTGTACTCCTTCTATGCTCTCGCCGTTTCGATCCCGGTTGTAATTAGCACTGCAGGATTGCGCGGCTTCCTGGAGGCTCAGCAAGCCTTTGGGCTGATCAACCTGGTCCGCACACCGATGGGGATATTCACCTTTGCCGGGCCTCTGCTTGTGCTGCCCTTCTCAAACCATATTTTCCCAATCACCGTCGTCCTCGTAGCTGGCAGAATTGCTGGATGGATGGCACACCTGCTTCTCTGTTTCCGCGTATCGTCAGCATTAGCGGGTGAACTGGCGGTCCGCCCCCAGCATATAGGGTCGCTCTTTTCTCTGGGTGGCTGGATGACCGTAAGCAATGTCGTTGGCCCGCTGATGCTGTACATCGACCGCTTTGTTATTGGCGCCTTAGTCTCGACGGCCGCCGTTACCTACTACGCGACTCCGTACGAAGTGGTTACCAAACTGTTGATTGTCTCCGGCGCGGTTTCTGCAGTTATGTTTCCTGCATTTAGTCTTTCGTCGGCCCAGGATCGCCATCGGTTGGGAACTCTTTATCGCAGTACGACCTTGTACCTGCTTGCGCTCCTGCTTCCGCTCACGGGGGTGCTCATCGCGATCGCGAGACCGGGGCTTTCGCTGTGGCTGGGGCCGGACTTCTCAATGCACAGTTATCGGATTGCCCAGTTGCTTCTGGTCGGCACATTGGCATTGGCGGTCGGAGCCTTGCCATTCGCACTTCTTCAAGGACTGGGCCGACCTGACATCCCGGCGAAGTTGAACCTGGTGGAACTTCCCTTTTATGCCGTCGCCCTGTATTGGCTTATTCAGACCTACGGTGTGACTGGAGCCGCGGTGGCTTGGATGCTGCGCGCGTCCATCGACGCCGGGTTGCTGATCGTTCTTGCTCATTGGATAGGCAGAAATCCTTCCCCCCAGGTTGCCGGCTTGCCGGTCGAATCTGTGATTCTTTAAAACCGTAGTCGGGTGAACGCATAGTCCCTAGGTTTCGGATATGGGGTTAGTTCATGACGATGCTTGAAACCGATCGCGGCACGGTCACTCCTGACAATGTTGGCACTGAATTGAATACGCAAAGAGCAAGTTCCGTTCAAGCCAATCAAAATGCACCGGCGCGGGAGACAATATGCGCCGTGATTGTCACCCGTAATCCCGACGGCGATCTTCTCTCCCGCACACAGAAAGTGATACCGCAAGTTGCTCACATTGCGGTTGTAGATAATGGGTCAGAATCAGGCGTAGGCCGGCTTCAGCAATTGGTGGACAACCAGGACGTGCACATAATTCTGAACTACAGAAACGAAGGGGTCGCCCGCGCCCTCAACCAGGGTGCAGAGTGGGCTGCGCAACAGGGGTATCGCTGGATTCTGAGCCTGGATCAGGATACGGTCGTTGCTTCCGACCTGGTTGACTCTCTCACGGCTGCCTATCACGCATTTCCTAAGCAGAGCAGCCTCGCGGTGATCGGTTCAAATTACACCAGCTCGGTGAATGGGAAACCAGCCGCCGCAAACCAAGACGGAAACAGTTCTTGGGGAGCGGAGGTGACGGCAGTCATCACATCAGGCAGTCTAGTCTCACTGCAGGCGTTTCACGAAATTGGTGGATTTCGAGAAGAGTTCTTTGTGGATTGTGTCGATCTGGAATACTGCCTCCGCGCCCGCTCGCAAGGATTCCATATCGTGATGACCTCCAAACCATTGATGCAACATTCCATCGGAAACCTAATAGAACATCGCTTGCCATGGAAGACGACGGGAGCCAGTAATCACTCACCCTGGAGACAGTATTTCATGACCCGGAATACGTTGATCCTTGCGGGGGAGTATCTGGGCAGCGAACCAAGGTGGGTTCTTACGACCCTTTGCTCGCGGCTGAAGTCACTGCTGCTGATCTGTCTCTTCGAGAAGAAACGCTTCAATAAGCTTGCTTATTGTTTGCTCGGCGCTCTGGACGGCATCCGCGGAAAAACGGATCGTTTCGCTTGATCCACCGGCGGTTGCCTATTTCTGAACGGCGCTGCATATGAAAATCATTATTCTAGCGCTGTTGGCGCTGCTGACCATATTCAATTACCGCCGGTTCCGTGATTATCGGTATCCCGCTTTTATCGCGAGCGCCCTGTGGTTGGGGGTACTCACGCTTTACTGCTTCCGCCCAATCACCATCGACTCCATCAGCATTCTAACGCTACTGATATTCTTGGCCGTTGTGCTGGCATTCACTGGTGGTGCGGAACTGGCTCTCCTCCTGTATCCAGCACCACTGGCTATTCCCGTCCAGCGGTGTGAAGTTCAGTTAACCTCGCCGCATCATCCGCGCGCACGACTACTTCTCTTACTCATATCAGGTGCCCTCTTCCCCTTCGTGCTGGCAAAAGCAAACGCTATCGCCCAGCAGTCGGGAATCGGCAACTGGCTGATCGCCTTGAGAATTGAGACATCCGACGTGGGAGCTTCGCCTTACGGCCTATTGGGAAACGCTTCGATCCTGAGCTTCGTCACGACGTTTCTTTGGGCTATTGAGGTCGGTACGGGACGCAAGGAACGACTCCAATACTACTGCGCAATCGCGTTCTCGGCTGCCTACGCTGTTCTCGCAACCGGTCGGACTTCTTTTTTATTGCTTTTTGTCCCATTGCTGGGCATTTCGTCGATGCGGGGTCGCCTGAACTGGAAGACGTTCGTTGGTGCAGGCTTGGCCTTCTTGTTTGTATTTGCCACCTTTGCCGTGATTCTGGGAAAGGGTGGTAGCCTCGATTCTGCGATCCGCGATAATCGCGCTTCGGTCCAGGAGTCACTAGCTCAATACGCTCTTGGAAGCATCCCTGCATTTGATCAAGTTGTACGCTCCGATCCTCCGTTTCGATACGGCACGAACACCTTCGTCGCAGGGGTAAATGTCGTTCGCCGTTTTACTGGCGGCACACTAATCTCGCCGATTCAAGAAGAGGTGAACGTTCCTTTCCCATGGAACGTCTATACGGCGCTACAACCTCCCTTCATTGATTTTGGCATCGTTGGAGTGGTCGTTGTGTTCTGCGCGATCGGAGCAATGTCTACGTACTGCTACGCCAGGGCGATCAAAGGTGATCCGCTATACCTGTTTTACTACGCTGTCAGCCTCTTCCCATTAGCCGTAATGACCTTCACGGATCAATATTTCGCTCCGTTCGAATCCTGGCTTAAGTACTTGTTGCTAGGCTACCTGTACTTCAGAATCGGACGCAAAGCGCATAAGGCACAGTGGTTGCCGAGAGCGATAGATGCTTCCTAGCCTTGATATCGTCATCGTTAACTGGAATGCAGGTGCGCAACTGCAGCAGTGTCTCGATTCCATCAGGGACGCAAGTCTTGACGGGCTTGAACTATCGCGCGTGGTTGTAGTCGACAACAGCTCGTCTGATGGCTCCGCCGACAACCTGCAAATGGGAAGCCTTCCGCTGTCCACCATTCGGAACGGGGCAAACCGTGGTTTCGCGGCTGCGTGCAATAAAGGAGGGTCTCGGAGCCGAGCCTCCTATTTGTTGTTTCTCAATCCCGATATCGTGTTAACCAGCGGGACACTTTCTGCAGCCGTTCGTTTTCTGGAGTCGAAGGAGAATTCACGGGTCGCTGTTTGCGGAGTACAACTCGCGAATGATCAAGGCGAGATAGCGCTGACCTGCTCGCGATTTCCAAAACCGCAGCACTTCTATGGACACATGTTTGGGTTGAGCCACGTCTTCCCGCGACGGTTTCAGGGCAACCTCATGCGGGATTGGGACCACCGTGAAACCAGGCCAGTCGATATCGTGATGGGGGCGTTTCTTCTGGTGCGCCGGCCGATATTCGAAACGGTAGGCGGATTCGATGAGCGTTTCTTTGTTTACTACGAAGAGGTCGACTTTCTCCACTCGGTTCACGCTGCGGGATTGCAATCGTACTACCTGACAACCACTCAGGCTTATCACAAAGGTGGAGGATGCTCCGCTCAGGCTAAAGATCTACGGCTTTTCTATTCGCTCCGCAGCCGGATTATCTACTGCTACAAGTATTTTGGCTGGGCGTCGGCGACGGCCGTGACCCTTGCGACCCTGCTCATTGAACCCTTGTCACGGATGGTCTACGCAGTTTCTCGCGGCGGTATCCTCGAAATCGGTGACACTGTTAAGGCCTACACCATGCTTTGGGTTTGGTTGGCAAAGTCATTGTTTAAACAGAATCGGCTCGCGCGAGTGCAAATAGCATCTTGAATGGAGCAGAAAAATGAATGTACGAAGTCTCCTATATGTTTTGCTCGTTAGCTCCCGCCGTTCAGGCTCAAGTCGGTGGCGTGACGGTCGGAACATTCGCATCAAGCTCGATCAGTTGTTCCGCGGGTGATTTGTACGCCACATCAGACACATTTCTCTCTTGCCAGTGCGGACCCGCCGACACATGGGTCATGGTTCCAAGCACAGATTCGGCTAACTCCTTTACCGGGAACAACACACACGCTGGGACGAAGTCGTTCACAGGGTCTTTCAGATGGAAGCGCTTTCTAATAATCCATATGGGTTGCAGACCCTCAATAACCACACAATCGTGGGTTGCGAGGTCACATCGTCCGTTGGGTTCACATGCGCTTGCTCGCCGCACACACCCAATACGGGGCATCGTCTGAAAACCGTATGTCCTCTAGCCGAGCGGCTTCTAGCATTGCGACGATTTGCTGCTTTGTGAATCGCTTTTCCAGCTTTGTCCCGAACCGATCCAAAGCGTCGGTGCGCATGACGTAAAAGCTACGATCCGCATAGAACCTGAGCGGCCAAGAACCAGGAACTGGGAAAAACTTGGCGGCGCGGGCTAGCGGCCAGTAGACAAAAAGCGCGATCACTTGCGACAGCGCGTACCGCAGAGAAAAAGGAAGCCTGCAGACGCAACGTCTGACCAAGTCGGTTAGCTTCCAAATGAAACGAAACCATCTTGGACGATTGTCGAATGCATAGTACAGGTAAAGAAGCAGCCGTCCGCCAGGGGTAAGCTTACAGGCGAGACTTTCGATCGCCGCCTCGGTATCGGGCAGATGATGCAACACGCCGAGCGAGAAGATGAAATCAAAATGTCCATCTGCAAACGGAAGAGTCTCCGGGCTGCATTCCACGAACGATACATTAGGCGCACGAACAATACGCTTTGCCACCTCAAGAGCTTCGGGACTCGCATCGGCGGCCACAAGTTCACCCACGAGAGGAGCAAGAAGCACGTCCCATCTCCCACTGCCGCACCCCATGTCCAAGACTCTTCTGGGTTTCTTACTCCAATCGATGAGCGAAAAGTATTCGGCAAAGAGTTGCTCTCGCTCCGCCGCGCTGAGAGGCTCCTGGGTGAATTTGCTCCATTCCTTCCCGAAGCCTTCAACGGTTGCATCATCCAGATTTCTTGGTTTTTCCAAAGTGACTCCGGCCGCTTGATTGTACGCGAGCCATACGTGGGAGGTGGGAATAACATGCGCGGGCCGATCCTGTGAAATCGTGAAATGAGAAGAATCAGCAATAGCACGCAGCCAGTAAGCCGCTACCCCTACTATTTGTGGGCGGCTCGAGCTTTACCCCATGTGCTGTTCGCTCGTGCCACCAGTAAAACGTGCTTTGGATTCGGGCAGATGGAGCCATTTTTTCGGGACCGGATTGGCATCGAATTCGGAGGTCCGAGCCCGATCTTTACTAGAACACGCCTTATCCCTGTTTATCCAATTTCACGGCGAGTAGACCAATGCAATTTCTCGAAAGATGTAATTTGGGCTTCTACGAGAGAATCGGTCGTGGCCGAGGCAGCGAGCCCGTCGGGCTTGAAGGATGAAAGCTATGAGTTTGTTCTGGCCTCGCACGTCTTGGAGCACTTGGCGAACCCGCTGCGGGCCCTCATGGAATGGAAGCGAATCCTCCGGCTAGGCGGCGCTGTCCTGGTGGTCGTGCCGCACAAAGCCGGCACCTTTGACCACCGGCGGCCATTTTCCACCTTTTCCCATATCGAGGAGGACTATCGAAGAAACGTGACGGAAGCCGACCTGACGCATCTGCCGGAAGTCTTAGAGCTTCACGATCTCGCCTTGGATCCTGGAGCTGGCATGATGGAGCAGTTCCGAGAGCGTTGTCTGATGAACGCGTCGGTTCGCGCAATGCATCATCATGTATTCAGCCCGGACCTTCTGGTCCACATGTTCGATTATGCTGGCATGGACGTGTTGAATGTCGCTGTGGAGCGTCCATATCACATCATTGTGCTGGCCCAGACACTCAGCCCAACTGTCGACCGGACTCAGACAAAGAATCCCAATATTTTAAAGGCCGATGCCGAGTGGCGGAAGAAGGCTCCTTTCCTGTGCGAACCCAATCAGACAATGCCGTGTTCACACCTTAGCTTTGACGATTTGTTTTCTTCGGGGCGCTGTCTGTCGCAATAGTTGACCTCTAAAGTGTCTTCAACGAGAACTGATAACGCGGGAGAGATGCTGCCATGTTCTGAAATGCAGTCCTCCAGAGTCTGGCTGGTCATCTCTTCTTACCAAAACGACGCCGACGTCATGCGCATTCTGGATCAGGTGCAATCATCCGGTCAGGATATTTTTGAACGCATCCTCGTAGTGGACTCCCGCGGCACAGGTACGATTCCGTCGATTCTCGCGGATCGCGGATGGCACCACGTACTCTACAGATCCTACGATCGGAATTTGGGTTCGGGCGCGAACCTGTGCGAGCGGTTGCGGATCGCAGCTGAAGGCGGCGCAGACTACGCCTACGCACTCAACCACGACGGGAACTTTGATCCTCAAGTCATTCGGGCACTGCTCGACGCTGCCAGGTTCCTCGAGAATCTCGGTGTGGCGTATCCGCTGGGTTATTTGACCACGGCCAAGCGTTTTAATCTCACCGGAACGCGCGAACTGCCGCTTCCAGCGATACTCGTTGCATCGCCACCGCCAGATCGCCTGATTGACGTGTTCTGGAGCAGCAGCAACGGTGCTCTTTATTCCACAGATCCTGTGAAGCGGGGGGTTCTCCCCTGGCCCGCAATGTGGATGGGTTGGGAAGACCTGGAATACGGATGGCGACTCTCGGATCTCGGCTACCGCCAGGTAATCGTCAGCGATGCCATTTACTGCGATAACTACGAGTACAAGCAAAGGTGGCTGGCAAAGACCATCGACAAGCCAGCCTGGAGAACTTACTACAGCTTTCGAAACCTGATTCTTGCCGTACGACGCTCACGCAACCGGCCGCTCTTTTATGCTGCGGTCGTTTATCGCGCGCTCTTGGAATTCGGATTGGTTGTGCTGGTGCGAGATCTCAAATTCACCCGGCTGCGAAGTTTGTGGCGAGGTGTGTTGGATGGGTTCACCGAAGACTTGATTCTTGTCGAGAACGTGAATGCAGTTGTATCCGTTAAGGGAGAAACAAGCTAGTGTGCGGCATCGCGGGGTGCGTCGATTCAGCAGGAAGAACGAATCGCGATGGCTTGGAGTTCATCGCTGCTCGGATGGCCGATGCGCTGTCGCACCGCGGCCCCGATGGTCACGGCGTCTGGGCCGACCCCGAGACCGGCGTCGCTCTCGGTCACCGCCGTCTCTCGATTTTGGATCTTTCCTCTGCCGGCCACCAGCCCATGGTCTCCCCGGCCGGCCGGTTTGTGATTTCGTACAACGGCGAGATCTACAATTACGAGCAAGTCCGGCAGGACTTACAGAGGGCCAATCCCGGCCTCGGGTTTCGCGGCCATTCCGATACCGAAGTGATGCTCGCCGCCTTCGAGGAATGGGGAGTCGAGTCGTCGCTAAAGCGAATGAACGGAATGTTCGCATTCGCATTGTGGGACCGTCACGAGCGTACGCTGTTACTGGCGCGAGACCGACTAGGCGAAAAGCCTCTTTATTATGGTACGGCCGGCGGCGTGTTTCTTTTTGCCTCCGAGCTCAAGGCGTTCCGTGAGCACCCGGCCTTCGATGCAGAAATCGACCGCGATTCTTTGGTTCGGTACCTGCAGTTCAACTGTATCCCGGCTCCCGATTCCATCTACCGTGGCATCCACAAGCTGCTTCCCGGAACGATGCTTCGCTATAAATGCGGCGAAACCCGGATCAGCGCGTTCTGGTCGGTGCTGGCGTGCGTGGAAGATGCTGCATCGCACCCGTTCCGAGGTTCGGAGAAGGACGCGGTGGCGGAGCTTGATTGGCTTTTGCGCGATGCTGTCCGGCTGCGCATGCACGCGGATGTACCCCTCGGTGCATTTCTGTCCGGCGGAATCGATTCTTCACTGGTTGTCGCACTTATGCAGGCGCAGAGTAGCTCTCCGATCCGCACGTTCACGATTGGATTCCAGGATGCGTCTTACGACGAGGCACCGGAAGCGCGGGCAGTAGCACGATACCTGGGAACCGAGCACACGGAGTTGTATGTTAGTCCGGCGGAAGCGATCGGGTTGGTCAGCTGCTTGCCCGAAGTGTATGACGAGCCATTTGCTGATTCCTCCCAGCTTCCCACCTTGTTGATCTCTCAGCTCGTCCGGCAGCATGTGACTGTAAGCCTTTCGGGCGATGGCGGCGACGAAGTGTTCGGAGGATACAACCGGTACACTTGGGGCGGCCGTTTGTGGAACTCGCTCAGGCTCACTCCACGCACGTTGCGGCAGCTGACAGCGGCTGCAATCACCGGGGTCGAACCGCAGAATTGGGAGGCGATTTTTGGCGTTTTGCGCCCGATCCTCCCCGCCAGCTTTCGACAGCGCAGTCCTGGCTACAAACTGCACCAGTTGGCACGCTTGTTGTCTTCTCTGGATCGCAAAGACCTGTATATGAAGATGGCCTCGCATTGGCTTCCTTCGGAGCGGGTGGTTCGGGAAACGGTCTTGGATTCGTCGCCCCACTTTAGCAAACAAGAATGGCTCACACTGCCAGACTTTGCACTTCAGGCAATGTATCTCGACACCATCACCTATTTGCCAAACGATATCTTGGCGAAACTTGACCGGGCGAGCATGGCATTCGGCTTAGAAAGCCGAATCCCCTACCTAGATCATCGCGTTGTGGAGTTTGCCTGGCGACTGCCCCTCGAAATGAAGGTCAGGCCACACCATGGAAAATGGATTCTTCGCCAGTTGCTGCGGCGTTACGTCCCCTCACAGTTGACGGAGCGATCAAAGATGGGATTTGGCATCCCGCTCGATTCATGGCTTCGCACATCGATGCGTGATTGGGCTGAAGCTTTGCTGGACCCGAGGCGGCTGCAGCAGGAAGGATTCTTCGATTCCGCGGTCGTTCGACGAAAGTGGGACGCACACCTCCAAGGTCGCGGAGCCTGGCAGTACCACTTATGGGACATCCTCATGTTCCAGAGTTGGCTGGAGCATCAGTCGGACCGGCAACTTCGGCCTTCCAGCCTGGCAACGGCCTGAAAGACAGTTTGTCAGTCGAAGTCACGCACGCCAAACGAGCATCGTCGAACTCTGAAGTGCAAGCCTAAGAGCACAGTGAATTCCGGACACAACTTCACGATTGCGAGAGTCATTGCCCGTCTGAACATTGGTGGGCCGGCGATTCAGGCGATCCTGATGACCGATGCTTTCCGCCAAAAAGGGTACCGGACGCTCTTGCTGACGGGTGAGGTACCGGCCACTGAGGGCAGTATGGAATACCTCGCCCTGCAAAAGGATGTTGTGCCAATGAAGATTGGAACGATGTCCCGCAGGATCTCCTGGTACAAAGACTTGACGACTCTCTGGCAATTGGTTCGAATCCTCCATCGGGAAAAACCGGTTGTCCTCCATACTCACACCGCCAAGGCGGGCACGCTCGGCCGATTAGCGGCTATGGCAACCGGAGTTCCTGTCCGGGTGCACACCTTTCACGGACATGTGTTCCGAGGATATTTCTCTCCCTTCGTCACTCGAATCTTCTTGGCCATTGAGCGTTTTCTGGCGTGCCACACCGACCGCATTGTTGCAGTCAGCGAATCGCAGAAGCAGGAATTGGCCGAAGTCTACCGGATAGCGCCGGCTGAAAAGATATCGGTGATTCCACTCGGATTCGATCTCGAGCCTTTTCTTGGAGTCAATAGACGTGTCGGCACTCTGCGCAGCTCGCTCCATTGTAATGCGGAGACCTTTCTAGTGGGATGGGTGGGCCGACTCACCACAATCAAGGACCCGGATCTGTTCTTGAGCTGCGCCAGCCACTTGGTCTGTGACTCTCGAAATGTCCGCTTTGCTCTTGTCGGAGATGGCGAACTCCGAAGGCGCTGTGAAGAGCAGGTTGACGTTGCGCGGCTCGGCCACGCGGTCAGCTTAACTGGATGGCAGCAACACCTGGACCGCATCTACGCCGATCTTGACCTGATCGTCTTGACCTCGATTAACGAAGGAACTCCGGTCGCATTGCTGGAAGCGATGGCGTCAGGCAAGGCATTCGTAGCGGCCGACGTAGGAGGAGTGCGCGACCTCATGGTCGGCGCTGCGACCCGGCAAGGCGGCTTCGAAGTGTTCAATAACGGCATTCTCGCGCCACGAGACTCCAAGGTGCTCGCTCATGCGGTGGCGTATCTGATGGAGAATCCCGAGATGCGCCGGGCGATGGGCCAGGTGGGACGGACATTTGTGAAGGCTCGTTTCTCCAGTCAGCGTTTGGCGGACGATTTGGAGTCCCTCTACCTTTCGCTGGCTCGGTCGAAGAGGAACCTTCCGCTGGAAGCGCAGCTTCCCGCCTCCGGCGATTGTCTCGAAGGCCCCGGCTGTTCACCTGTCCAAAAGGAATTGTCCTGACGAACGTTTATCGCGGGGAAGCGCCGGCTTCCCCAAATCAGCTCTCCGGAATGTAAATCTTGATCGGGTTGTAAGTTTTCTAATTTGAGAGGAGGTTTTCCATGCACGTTCTGATTACGGGTGGCGCCGGGTTCGTCGGTTCTCATCTGGCTGAGGCGCTGCTTCGACAGGGAAACAACGTGACGGTTCTGGACGATCTATCGACCGGATCGATCCTGAACATCCAACACCTGAAGCGTGAGAGGAGATTCGTGTATGTAATCGATTCCGTCATGCACCGCGCCGTGCTCGCCGAGTTGATCGACGAATGCGACATCGTCTACCACCTGGCCGCTGCAGTTGGTGTTCGTTTGGTCGTGGATTCTCCGGTGCGCACCTTGCACACCAACATTCGCGCCACTGAACTCGTGCTGGAGGCCGCAAAGAAAAAGAAAAAGAAGGTATTGATTACTTCCACCTCTGAAGTTTATGGCAAAGCGACAAAGATTCCTTTCCATGAAGATGACGATCTTGTGATTGGACCGCCAGTGCGAGGTCGCTGGAGTTACGCCTGTTCGAAAGCCATCGACGAGTTTCTCGCGATTGCCTATCACCGCGAGCACGGCGTACCCGTGGTGCTGGTTCGTCTGTTCAATACGGTAGGCCCGCGCCAAACCGGAACCTACGGGATGGTTTTGCCCCGGTTCGTCAGCCAAGCACTCGCTGGAAGTCCTATCACGATCTACGGAGATGGGACGCAGTCCCGCTGTTTTGGATGGGTCGGTGACGTTGTCCAGGCGCTTATCAAACTGAGCACTCACGATGGCGCGGTGGGCTCGATCTTTAATATCGGATCGGACCAAGAGGTCACGATTAACGAACTCGCTGCCGTCGTTAAGGAAGAAACCGGGTCGAGTTCGCCGATCCGGCACCTCTCGTATGAAGAGGCGTACGGCAAGGATTTTGAAGACATGTCCCGCCGCGTTCCGGACTTAAGCCGAATTCGTACCGCGATTGGGTACTCACCTACCAAGAGTCTCCGCGAAATTGTGCAAGCCGTCACTGACAGTCTCATCCAGCCAAACCTGCGCGAAACAGAAGACGCGAGCGTTGCCGTGAACCTTGCCGCGACCCTCGCGCAGGCAGATTAGTTCCGAAGGACCACGCGCTCGATGCGCTTCTTACAGAGTTTTCAATTGGGAATCGTCGGCTCGGCGGTGCTTGCGTTTCTGTCCGCCTTCGTCGTGACGGCTGTGTTCGTTGTACTCACGATTCGGGTATGCCGGAAGCGCGGTTGGGTGGCCAAGCCGCGGCCTGATCGGTGGCACAAGGGCACGCCAGCCTTCTTTGGGGGAGTGCCACTCTTCGCCGGATTCAGTGCGCTGAGTATTGCATTGATCCCATGGTCGAACTACTTGCTGTGGCGGCTGATCGGCATCGCGTCGTTGATGTTTGTTCTTGGCCTGGTCGACGATGTTTATCGTCTGGCGCCCGTCCGGAAGTTTGCCGCGCAGCTGCTGGCGGCCGGGCTCCTGATCTCGGTCGGCGTCGTATATCCACTGCGTGGGAGCCTGACCGTCAATATTGTTGTCTCGGTACTTTGGTTGGTGGGAATTACGAACGCATTCAACCTGCTCGACAACATGGACGGCCTGTCGGCTGGCATCGCTTTGATCTCAGCCGGATATCTGGCCGTCTTTTATATCGGCGGCGGATACCGTGACCAAGCTGTAATTGTTGCGCTGGCTGCGGGGGCGATTGCTGGTTTTCTTGTGTTCAATTTCAGTCCGGCGCGGATCTTCATGGGCGATTCCGGCAGCCTGTTCATCGGGTTCCTGCTGGGTGCGACTTCTCTTCTTGAAGTGACTCACGTCGCCGGAGTTCCGGCCTTTGTTCTCGCACCGGTCACAGTTCTGGCCATCCCCATTTTCGATACTCTGTTCGTGTCGGTAACTCGGCGTTTGCGCGGACAAGCGATCTCCCAAGGCGGCACGGACCACAGCTCGCACCGCCTGGTCCGCCTGGGATTGGACGAACGACGGGCCGTTTTGTTGCTGTACGTTCTTTCGGCGGGATCGGGAGCGGTTGCTCTGCTCACTCGGCATTCGTCATCTGCTGGAGCCCCCGGCTTGATCGGCTTTTGGTTCTTTTTCTTGCTGCTGTTTGGGGTCCATCTCTTTCAGGACGAGGTCCGACACGACGCGCGCGCGTCGAATGCGACTGCCCCTCTCTCCAGTCGCCTGCTATCGCGCGACATGCTGGTCTTCCTGCTGGACCCGGTGGCGATGGTGCTCTCCTACTATCTCTCCTATGCTCTGCGCTTTGGCGGCCAAATTCCTGTCGGCGACAAGGCCCTGCTGCTGCGCTCCGTGCCGATCGTTGTAGCGATCAAACTTCTCAGCCTGTGGATATGCCGAGCCTTTCGGCACTCCTGGTGGCGGGGATCCATCAGCGATATCTACCGCATCGGCTCAGCAATGCTCATCGGTGAGTTGATGTCAGTGCTCGCGTTGACGGGATTGTACCGATTCAATGGTTTTTCGCGTGCCGTATTTCTCCTCGATGCCTTGATCACCTGGGTGTTGTTGCTTGGTATCCGGCGGTCGTTTGCGCTCTTTAGGGACACGATCTACACGTGCCGCGGGGAAGCACCGGCGCAGCGACGAGTATTTATTCTGGGCACGTCGGCCCACGCGGAACTGGCGCTTCGCTTTTTGCGTGACCAAAGCATCGAGTGTGCTGGCTTCATTGATACCAATGGAGGTGCCGACCTCTGCCGTTACGTGTTTGGCCGGCCAGTCCTCGGTCGCTTGGACGACTTGGAGTGGTTGTCCAAACGGCACGGTGTTTTCGAAGTGGTACTGCCGGATTGTGAGCAGACCCTGTTGCCCGGCGTTGATGTTCAGGCATTTTGCCAGGGCAGCGAGCTGCGGCTTACAAGACTTGGCCTTTACGAAGACGGGACAGACGAGTACTCCACGACTAAAGCTGCCAGCGCTTGATGGAACAACGGCAACTTTCGATTTCGGCGGGATCGAGCGTGCCACGCCATCTACAACGTCCTAGGTAGCGGGTTTTCATCCCTTCGGTTTCCTGTCCTCGTTTTCCTCGCACTGCCCGCTTGATTTCCCCTCGCGCTCCACCTCGTCTCGTTTGTCCTCCTGTATCTTCCCCGCGGCTTCGATGGAAATGCAAACCCAGAAGCTCAAAGCTCCGCAGATTTCTACGGGCTTTGCACGCTTGACCCTGCGCGTTTCTTTTGCAAAAGATCTGCTCGTTCTCCGTGTGAGATCAGGCTCGGCTTTCTTTCTTAAGGAGGTGTATGAGCCCAGAGTTCGTGATGGATTCAAGTCGAGACAAGAGGTTTCGCAGCCCGGCATTTGCGATGTGATTCGTGAGCCAGCGACCGCAAGGAAGCTCCCAGTGTCGGACCATCATGCAAAGATGCTTCCCGCTCGCACCGATTGCGGCGAGCGTGTGAATCCGCGGAACAGATTCTTCTGCATTGCCCTCCGACCGACAGTGGGAGCGGTTCTGATGGCTATGCTGGCGCTACGAGCCCCGCTGCAGGCCCGGTCCGGCCAGTGCCCGGTTTCTGGCTCTCAAGAACGCAGCAGGACAGCGGAACAGCGAGACGACTACGATCCTGGCAATCCTGAGGTCGGAGTCGTTTTCGACGCCCGGGCGACACCGAAGGCACAGGCAGTGGACGGAGCCAACCCGGCAACCGAGCCTCCTATCGAATTCCCGCGCTTACGCCCTTCCACCAGCTACCTCAAGTTATGCGCCCCTGCGCAGAGGTGCGCCTCCTGTTGGTCCGCCACCGAACTCGTTTCCCAGTCAGGCGACCCTCAATCGGCACCACCGGCAAAAAGCGATACGCCGGGCGAAGGTTCAAAGCCTCCGTCCGGCGAAGTAGTACCCCCTCCTGCACCGGTTGATTTCAACCAGAGCATCTATTACAAGAACAAATTTGAGTTCGGCTTGGACCTCGGATGGCTTCCCATCAATATCCCTTTTGTTTTCGACGTTTTTTTGGGCGATGGCTATAACCAAACGCCGCTTAAGTACACCCTGGTGCCCATCATTGCTTCTCTACGATGGCAGACGGGCAAAGTAAAAGGTCCGGGGATTCTGCGCGGGAATTGGGATCTTACGTTCAGCGGGTCCGTCACCGCGATTCCGAGGGGACCCGAAACACGCTATTTCGCGTACATCATGGGCATTCGACGAAATTTTGTCCCGCGTCGTTGGAAGGTCGCACCCTATTGGGACTGGCGCATGGGCCTTGGGGATATCGATGCGAAGGGACCCCTAGGCGTCCAATATTCGCAGGGACAGAACTTTACGTTCACGCTCAACATGGGCAGCGGTGTGCGATATAACTTCAGCCCTCGGTATTCCATTTCGGCTGGTCTGAATTGGATGCACATATCAAATCTTTATCTGTCCCAGCCGGGTTTTCCCAATTATGGGATCAATGTTTACGGACCCCTGGTTGGAATCGACGTCCGAGTGGGAAAGCGTCAACGAGACCGCTCGCCATGACCTGATTTGAGGGCGAGTGTAACCTTGCGTTACCGGTCGGTGGTCGCCACAGAGACCATGACCGTGGCGGTTCCCGTGATCGGAGTTGCGTTGGGCGCGGTCGCCGTGATGCTTTGACTTCCGGGAGTCATCAAGGTCACACCGTTAGTGAAGGTATGGGAACCTGCATCGGCCGCGGTGAATTCGTAAATGGGTGGAAGGACGGCCGCGCTATCGGAACTGGTGAAGCGTATGGGGCTGTTGATAATCGTGTCCCGGCTTCCGTTATCCACTGCAGTAACCGTAATGGTGAAGGGTGAGCGTGCTACCGCGCTAGAGGGAGCGCTGATCTCAAGGATTGCATGGCCCGAGCCGCAGCCGACCGACATCAATCCCGCCATAGCGACGCTCAACGAGCGTAGCAGCTGCGCGCTCAATACCTTGCCTATTCCATAACGGGCAGACGTAGCTGAGAATCTCGCACAGAAGCGTACGAAAGTCATCCGATCCTCACAGTATGCTGCCAGAGTAGCACGGTTGGCACGCAGCGCGGCGCGGGTTGGGAAGCGATCTGTACCGCCTCGGAGTGCCTGCCATGGTGATTCAGCGAATCCTGAGACATGCAAACGTGAGCACCACGGCGACGGACTACATCAAAACTGCAGCCGACGATGTTCGCAAGGCGACGACGAAGCTAGAAAACCACATCGTAGACGGTGGAGAGATTCAATCGGACACCGCTGGGACACTAGAAAGCAATTTGCCCGTGGAGCCTTCCACGGTTCAGTAGATGCTAAGTGGTTGGGATTGTGGTAACTGGCGGAGAGGGAGGGATTCGAACCCTCGGTACAGGTGTTAGCCCGTACAACGGTTTAGCAAACCGCCGCATTCGGCCACTCTGCCACCTCTCCGGCGTGCCGAGGTACAGTTTACCACGTTTGAATGAGTGCTCTTAGCGCTTCAGTCACCTACATTTACGCGCCTCTTAGCTCACCGAACCCATTCGACAGCTGCGGTTTCGCGGTGCTCGGGTGCTCTGGGGAGCAAGCGGGGAGCAAAGTCGGCTTCTCAAGTGCCGGAAAAGATCTCTGACCGTGTCGCCTCATTGCGCGACTTCGTTTTTCACTGTGCGCTTCGTCCCGGTCCAAATACAGGATCATCCTAGAACGTGAACTTAGCCGATATTTGAAGTTGCCGCGGATTGAACATGGTCCTTGGCGTCCCGAAAAGCGGGTTCGGCGCTGGAGCAATACTCATCGAGGAAAGTGTGCCAAGGCCGCCGATTCCGCTCTGCCCCAAACAGGTTACCTCACCCCGCTGGATTGCGAGCGAGGGAGCATCGTTGTAGTGCTGGGGTACTGGCCCGTTATAGGGAGTTGTTCCGCCGCAGAAATCCGGCGTGCCCCCGCCGTAGACCGAGGTTACCTCATTGATGTTTTGCCGGTTGAACACATTGAACCCATCGATGGCGAGGTTCAGCCCCAGGTGTTCGTGGAAGTAAAAGGTTCGCGAAAGGCGAAGATCGAAGGCGTAAAGATCGTCGCCCCGGTAGGCGTTACGCGGCGACCATCCTACGCGATCGGTGACCGGGTTGGTGTCGCCGTTAACGTCGTTTCCCACGAACATGGTGAACGGCCGGGGCGATTGCAGCGTAATGATGCTGCTGAACTCCAAGTTCCGTAACACAGTAGAGCTGTGCTTGGGCGTGTCGGCAGTAAAGTTGGCGACAAAACGATGGCGGACATCCTGCACCGAGTCGGCCCGTTCCAGATTTCGGTTGTACAGACTCTCAGGAGTGCTAACGAAAGTGGTGAAGGTTCCATCGTCCTGAGTATGGGAGAAGGTGTAGTTCGCGCTGAAGCGCAAGTACTGGCCCAGCCGGTCGGTGACCGCAAACGTAGCGCCGTTGTATTCGGCATTTCCGGAACCGTCCAGGTAATACATCAGGCCGGCGTTGTTATAGAGGACGCCGCTGAATGCGGGCTTGCCGTCAAGCATTTCGTTGTTTGGGAACGGTCCCGTTGGCGTGATGGGAGGACCCGGAATGTCCTCTGCGGGCGCACAGGTGGTAGCTGAGTTGGTAAGCCCGGCGGACGGGCAAACATTCAAGTTTTCCGGACGTACCTGCTTGTGTGCCCGCAAGAATAGGTACCCTACACTTAAAACCATCCCCTTCCCAACCTCCTGATCGAGCTGCAGGCTGGCTTGCTCCGAGTACGCGGTTCGCGTATTGCGATCAAAGCCGCCGCCGCTGTTGGTGACAAACGACCCGCCTGGGGGAAGGGTCGAACTTTGTCCGGGACCGGGGCCGGTGCTGAAGTTAGGCGGAGCCTGCCCCGTCAATACCATAGCCGCCGCCGCCTGCGCCGGGGTGGGCACCGTCGATCCATCCGGATAGGGAAGAGGCGTTGGGACGCCGCCCACGATGTTGCCAACGTTGGGAGCGTCGAAACTCAACTGGTTGAGCACCCACGTGGCGGTTGAGTTTCCTTGCCTCACCCAGGGCTGCGGTGCATTGGGAATCACAACCTCACGCTGCGGGTAAGTCACAAAGAAGAACGTCATGTTGTAGTGATCGTCGAAAATGCCGAAGCCGCTTCGAATGACGGTGTGTTTGGTAGGCGAATAAGCAAAACCGATCCGAGGCTGGAAGCTGCGGTGATCCGGGTTAACGATCTGCGATAAACCCGTCTCCACGTCCCAGCGCAAGCCGTAATTCAAGGTGAACTCGGGATTGATGCGCCACTGATCCTGAAAGTAAGCTCCAAAGTAATTGTGATGCAGGTTGACATCGTAGTCCTGGGGATTGACGTAGGCATTCTGCCAAGTGGTGGGGACAGGCGGCGGAAGGCTGCCCTGCACGATCGGTCCGGTTCCAACCGGAGCTCCCCAAAACACGATGGGCACCCCGTTGAGAGGATCGTTCGGATTACCCCCGACTGTACCAGCGGGCGGAAGCCCGAAGTCGGGGGGCGTGATCGATGCAGTTGGGCACGGTCCATCCGCCGGAACCGACGGAATTTGATTCGCCAGCGTGGGGTTGGGATTTTCAAAGTTGGCAAAATCCACCATGCAGTTGATGTTCGGCAGAACGATCCGCATGGGAGTGAAGCCGGGCCAAATCACGAAATTCTGGATGAAATTCGAATCCACGCCAAACTTCCAGTAGTGGGTGCCTTTGATCCATGCCAAACTGTCGGAGATCTGCTGCCGGCTTTCGTCCAGGGCATCAAACGTGCCGAAATTATGTCCGAAGGAGAGGGTGTTAGGCACGTCGAGATTGGGTTGTCCCGTGACTGCCGGGAAATTGTACTGACGCCTGGCGTACTGGACGAGGAACGTGTTCACCAAATCAGGCTTCAACACGGAGTTGATCGATCCCACCAGGGACTGGTCGCGCAGGAAGGCGTCGTGTCCGTCGCTGGGCGCGCCGATTCCGCCGCCATCGAGAGTATCGCCGACCAGTACATTCAGATCGCGCGCATCCACGATTCCATAGTGAATGGACAGGCGGTTGTTGGCATTGAATTGGTGATCCAACCGCACAAACCCGTTGTCGTTGTTGAGCGTCTTGAGAGTGCTGAGGTTCTCAGGCGCAAGTCCAAGAGAAGTCTTTACGGCCTGGATTGTGCTTAGATTGCCGATAAGGGTAGCGGGATACGTGGGCGATTGCCCGAGCCTCTGTCCCTCGTAATTCGTGAAGAAGAAGGTCTTATCCTTGCGGATCGGGCCGCCTAGAGTGGCTCCAAACTGGTTTCGGCGATATTGGTCGTAGGCCGCTTGGGTGAGGAGCCCTTTTGAATCAGCGCCCTGGTTGTTGACGTATCCATAGACCGACCCGTGCAAATCGTTCGTACCGGTCTTGGTAACTACGTTGACGATGCCGCCGAGAGCGCGGCCGTACTCAGTTCCGAAGCTATTGTTGACCACACGAAATTCGCTGACCGCCTCCTGTGAAGGAGTAGCGCGCTGCGAGCCGGTGCCTTCGTCGATGTAGTCGGCGCCGTCGACGGTCACCGCATTACTCAGGTCGCGCATCCCGCCGAACGAAATCCTGGTAACGTCCGGCTCGGTGAAAGTAGATTGCAGGCTGGTCCTTCCGGTCGCGACCCCGGGCGTCAACAGGGCAAAGTCGACGAACTGGCGGGTCGACGTGGGCAACGACTGGATCTCATGGGTGTCGATGACCTGGCTAATCTCGGTGCGGCTGGGTTCGACGGCCGGGGCTTCGGTGCTGACCGTGATCGACTCACCGGCAGTCGCTACCTTCAAAGTAACGTTAACAGTCGCCGTCTGCCCCACAGTCAGCGGAATCCCGGTTTCCACGTATTTCGCAAAACCGGAGTATTGCACCGTAAGCTCGTACTGCCCGGGGGGAAGATTTGGAATAAAGTAATAGCCCGACGTGTTAGCAGTGGCGTTGTAAGAATGGTTTGTGCTTAGCTCGCGCAAGACCACAGCGGCGCTAACCACAACCCTGCCATTTGCGTCCTGGACAGTTCCATTTAGCTGCGCAAAGCTGACTGTCGCCTGTCCGAGCATGTGAGGAGTCAGACCAACGGCTGCCACGGCCACTAACCAAACGTTCAACATGGAACGTAGTCTCATAGCTTTCTTTCTCCCTCACGTAGCGCAAAGCGCTCGCCGGTTACCAACCGGCTAGGCAGGTTCCTCGCGAGCGCACTTGGTTTTTCGAGAGCATCGTTTGAAACCAGGAAACTGTCCAATACATGTTTGGTCGGATGGTCATACCTTTTGGGTATGGACTCGAAAATGAGGGGATACCTCCATGGAAAAGACATCGGGGTCAGATGCCCATTGTCTCTGTATCGGGCACACTCAATATTCGTGGTGGAGGAAAGATTTCGAAAGTATACCTAAGGGGTATAGAATACGACCCCGTGGAACTTCGTCACGTTCGATACTTTATTGCCGTTGCGGAATGCCTTAACTTCAGCAAGGCGGCGCAACTGCTGCACATCGCGCAGCCGCCTCTGAGTCGCCAGATCCGCCAGCTCGAGGAGGATCTCGGAGTTGCACTTTTTTTGCGGAACAAGCGGCGCGTCGCCCTGACCAAGGAGGGACAAGTCTTTCTCGAGGAGGCCAGAAAGCTCATTGTGCAAGCCGGACATGCGATGGAGGCGGCTCGTCAGGCCCAGAAAGCAGAATCCGCAATCGTAAGGATTGGCGTCCCTTCCCGTTTAGGCGGAATCATCGGCAACGCGGTGCGCGAGCACAATAAACGGTTTCCCAACGTCGACGTTGAATGTATGGACATCTGCTCCAGCCTGCAGAATGAGGCTCTGCGGAAGAACGAAATCGACATCGGCTTGTTCCGCCCCCCCATCGATCAGGTCCACTTGGACTGCGAACTACTCTTCGAGGAAGAGTTTGTCGTCGTCCTGCCCAGGACGCACCACTTGGCGAAACGCAAGTTTGTAAGGTTAAAAGACGTTGCGGACGAACCCTTGATCATTTTCGACCGCAGCTTTTCCAGTTGGCTTTACGAAAAGATCCTGAGTTTGTACAGCAAGCAGGGTTTGACCTCTCACTTGACGGTTACCCACGTTGAGTCCAATGAAGAAGGCGCAGCTATGGTGGCATCGGGAAAAGCGATTCTTTTGGGAGCGGGCGCAATTCCCCATCGTTCGCGCGATTTGGTTTCTGTGCGGCTGAATGAACCTGAAGCAAAGATCGAGCTCCACCTGGCGTGGCGGAAAAACGAGAAATCGACGGCTGTGTTCTCTTTCCTCGATGTTGCACGCCGCATCTTCCGGGACTCGGCACACAGGAACGTTGCCTAGACCGATTGTTCAAGCCCTTAAAGGCCGTGGTTCCGAGGCTGCATCTGCTCATTCGCGAGGAAGGAGCTTCGACCCGTGGAACTCCGTCACGTTCGGTACTTCATCGCGGTTGCCGAATATCTCAACTTCAGCAAGGCAGCGCAACAACTGCACATCGCGCAACCGCCGCTGAGCCGTCAGATCCGTCAATTAGAGGAAGCTCTGGGCGTCACGCTCTTTATGCGAGATAAGAGGCGCGTTGCGCTCACCAAGGCAGGTCAGGTATTTCTCGGTGAAGCGAGAAAGCTCGTCTTGCAGGCCGGACATGCGATGGAGGCTGCTCGCCACGCCCAAAAAGGAGAGTCCGGGATTGTCAGGATTGGCATCGCATCCGGTTTGGGCGGCCTAATTAGGGCAATAATTTACTTGACTCGCCCACTGGTTTTTGATACATTTTCGTTACTGGAGAACGAAGATGAACCAAGAACCAAAGAGCCTTCAAGAAGCGATTGTTTACTTCTCGAATTCTGACAACTGCATCGACTACATTGCTGTTCGTCGCTGGCCGAACGGCGTGGTTTGTCCCGGTTGCGGAGCTACCAAGGTTAGCTTTAACGCAAAGCGCCGCACTTGGAAGTGTGGTAGCCATCACCCGAAACGGGAGTTCTCTGTCAAGGTTGGAACGATCTACGAGGATTCGCCAATTTCGTTGGACAAGTGGCTTACCGCAACTTGGATGCTCACGAATTGCAAGAACGGCGTCAGCAGTTACGAGATTGCGCGGGACGTTCGCGTTACCCAGAAGTCTGCATGGTTTATGCTCCAACGCATTCGCCTTGCGATGCAGGACGATTTCTTTGGTTCCAAACTCGGCGGCGAAGTCGAAGTTGATGAAACTTTCATCGGCGGCAAGGCGCGAAATATGCACGTCTCGGAGCGCAAGCGCCGGATTACTGGAACTGGCACCAAGGACAAGACTGCCGTTATGGGCATTCTTGAGCGCGGGGGAAAGGTTCGGGCTGCCGTGGTTCCTAGCCGTCGCAAAACTGTTTTGCAAGAGGAAGTACGCAAGCATGTAACTGCTGGCGCGGCTCTCTACAGCGATGCTCTCATGTCCTACGATGGACTGGCAGCGGACTACGCGCATCAAGTCGTTGACCACGCGACTCAGTACGTAGATGGCCGCGTACACACGAACGGCTTGGAGAACTTCTGGAGTCTCCTGAAGCGCGGCATCTCTGGCACGTATGTTTCGGTAGAGCCGTTTCATCTTCACCGTTACCTCGACGAACAGATGTTCCGATTCAACAACCGCAAGGACATCGACGATGCTGGCCGCTTCGATATAGCCGTTCGCCAGATTGTCGGCAAGCGCATCACGTTCGCTCAATTAACCGGCAAACCAAATTGAGCAAGGACTACCCAGACACGGGCCGCTCGGCGGCAAGGTCGAGGACAGCGGGCTAAGAAGTCGCCCGCTTTTTCTTTGCTCGTTCGCGCTTGCGCTTCCATGCCTTCTCGCGCTTTTGCAGTTCCTCTTTGGAGACTGAGAGAATCTTGCGCATGACGGCATCAAACTTCTGAAACTCCGATGTTTCTTGAGTGTTATTTGGCATTAGTGAGTCGCCGCCCTCAACTGATTCACGAATGTAGACAGAACAGAAACTTTGGCATCGATCAGATTGCAGATGCTGCCACCCCTCGCATTATGACCCGGCGGGTATGTGGTGCTTGTTGACGCTGCCTCGTCGAACTCCTGAGCAAACTGCTTCCCCAAGTTCGTGGCTATTATCGATTGCGCTTCTGCTTCCCATGCTTTTTCGCTTTCGGCGAGCGATTGCGAGTTGTCATCTTTAATGAAAATAGCAACGATCTTGTGTGCATCGTCGATAAATGCTGCTAACTGATCCGCCACGCTGGAAGGCGTTCCATGCAAGACGGTCTTGGCAACAGGCCACGGCACATCCGGGTAGGCTCCGGGATATCGGTTCTGCGTCTGCGCCTTATTAATGGCACCCAAATCTGCGCCTTTTCCATTCTTAGCGCCTGTCGCATTCTGTGGTGCGTTGGTGGCTTGAAATAAGTTGTCGTGCAGTTTGTTCCTTTCGGACGTATCCGTAGTTGTTACATTCATTTCTGGAAATGTGTTATGCCCTATGTCGTTCTCCTTGCCTCCGATTTTTAGTTGGGGACGATCCTTACCCTGTGGCTGCCCCTCGGTAAGGTTATTGCTGAATTGAGAATCACACTGACTCGATAAATCAGGCACTACGCCATTTCGATAGACGTTGTTGGTTATGGCGCTATTCCTGAGTGCACAATCAGTCTGGCTCCCATCGCCTACGGGAGAAATTCCGCCAGCTGGATTTCCGTTGCTTGGGCCGCCATCAAAGGTGTTGTATCGCATGACTATATTGCTCGCCCCACACTGCTCTGCATGATGCTCAGGCACCAACTTCCCGTCGGGGCAACGGTATGTTCCGGGCGGAGGTAGACCTGCTGGAACTGGAGCTTTAGCCTTGGATGGTGGGGACGAAGCGGGTACAGGTTTGCCAGCCATCACGTCAGCCAGCATCTTCATATCAGGTCCGGTGTCCGGCGTCTTGGAAGATTGCCGTTTTTGCGTATTCCCTTCTTTTTGGGCTGAGGTTTTTACTGAGCCGGATTTCGGCATTGTTGTCGTTCTTGCGCTCTGCGCCCCTTGGATGGATGTGCTCTGCGGGACCGCGACACTCTGGGGTGCCGAATTATTTGTCGCCGTCGCGGTCTGCTGTTTTGGGTCTGGATGATCCGCCTTGTATTCAGAGGAATGTTTGTAGCCAGCATCTACGATCCATGCTATCGCCCCACCCACGGTGCCGAAAATCAGAGCTGCGCCAAAAGCGATTATCAGCACAAACGCCCATGTCGATTCGATTCCCAAGGCTCTGTGAATCTTCTCTACCGTCTCGAACATTACTCGCCTCCATCGGGGGCGGGCGTTCTCGGTCAATCCGAAAAATATAAGCAAAGCTCCGATTGCGAAGCACGCCAATCCCGCATAGGGTCCGCCGAAGAACCAACCGATTCCGCCAATCATGAAATCGGCCCCCCAAAGGAATTTCTCGCCTCTAGACACGGGGAGCACTCCGGCTTGACTTCATGGGAGTATGGTATAGACTTGCCATGGGCGAGGCAAGTATATTCTTGCCCTAATTAGCAAGGTAGTATTCGAGCACCGCACGCAGCTTCCCGCAATCGACGTCGAGTGCAGGGATGTCTTCTCCAGCTTTCAGAATGAGGCGCTGCGCAAGGGCGAAATTGACATTGGCTTTTTGCGGCCTCCCGTCGACCAAGTCAACCTGGACTGCGAGTTGCTCTTCGAAGAAGAATTTGTTGTCGTCCTGCCGAGAACACACCACCTCTCGAAACGCAGATTTCTCCGATTGGAAGAGATTGCAGACGAACCCTTGATCATTTTCAACCGCAGCTTCTCCACCGGGCTTTACGACAAGATCATGGCTTTATACAGTAAGCAGGGATTGACGTCGCACCTGATGGCCCGGCATGTTGAACCCCATGAAGAAGCTGGTGCCATTATGATTGGATCGGGCAAAGGGATATTCCTGGGAGTGGGCGCGGTCGTTAATCGTTCGGTCTCTGGCATAGATCTGGTTTCCGTGCGACTGAATGAACCTGAGGCGAAGATCGAGCTTTACATGGCATGGCGGAAAAACGAACAGTCGACTGCGGTAGTCTCTCTCCTTGATACCGCCCGCAGGATCCTAGGGCGCCCGGCAATCGGAAACATCGCCTAGATCGAGCCCGCAGCTTGTCACTGCTGACTAACTCCACCCGCAGACGAAGTAGGTAGAACGCTGCTTGGGTCGAGGCGAGGTTCCTGCAGGAACAGCGCTGCGAGAAACAGCACCGCACTGCCCCCTGCCGCCAACCACATGGTCAAACCGAGGCCGTGTTTTTCTGCCAGCGTGCCAGCCAGAATCGGTGCGCCGGTGGCACCCATGATTTCCCCCACCAGAGTCGTGAGGCCGATCGATGTAGCCCGGAACTGCGACGGCACACTCTCGGTGGGAACCAGCACCATGATCAGGCTTGCTATGCCCTGACCGGTGTTGGCGACGAAAACTATCGCCGCCAGCAGCAGGGGATACACGTACAAAACCGGAACAAGAAACGCGAGCGGCACAACTGCGGAGAGCATTGCCATTAGCAATAGGACAGGCTTGCGCCCCATTCGGTCAGAGAGCGAAGGAAGAAGAAAGCCGAGAAAGAAGCTGCCCAATCCGCTCGCGCCCAGCAAGAACCCGGCCGTCGTCGCCGGTTCATGCGCCACCTCCGTGATGTACAGCGGCGCGAATACACTCAGCGCAAACAGCCAGGACATGAACCCCGTCGCGCCCAGGCAACACAGCCAGATGTTGCGATAGCGCAGAATGGAAAAATATTCGAGCATCGAGGGCTTTGCGTGGTTTGTCCCGGCGTCTGGCTCTTTCACAAACTTCCAAATCAAGAAACCGGCCAGCAACCCCGGAATGCCTGCAACAAGAAAAGCCGACCGCCAACCCCAGCGCGCCGCCACTTGCGTCGTCAATACCGGCGCTGCCGCCAGGCCTACCAGCGCCGCGGCACTGACCACCAGGCCTATGTTTCGTCCGCGTCGTTTGACCGACGAGGATTCCTCAATCAGAGCCGTCATGATGGACCAAGTCGGTCCTTCCGCAATGCCCATCAGCGCGCGGATCAAGAGCAGTTGATGGTAGCTGTGAGCCAGGCCCGTCATCCAGGACAATATCGAGAACACGAATACGGCGGGGACCAGCACCGGTTTGCGGCCCAGACGATCGGACAGAGCGCCAAAAAAAAATGTCGACGCTGCCCACGTGACCGCCAGCACCGAAGCAAGGGTTCCGATTTGTGCATTG
Organism: Acidobacteriaceae bacterium; assembly: GCA_003140075.1. Taxonomy (GTDB): domain Bacteria; phylum Acidobacteriota; class Terriglobia; order Terriglobales; family Acidobacteriaceae; genus Sulfotelmatobacter. Next base: position 109,336 of record PLIO01000070.1, on the reverse strand, counting down.
CCGAGACGGAATTCCGGAGCGAAATATGGCGCCAGATAGAGTGGCGACATCCGGTCGAGGAAAACTGTGCCCCAGGTAAAGAAAAGAATTCCGACCAGCGTATTCTCGTAACGCCTCGTAGAGCCCATGGGGTTGCATGATAGCAAATGGCGTTTCCGAGTCCGGTTGGCTACACACCGAAGTCATTTCTTGCTAGTCTTCTGCCATGCCACCACAAACAGCGATGCAATTTGCGTCTTTGCTTCTTTTCTGCGCTCTCTCTGGAGTGATTCAGTCTCAGGAACTGGCGACGGATCGCTCTATCGGCAAACTGGAAGTGGTCGCGACTTTTAGCGGCGCGATGCCGACCGGTGTCACGGTTGCGAACAATGGGCGAATCTTCGTGAACTTTCCGAAGTGGGGAGACAACGTCGAATACACCGTGGCAGAAGTGAAACACGGCAAGACCTTCCCCTACCCCAACGCAGACATCAATGGCTACAAGAGCGGCGACAATCAGGCCGACAAATTAGTCTCGGTGCAGAGTGTGGTGGTGGACCCAACTGGAAATCGGTTGTGGATTCTCGACACCGGGAGTATTGGATTCGGACCGACCAGCTTGGGTGGTCCGAAGTTGATCGCCGTGGATCTCAATAGCGACAAAGTCGTCAAGAAAATTATTTTCCCCACAGATATTGCTCTGACCACAACTTATTTGAATGACGTCAGGTTCGACTTACACCGCGGCGTCGAAGGCATGGCATTCATTACCGATTCGACTTCGAGTGGACCGAACGGCATCATCGTGGTAGATCTGGCCACGGGTAAAAGCTGGCGCCGTCTGAACGACCATTCATCGACGAAACCTGATCCAGAGTTTGTTCCTGTGGTCGAAGGAGAGATCCTGCAGATGCGACTTCCGGGACAGCCGCCGGCGAGGTTCTCGGTTGGCTCCGATGGAATTGCCATCAGCCCGGATGGAAAAATTCTCTACTACTGCCCCCTCACCAGCCGGCATCTCTACAGGGTGAGCGTGGACGCGCTTACGGACCAGAATAGGTCCGACGCTGAAGTCGCCGCGACCGTGAAGGATCTCGGCGAAAAGGGAGGAGCGGGTGACGGTCTTGAATCCGATGCGCAGGGGCGAGTCTATCTCAGCGACTACGAACACAACGCCATTCGACGGCGAAACTTGAATAGCGAAATCGAAACGCTGGTGCACGATCGGCGCGTGCTCTGGCCGGATACATTGTCGCTGGCCGCGGATGGTTACCTCTATTTCACGGCGAACCAAGTCGAACGGCAAGCCGCCTTCCACAACGGTCAGGATCTGCGCCAAAAGCCGTACGTGCTCTTCCGGGTGAAGGTTGATGGGACAAGAATTCGATAACGGTTGACCGCTGATTGGAAGCTTCGGTTCTTACACGAACAGCTTCCTGTTAACCTTGATGCCGCGCTCGCGGCAATAACTCAAATAGTGATCGATGAACCAAAAGACATCCAGTGTCTCGAGCAGGTTCTCGCCATCGTCGTAGAACTCCAGCGAGCCATTGAGCCAGAAGATCGTTTTCATGCCCTCATCGGAGACTAGTGTATGAGTGACGCCGGGGCTCTCCTGCACATAGCTGCCGGGTCGCGCGATCCAGTCATACTCCAGATATCGCCAACTGCCTTCGACGGTATAGCCGAAGACCCTTCCGCGATGGCGGTGCCGGCCCAGCATTCCGCCCTTGGTCACCCACAAAACGTTGGCGTACATGTTGCTGCGCACGTCGAACGCAAGGTGCCGGATAAACGAATTCTCCTTGAAGGGCACCCAAGGAGATTCGTCTTCGCTCGAGCCAATATGAACGTCCGGAAACGCATATTCGCGCACAACCGAATCGAGACTTGCTTTCGTATCGGTAATCGCCATGATCCCTCCCCGAGGACAATGAAAATATCACAGGTTTAGTTGTTCTGCAGCGCTATGTGTTGTTCTGAGCGCGATGTGCGCGGCCGCTCGATCGGGATTCCTCCGACATATTCACGAAGGACCAGTCCACGAGTGTTCCAGTCCCTTGACCAATTGCCAGATCGCACGGTTCAGCGGAACCGGGACGCCCAGCTTTTCTCCCCAGTCTGCGATGGCGCCATTCAGAAAATCGATTTCGGTCGGCCGCTTGGCCAGCACATCCAACAACATGCTCACATTTCTCTTCTGAGTGGCGTTAGCGCCCTCGGCGATCATCTGCCGCGCATCCCATGGCAATGCAATGCCGAGAGCTTCGGCCACGGATTCTCCTTCCTGCAACAAGGCTTCGTAGAGCGACCCCGTGGGCGGGAAACGCGTGGCGGCGCCATGGTGGAGCAGAGTGAGTGCATCCACCGGATTGACTGCGGCGTTGAAAATCAGCTTGGTCCACTGCGCGCCCCGCGCGTCCTGCAGCGCAACCACGTGCAGTCCGGCGCGATTCAGCAGTCCCGCCAACTGCTCGACGCATGCGTAAGAAGTGCCCGTGGGCTCGAAGGGCCCAATCCAGAGGTCGCTGTAGAATTCAAACCCCGCATGGCCCGGCCCGATGAGGTGTGCGGCCATGGTTGTCGCGCCGCGGATTACGTGCTTCACATGTTCGGCAATAATTTCTTCGTTGCCCAGGCCGTTCTGCACCGAACACACTGCGCCGGAAGTTCCGAAAATGTGCGCCGTCTGCTCGAGAGCGGCGCGCGTGTGCAAACTCTTGGTCGCAAAAATGCCGAACTCACAAGGCGGAATCTCGCGAGGGTGGGATGTAGCGTGGACCTTGGCGGTGAATTCGACAGCGCCGCTGATCTGTAAGCCACGCTCAGTGATCGCGTGCGTATGTGCTTCGGAGACGTCATAAACGTGAACCTCGACGTCGTCGACGCGTGCCAGATGTGCGGCAAACACGCTGCCCAGCGCGCCGCATCCGACAATGCAAACCTTCACAGCCATGCTGGTTCAACCCCGGTTTTCTCAAGGGATCTTTCAACTCTTCGAATCGCGAGAGTGAGTGACAATACCATCCTGCGGAAGATCAGTTCAACCGTCGAGTTGCGATGGGGGTTTGACTCTGCTTTCGCGCGAAGTGATATAACTTCCGCATCCCAGATTCGTCGTCTGTCGAATTGAGACGTGACAGTGAGCACAGCATGAGCACAGTACGAGAAGTCACATATCAACTCCTGCGCGACTTGGGAATGACCGTCATCTTTGGGAACCCGGGATCGACGGAGTTACCTTTTCTGCGCGACCTGCCGTCCGATTTTCGATACGTGCTGGCATTGCACGAACGTTCCGCGGCGGGGATGGCGCTCGGTTATGCGATGGCCCGGGGAAACGCCACGTTTGTAAATTTGCACTCCATCGCCAGCGCCGGCAACGGACTTTCTGCACTGATCGATGCCTTTTACTGCCACGCCCCTCTCGTAGTGACTACGGGGCAACAAGATCGCCGCCAAGTCCTGGCAGAACCGTTTCTGGTGAGCCGCGCGGTGGAGGTGGTGAAACCCTATGTGAAATGGGCCTACGAACCGCTTCGCGCAGAGGACGTTCCGGCAGCGATTGCGCGAGCTTATTACCTTGCCATGCAACCGCCCATGGGACCGGTGTTCCTTTCGATTCCTATGGACGACTGGACTCACGAATGCCAGTCCGTCGTTGCCCGCGAAGTAAATCACACTGTGTTGCCCGATCCCGCGGCGTTGGACGAAGTGGTTCGCGCGCTTAACTTGAGTCGCAAGCCCGCAATCGTCGCCGGTTCTCAGATTGAGGAAGACCGGGCGTGGCACGACGTCATCGCACTCGCCGAGCACCTCAATGCCGATGTCTATCAACAGCCAATCCCTCCGCGCTGGACCTTCCCGCGAACGCATCGGCTGTTTCGCGGAGGCTTGCTGCCCGCTCAACAACCACTTGCAGATCAGCTCGCCAAATACGACACGGTTGTAGTCTTGGGCGCGCCGGTTTTTCTTTACTACGCATATGTGCCGGGCAATGCAATCCAACCCGGAACCAGGCTTTTTCAAATCACGAACTCGCCGAACGAAGCTGCCGCGGCATTGATCGGAAACAGCATTGTCGGCAACATTTCTGCTGCGGCCAAATACCTTCGCACTCATGCCAAAAGGAAAGAACCGAGAGTTACACCGCGACGAGTTGATCCGGCAGAAGCGAAACCTGAATATCCCATGACACCCGCTTATTTGTTCGAGATTCTGAATAGAGTGATGCCGAGCAGTGTAATCATTTCCGAAGAGTGTCCGTCTTCAAAAGGAGATCTCGACCGCCATCTCATGCTGGACGAACCCGGCTCTTTCTACTCTGTGCCGAACGGCATCTTGGGGTTTGGCTTACCCGCGGCCGTTGGGCTCCAGATGGCACATCCCGACCGGCGAGTCGTGTGTCCGATTGGAGATGGCTCGATTCAATATTCGATCCAAACTCTCTGGAGTGCCGCTCAGCACAACCTCCCCGTTGTGATCATCGTGCTGCGAAATGCGGACTACTCTGCGTTGAAGGCCTTTTGCGATTTTACTCAGGTGGGGCGTAACGTTGCGGGGATGGACTTGCCCGGCATCGACGTGGTTAAAATAGCTCAGGGCTATGGGGTAACCGCGCAGGAAGTGGACCGGCCCGAAGATCTCGAACCCGCGTTGAAACAAGCGTTCTCGTCGAAGCGCCCACATCTGATCAGTGTCAACGTCGCACCCGGCGGAGAGAAATGCATGGGTATGGATCGCTCCGTCAATCCGCCACACTATCGCTGAAGAATCGAGACCAGATTCAGCTCACGGTGGTTTTTGCCGCGGCTTCTTCCGCTCCCAGCCCCGTGTTCGCGCGGACCATGAACTCGTTGAACTTCGCTTCGGAACTGGGTTCATCGCTGAGCAGAGTGCCTACAATCGCCGCCAAAAAACCGAGCGGCACGCTCACGATGCCTACGTTCTCCAATGGAAACCACGCCTTCGCTTGAATCAGGTGGTGTACGGTCCCGGTTGCGTTGAGTGGATCGATGCCCATGAAGTTCGGACTCGCCAGGATGAGCCCGATCGAGGCCAGCAGGCCAACCGACAAACCGGCGATGGCCCCCGCGGTATTGAAGCGACGCCAGAAGATCGAGAGCACAACGACGGGAAAGTTCGCGGAGGCGGCCACCGCCATGCCGAGGGTTGCGAGAATCCCGGCATTGGACGCCGGTCCCAATGCAATCGCGATCATAATTGCAACCGCTCCAACCGCCAGCGCCGAAACCCGCGCCATCAGGACCGTTTCGCCGGACCTCCGCTCCACTCCATGGTGGATCACATTGATCCAGAAATCGTGAGCGAAGGAAGTGGATGCGCTGATCGTCAAGCCCGCCACAACGGCAAGAATCGTGGCGAAAGCAACGGCCGACACCAGAGCCAGAAAAACGTCACCCGCCAGAGCTTGTGCCAACAGCGGACCACTCATGTTGGTTCCACCGTGAGTGACAATATAGTCTGGGCCCACGATGGCGGCCGCGCCGAGGCCGAGCACGGAGGTCATTACATAAAAGCTGCCGATCAGAATCATGGCCCACACTACGCTCTTGCGTGCTGTTTGCGCGTCAGGCACGGTGTAGAACTTCACCAGAATGTGCGGAAGCCCCGCTGTTCCGACAGCGAATACCAGCCCTAGGGAGATCAAATCGAGCGGCCCATAGGGCGGCTTGTAGTGCAAACCGGGTTGTAGGAAGTCTCGGACAACCAGTTGATCTTTCTGATGGTATGCGACCCGGCTGGCCGCGGCAAAGAACTCGCCGAGATCAAAATGAAAATGTCCCAACACCAAGATGGTCAGAGCGAAGGCGCACGTCGATAACAGCATAGCTTTGACGATCTGCACCCACGTGGTCGCCAACATGCCGCCGAAAACCACGTATACCATCATCAGGATGCCCACTCCGGTTACCGCCATGTTGTAGCTGATGCCGGAATTCGCCAGAAGCAGCGCCACCAGCGCTCCCGCACCAACCATTTGCGCAATCATGTAAAACAGAATCGTCGCCAGTGTGCTGAGAGCAGCCAGCGCCCGCACTGGCCGTGGCCGCAGGCGGTAGGCCAACACATCTCCCATGGTGTATTTCCCGGTGTTGCGAAGTGGTTCCGCGACCAACAGGAGGATCGTCACGAAAGCGGCAAAGCCGCCAACCGCATACAAAAATCCGTCGAACCCCTGCAGTGCAATCAGACCGACAATCCCGAGAAATGACGCCGCACTCATGAAATCACCCGCTACTGCAAATCCATTTTGCCAGGCTGTGATGCCACGACCGGCGGCGAAATACGCGCTAGCTCCGCGGGAGCGCTTCGCAGCCCAATATGTGATTCCGAGAGTACCTGCGATGAATGCGAGGAAAACAACCAGGGCAATCGACACTCACCTCCCTCCTTCGGAACCATTCGCCCGCGCAAGGAGATCCTCGATGAGCTTGTCGAACTTCGTAGAAGCCCTTAGGTATAACCCGGCAATCGCCCACCCCACGGCGAATTGGGAGAGCGCGAATAGGTACGCCAGAGTCACGGTTCCGAGCACTCGATTAGACATCAGTATTGGTGCGCACCCGACCAGAATAGGAAGAAGCAGGTAGTACACGAGAAAAAACAGAAGGGCTGGAAGAATGAATGCTTTTTTCCTGGCCAACAAGTCTTGAAATTGTGCACTGGTGGCAATCCGATCCCATTCTGCCCGATCGGGCAAGTTCCGCGAGCTACGCTGCGTGGGAGGGTTCATTGAGCATTCCCGATGCTGAGGGATTGTACACGCGCTCCCAGCATTCAGTTCTACCGGCGCATTCCTACCTTTTTCGTTTCACTCCGATACTCAAGTGGTATTAGGCATTTGGGCGCTCCCTGTCCAAACAATGAGTGGCCTTCCCTGATGCTCCGTGAGCGTGCTGGCAGCGAAGCGTCGTTCGAGTCGAATACTGTGAACGGCCGGCGCTCATGCAAATCATAATTCCGTTCAGTTGGCAGTTGCCGAGGACGTGCCCATCTACCACTTCATGCCCTTCCGATTTTCTATTCGAGTTTGGGCCCCTTAATGGGCAATCAGTTCCGATTTGGACCTGTTGGCCTACCGGCCAATGCGGTTCATGTACTGCCGGAATCTACTCGGCGCAGTGACGGGTTCCCATACTGGATGCATGCGACTCCCCCAGTCCATCATCCAGTCTTTCTCCGTCCCCGCAATCCATTTTCCAACCATCGGTTTGGCAATCCTGCTGTTTGGCATAGCGTCGGTGAGTGCCGGTGCAGCCACCCGACAACTCACTTGCAATCCCACGGGCCTTCAATTTGGCGACATCATCACGGGTCAGAGCGAGACCTTGATGGCGACCGTGACGAATACAGGGCAGACGAGTGTCACGATCTCGGAAGTCACGATCAGCAACAGAGAGTTCACGGCGCCCCAGCTGAGCCTCCCCCTTTCGTTAGCAGCGGGGCAAAGCGTCGGGGTGAGTGTGAGCTTCACTCCCTCGGCGAACGGGTGGACGCAGGGAACGATCAAGTTCTCCAGCGATGCGTCCAACTCCACCTTAACGCTTGACGCTGAGGGCGCGGGCGTGAGTAGCGAGTCCGTGACCGCCACGCCATCGAGTGCTTCGTTTGGCCAGGTGGCGGTAGGGAGCAGTGCCACTGTGCCCGTGGTGCTCACGAACGACCGTTCCTGGAAGGTGACCCTGTTGGCGGTTACGACAACTGGTAGCGGATTCTCAATGAGCGGGCCTAATCTACCTCTGACTTTGGCTGCCGGGCAAAGCGCCACATTCAATGTCACGTTCAACCCGCAATCATCCGGCACAGTCGGGGGGAGCCTGCTTGTGGTTAGTCCCGCGCTAACCGTCCCTCTTTCCGGCACGGGAACGACGACGGGTCAGCTAACCATAGCTCCGGCGCCGCTGAGTTTCGGCAACGTGCCGGTTGGAACAACACAGACTGAACCAATGACGATGAGCGCAGTGGGTGCAACTGTGACGGTATCCTCTGCCAGCAGCAGCAGTTCGCAATTTGTCTTGAATGGAGCCTCTTTCCCGTTGACGATCGCCACGGGGCAGAGCATGTCATTCAATGTAGCCTTCACGCCACAAAGCAGCGGTACGGTGTCTGGCGCTCTCACGTTCGGCAGCAATGCATCCAACTCCCAAGCGGTTGAATCGCTGAATGGCACCGGTACCGTGACTGCCTACAGCGTCAACCTCTTCTGGAATTCCAGCGCGGATGCAGTGGGCTACAACGTTTATCGGAGCGCGAGCACGAACGGCACGTATGCCAAAATAAATCCCATCCTGGAGTCCAATACTGCCTATACCGATAGCACGGTCGTCTCCGGGCAGACTTATTACTATGCTGCCACTTCGGTGAACTCCAGTGGACAGGAGAGCACTCGCTCGACGCCAGTGCAAGCGGTGGTCCCGTAGAAGGCTATTTCTCCTATGATCACGACCGCGCTCGATGCGCGTCAGGGAAAGGGAACCGCTGCCTTAATCTCGAGTGACGATTTGCTCTGCTTTCCGCCTGTCGTAACTGCCTTGACGACGTAGAAGTACGTCTTTCGGGGCTCGACAGCGGTATCGATACATCGGGTGCCCAGAACGATTGAATCGCTGATTCTATCTCTCTCGCGGTATCGATGAGACGCGAGACTGCGATACACGTAGTAACCCTTGATCGCATCCAGCGGTGACCTGGTCGCGGGAATGGCCGCATTCCACGAGAGCGTCACGGAGTGCGGATGCGGATTGACCTGCGAAGGCGTGTGCCCGTCAGACGAAGCGGCGGGAGCTCCGCTGCACATCGGGATTTCGGCCGACTGTGGCGCCTTTCCATCGCCGGGACTCGGTGTGTGCCTGGTTTGGCTCTCGTTCCGCGGCGTGCAACTCAAGGTCACGAACGCGACTACTCCCAGAACCGCTGGTGTCAGTTTGACGAAGATCGATAAGCTTCTCACCTGTTGTCTCGCTCCCACGTTGCGGATCATGAACCTCCGGACGCCTCATCCGCAAGAACGGAGCATTCTACCGGACTCACAAGCTGCTTGACGCTGAGGGCGACGGCTTCCTAGCTCACATCAACCTTCAACGTCGGTCCAACGAGAGAAACGCTCGCGCGTATGCAAGCTCTTGCATACGGGGAGTGACTTTAGTCACTCCAGTCACACCTAAAGTAATCATTCCAAACATCTTACTGGCACTTAGGAGCCATTCTCGGTGGCTAGGCACTTGCGTTAGTACTAGTACAGGTGGCCGATGCTCGGCACTCACTAAAGTTTATGCAGACAAAATGGCTTCGCGGGATCGTTCGCTACAGGGCAGCAATCTTGTTGGCAGTGCTGGGTTTGTGCCGGCCGGTGCTGTCCCAGGAGGTCTCTGCCGCTTTGCTCCAACCCGCGGCTATGGAACCTGCCCCGATGGTGAGCTCGGTTCAACCCACCAGACTTCCCGAGGCGCCGAGCCATCGATTCTGGGATCGTGAAAATAGCATTCTGTTTGCGACAAACGCCGCGTTCAGCGCCGCCGATTTCGTTGTGACCAAGGACAATCTGCACGGCGGCGGCCAGGAACTGAACCCTGTGACGCGTGTGTTCAGCGGCAGCACCGCGGGGCTTGCCGTGAACTTCGCTGGCGAGACGGCTGGCGTGGTCGGGCTCAGCTACTTCTTCCACAAGACCGGCCATCACAAGATGGAACGGTATATCTCCATGCTGAACATCAGCTCCTCCGCAGCAGCCGTGACGTTTGACCTTGCCCATCGCTAAGTTGAATCGACCTTAAGTTCGGTCTGTTTTCGAACCGCATCTCCCGACGCGAGTCTTGGCTTTTCCGATTCACCCCGGCGCAAAATCCAAATAAGCAGGAATACCGCAGCCAGAGCGATGAGAAAGAAGATGATCCCGCCCTGGCGATGGAGTCTCCCCGTCAGAAAGCTCGGGCTCGCGCGGGTTGCGAGCATTCCGAGGGCAAATATGCGAAGCCCGTTCTTGGCGACAGAAAGAGGGATGGCCACAGCGATGATCAAGGCCTTTCGCCAGGGTGAGCGCAGGAGAAGCTGCGCAAGAACCATGGTCGTGACCATCAATATCAAGCTCGAACGGATGCTGCTGCACTCCGGCGCAACCTCGAGCGTCAGACCTGGAATATGCAACAGCATCCCATGTTGTGCCACGGGAACACCCACCGCCGCGAAAAGTATATGGGCAGAAGCGGCAGAGCCTTGCTGCAGCCAACTAATGACGGGAGCCAAAACGAAATCTGGGAAAGGCACCAGCCAGAATAGGAAGCAAAGAGGAAAGAGCGCGCGCCGGAACGCACCGGTGCCGAAACAAAAGACAAAAGCCGCGATCCACCACAGCACCAACGCCAGCATGTTCACCGCAAGCTGACAATCGGGGACCAGCGCGGCCACTTTCAATCTCACAACGCAGGTCAGCAAAGCGGCGACGGCCAGCAATGCTGAACCAATCCTCACGGCCGATCCGGTGGAGGGTTCGGGCGAGCGCCAATCCAGGATGATCAAGGCCGCGCTGATAGGCACAATCAGCAGGACGTGGGTGAATTGCTCGTCGCTCAGAGCCAGAGCAAACGTAGACAAGAGCGAACCCCACCAGATCGCCAGAGAAATCGCTCCCAGCATTGAAAAAACTAGAAGTGGCGACAATTTGGAAGTCGATGCTCGGTTCGTCGTGTCCTGCAAAATGCACCCATTCGCCCGCGTAGTGCGAAGCGCCAGCGGGCGCACGGTTTCACCTTAACACCATCAGCTTCCTTCAAGAAAAACCTTGGTGCCAAGACTTTGGAAAGCTCCACGCAAACTCGCGGTAACATGAAGGGTGAACACCTTTGTGCTTACCTGGTGTTGCCGATTGGAGCATGAATGAAGGATTGCCGGCAGTTTTACATCGATGGGAAATGGGTCAGTCCGAGCAAAGCTCACGACTTCGAAGTCATCAATCCCGCAAACGAGCAACCCATCGCAACGATCTCGCTCGGCAGCTCTTCCGACGTCGATAAAGCCGTGGCCGCAGCCAAGAGCGCCTTCGAGTCGTACTCGGAAGCCACTGTTGAGGAGCGGTTGGCGCTTCTGCGGCGGATCATCGAGATCTACAAGGCCAAGTCTGAAGCCATGGCCGAAACTATTTCGCAGGAGATGGGATGTCCCATTTCTCTCGCACGAGCGGCACAAACTCCGGCTGGTCTGGGGCATTTGTTTGAGATTGTGAAAGTTCTGGAGCAGTTCAAGTTCGAAGATCTCAAGGGCTCGACGCTGATGCGAAAAGAACCGATTGGAGTTTGCGGGCTCATTACACCCTGGAACTGGCCGATGAACCAGGTTGTCGCCAAGGTCGCGCCGGCTCTCGCCGCCGGGTGCACCATGGTCCTCAAGCCCAGCGAGATTGCGCCTCTCTCGGCATATTTATTTGCGGAGATTCTCCACGAAGCGGGAACTCCGCCCGGTATTTTTAACTTAGTAAATGGCGATGGGCCCACGGTCGGTAGAGCGATTTCTTCGCATCCCGATGTAGCCATGGTTTCCTTCACTGGATCCACGCGGGCAGGAATCGCCGTTGCTTTAGCCGCCGCCCCTACGGTTAAGCGGGTTACACAGGAGCTCGGCGGCAAGTCGGCCCACATTATTTTGGACGATGCCGATCTCGATGGAGCGGTCAAGGAAGGCGTGCAAGCGTGTTTTCGCAATACCGGTCAATCCTGCAACGCTCCCACGCGCATGCTGGTTCCGAGGTCGAAGATGGCACAGGCGATCGCAGCAGCGAAGAAAACCGCGGATGCTACCCAGGTCGGCGAACCGTCTGCAGAAGCCACGCACATGGGCCCGCTCGCCAGCAAAGCTCAGTTCGAAAAAGTGCAGCGCTTAATCGCCCAGGGCATCGAAGTGGGCGCAAACTTGATCGCCGGCGGTCCCGGACGTCCCGAGGGCATAAATCCCGAGGGTATAAATAAAGACAAAGGCTACTTCGTCAAGCCGACCGTGTTTGCCGATGTCAGCAACGAGATGACCGTCGCGCGCGAAGAGATATTCGGCCCGGTCCTTTGCATGATTCCCTACGAAGATGAAGACGACGCAGTCCGAATTGCGAATGACACGCCTTATGGTTTGTCAGGCTTTGTGAGTTCGGCAGACCTCGAACACGCGCGGCGGGTTGCCAAGCGAATTCGTTCGGGCAACGTACACATCAATAACGCGCGGGTCGACTTCGCCGGTTGCTTTGGCGGCTACAAACAGTCAGGCAACGGCCGCGAGTGGGGCGAGGCTGGGCTGGAAGAATTCCTCGAGCTGAAGTCCATCTTCGGTTATGCAAGCCGTGCGAAATGAGTACCGGACCGCGTGAGTTATTGACGCCCTAAATTCGGGTGGCGTAGCTTACGAAGAACAGGCAGTGGAGACGGAAGTGACACTCGGAACCGGTTGGACCAAGACCTGGACATATTTCGAGGGGGCCTGGCACGAAGGCAACGTGCCGATTATGGGTCCGCGCACCCACGCCGCGTGGCTTTGCTCAATTGTCTTCGATGGCGCGCGTGCGTTTGAAGGCGTCACACCCGATCTTGATCTCCATTGCGCACGCGTAAACGACTCCGCAAAGAAGCTCTTCCTCAAACCCACGGTGTCGACCGAAGAGTGGATCAGGCTGGCGCGCGAGGGCGTAGCGCGCTTCGACAAAGATGCTGCGCTCTACATTCGGCCCATGTACTGGGCGGAGAATGAAGGTCCGTGGGTTCAGGCGCACGACCCCGAGTCCACCCGATGGTGTCTCTCCATCTACGAAGCGCCGATGCGCACGCCGAAAGGCTTTTCGGTTACGGTGTCTCCCTTTCGCCGGCCTACCATTGAGACGATGCCAGTCGATTCCAAGGCGGGATGCCTTTATCCGAACAACTCGCGCGCACTTTTCGAAGCGCACGCCCGGGGCTTCGACAATGCGATTGTCTGCGACATGCTGGGCAACGTCGCCGAACTGGCTACCTCGAACGTTTTCATGGCAAAGGATGGCGTCGTTCTCACACCAATTCCGAATGGAACGTTTCTCGCTGGCATCACCCGGCAAAGGGTGATCGGACTGCTACAGAAAGCGGGCGTGACTGTGGTGGAGAAAACTCTCACCTACGCGGACTTTGAGAAGGCAGATGAGATTTTCGCCACGGGAAACTACTCGAAAGTGGTGCCGGTGACGCGGATCGGCGACCGTTCGCTGCCATTCGGTCCGATCTATACCAAGGCTCGAGAGCTCTACTGGGCGTTCGCGCATTCATGATCGGCGGAGTCTTGGTCAATGTGCGGGTGTGCGGTGCGGGTGTACGGTGAGAGTGTACGGTGAACGATAAGCCAACCGCCGCGACGGTCGACGCTCTCACGCAGATTTGGCAGCGCGTTCTGCAACGCTCCCCCATCGACCCCGAGGAGAGTTTTTTTGATCTGGGCGGCAATGATCCGTTAGCGGACAGCATATTTGCCGAGATCGAGCGGATGTGGGGCCGGAAACTTCCGAGCGCTACAATCTGTTACGCTCCTACGATCGCGGCGCTTGCTTCCCTGTTAGAGCAGCCTGCCCTCCCGCGGTTCTCGCCTCTTGTCCAATTAAAGGCGGGCAGCCAGACGCCGCCTGTTCTCATTACACATGGGCTGGGTGGCCGTGCGAGTTTCTCCGAACTCGCCAAGCACATTCGCACTGGCCACCCGATCTATGGCATTCAAGCCAAGGGCGTCGACGGAATGGAGGAACCGCTCGAACGTATCGAAGATATGGCCGTGTTCTATCTTGATGCGCTCAAAGAATTGCAGCCCGATAGTTCGTGCATTCTGATCGGTTACTCATTCGGTGGGCTGATAGCCTTGGAAATGGCGCAGCGCTTGTCCGATGCCGGGAAGAGTGTGGCCCTGCTGGTGTTGATCGATACTTACCCGCATCCCCGCTACTTCCCACCAGCCCAAAGACTGTGGCTGTTTGCGAAAAAGATGTCAGGTCATGTCTCCAACATGAAGCAAATGCCCATCCGGCGCGCATTCTCATACCTCGTTGACGGAGTTGAACGTCGTTTGCACATCGCCGGAGTTCACAAGGGCCACGCGCTTCCTCCAGAAACGCGTTGCCTATCGTTCGCCCAGACTACATCGCGCGTTAGAGAAAGTGATTTCGTGGCTCTGGAACGCTATCGGCCCACGGTTTATCGAGGCAAGATAAACTTTGTGAGGCCGGAGGCGAACTCGTATTTGCCAAACGATCCAACCGCGATTTGGAAAAGGCTGGCAACTGAACTTGAGATCGAAACTGTCCCCGGCGATCATCTCGGAATGGTTGGCACGCACTTCAAGAGTCTTGCCGCGGTGCTTACTCACTACGTGGAAGAAGCCGACAGGAAAGATCGACCATGAACGGGGCGGAAAGCTTAATTCGCACGCTGATTGCCGGAGGCGTTGAAGTCTGCTTCACCAACCCCGGAACTTCGGAGATTCATCTGGTCGCTGCGCTCGATCGAACGCCAGCAATGCGCTGCGTGCTTGGCCTCTTCGAAGGGGTTGTGACTGGAGCGGCGGACGGCTATGCGCGCATGGCTGAGAAGCCGGCATGTACCCTGCTGCATCTCGGTCCCGGCCTCGGCAATGGGCTGGCGAATCTGCACAATGCCAGCCGGGCGCAGGTTCCCATAGTCAGCCTTGTGGGCCAGCATGCCACGTATCACCTGCATCACGACACACCGCTAACTTCAGACATCGAGGCCATCGCGCGCCCGCATTCCAAGTGGTTGCGAACATCTGCTTCAGCATCCGAGTTGGGCCGCGACGCAGCCGATGCGATCGTCGTAGCGCGCACCGCTCCCGGCCAGATTGCTACGCTGATCGTGCCTGCCGATGTTGCCTGGACCGAGGGAGGAACAATCGCTACGCTCCCCGCTTTACCAAAGCCTCCCTTGCCTGCCGCCGCAACCATCGAGCGTGCGGCAGCCATGCTCCGGTCGGGATTGCGAACGGCGATTCTCATGACCGGGAATGTACTCTACGGCAAAGGTCTAACCGTCGCGGGCAGCATCGCATCCGCGACCGGCGCTAAGCTCCTTGCTCCTTACCCCGTCGTGCGTGTGGAGCGCGGCGTCGGCGTCGCTCAAGTCGAACGCGTCCAGTACGTCCTGGAGCAGGCGGTTGAGCAGTTGAAGGAATTTCGCCAGCTCATCCTGGTGGGCGAGCACCCTCCGATGGCATATTTCGCTTATCCGGGGAAGGACAGTGCTTTCACGTCAGCGGAATGCGATATCTACACGCTGGCCAGTCCCGGCGAGGATTATATCGGTGCGCTCGAAGCGCTCTGGGTAGCGTTGTCGTCGCCGCATCGAACACACCTTGTCGAGCAGAAGATAGAACGACCACATGTGCCGAGCGGCGAGATTACATTGGCGGGCCTTGCCGCCGCGGTGGGCGCACTCCTGCCGGAGAACGCCATCGTGGTGGACGAATCCATGACCTCAGGACGAGGCATGATGGCAGCGACCAGAGGCGCTCCGCCCCACGACTGGCTGGGCAACACCGGAGGCTCGATTGGGATTGCTTTGCCGCTGGCGGCGGGCGCGGCAGTGGCACGCCCGGACCGCCGGGTGCTATGCCTGAGTGCCGACGGGAGCGGCATGTACACACTACAAGCCCTGTGGACCATGGCCCGCGAAGGGCTCAAGGTCACGACGGTGGTTTTTGCCAATCGTTCTTATGCGGTGCTCAAGCGGGAGTTTTCGTACCTGGGTGTGGGCGATCCGGGGCGTCGTGCGTTGGACATGTTCGAGATCGGCCGGCCGAACCTCGATTGGGTGCACTTGGCGAAGGGCATGGGAGTGCCCGGCGCCCGGGTCAATTCGCTGGACGAATTTGCCAAGGCTCTGCGGGATGGTTTTGCCAGCGAAGGGCCGGCGCTGATCGAAGTGCCGCTGTAACAAAGCCCGTCAGAGATCTATTTTCCTTTGCGCGAACTCGCGCACAATCGCCTCTACGATGCGGCCTGCAGCCTTACCGTCCCATTTCTCCGGGCTCCGCGCCTGTTTACGCTGACTCAACTGTTCTTTCACCGCTCTCCGGATTTTTTCCTGGCTAGTCCCGGCGATGATGTTGGTGCCAGACGTTACGGTTACCGGCCTTTCGGTGTTCTCGCGGACGGTAACGCACGGCACGCCCAGACATGTGGTCTCTTCCTGAATTCCCCCCGAGTCCGTGACCACGAGCGCAGCGTGTTTCATTAGGCAGAGAAAGTCGAGGTATCCCAGAGGATCGAGCAGGCGAATCCCCGCTTCGCTGCTCGCCCGAAAGAAACGCTCCAGGCCGAATTCCGCGATCCGCTTCCGCGTCCTTGGGTGTGCGGAAAAAAGAATGGGATAGGAACTCGCCAGTTCCTCCAGCCCCTCCAGAATATTTAGAAAAGTTTTTTGCTTGTCCACGTTCGATGGCCGGTGCAAAGTCAGAAGAGCGTAGCGGCGAATATTGCCTGGGGATGCATCGGAACTACTTCGGAGGCCGAATCGATCGAGAACGGCAGATTTTTCGGCTTTTTCCACCGAAGCCAGAAGCGAGTCAATCATCGTGTTGCCCACGAAATGAATCTTTTCCGGCGCGATTCCCTCCCGGCACAGATTCTGGATCCCGCTTTCTTCGGTTATAAATAGCAGATCGGAGAGATGATCCGTGATGACGCGATTAATCTCTTCCGGCATCGAAGCGTCGAAGGAGCGCAGTCCGGCTTCAATGTGGGCGATCAAGGGACGCGTTCCGCTTGCGTCCAGCGCGATCTTCGAGGCCACGAGGGCGCACGCGACGGTGGAGTTCACATCTCCGAAAACGACAACCACATCAGGCTTTTCCGCAAGAAGAACTTCCTCGAATCGCCGCATGATCTCCGCCGTCTGCACGGCGTGCGACCCGGAGCCGACCTCCAGATGGACATCAGGGCGGGGAAGGCCGAGATCCAAGAAGAACGATCCCGACAAGGCTTCATCGTAATGTTGCCCGGTGTGGACAAGCACATGCTTGATTATTCCGGAAGCGTCGTCCGGAGATTGAGTCGCAACTCCGGAGTTGTGATCGTGGATCGCGAACACAACCGGGGCGGCCTTCATAAAATTCGGCCTAGCCCCTACCACCGTCATGATCTTCATGGCTGATAAAACACTAACACTGCACGGCGGTGATCATGCCGAGAAGCTCTTTCGCGAACCGCTGGAACAAAGGCTTTTCACAGAATCACGGGAAGACTTTTCAGGCCCCTGAATCCAAATGTAGAAGCCCACTCCGGCCGCGGGCCGGCCAGCTTCATCGCCGGGAAGCGCTGCACCAGATTCAAGAGCGCGATCTGCCCCTCCAACCGCGCGAGCTGCGCTCCAATACAAAAATGCGGGCCCGCGCTGAAAGCCAGGTGTTCGTTGTTCAGCCTTTTCAGGTCTAACCGATTGGGATCCTTGAATTTTTTTGGATCACGGTTCGCCGCACCAAGCATGCACAGGATCGACCACTTCTTCGGTATGCGCCGGCCGCAAACCTCGATCTCTTCCTTGAGCACGCGCGCCGTTAATTGCACGGGACTTTCGTAACGCAACAGCTCCTCCACGGCGGTGCGGATCATCTCCGGTTTTTCCCGTAATTCCGCAGTTTCTTCCGGGTGCTTCAGGAGCGTGTACATTCCGTTGCCGATCAGGTTTCGAGTGGTCTCGTGCCCGGCGAAAAGCAGCGCGATACACTGCGCGTATAACTCCTCTTCGGTCAGCACTTCGCCTTCATCCTCGATGTCGATGAGAAGGCTGATCAGGTCGTTCCCTTTATTGCGCCTTCGTTCCGCCACGGTCTTGCGAAAAAAATCGGTTAACCCAATGAGCGCATCTTGCGCCGCTTGCGCCTGCTCCACCGTGCGATCCGGACTGCCCCGAAACACCGCGATGTCCCGCGACCAATTAACGAACATGTCGCGCAACTCCTGCGGTATTCCCAGCATTTCCAGAATGATGCGCACCGGCATGGGGTTTGCGAATTCGCTCATGAGGTCAGCTTCCGAACCACGCTGCAGCGGCTTCAGCATCAGGTCAACCATGGCTTCGACTCGCGGGCGCAAGCCTTCAATCGCCGCCGGCGAAAATCCTTTGTTGAGGAGTTTGCGTAACCGCGTGTGTTGCGGCGCGTCCATGAAAATCAGCCACAAGCCCAGCATGCGCGCGAGTTCGCTGAACTCAGCCTGGCGGCTGATGGGCAGCGGCAATAACATCTGCTGCGCGCGTTTTGCCGATAACCGGGGGTCTTTCGCGATCGAGGAGCACTCGGCGTGACTGAAAATCGACCATACCGCCCATTTGCCGACATCCAAGAAATGCAGCGGACCTTCTTCGTGCAAGCGGGCGTACGTGGGATACGGATCCTGCAGAACCTCGTCGCTGAAAACTACTTTTCTGCCCGGAGCGTCAACCATGGACAACCTTCCCTGTTGGCGAAATCAGAAATTCCAGTCACACAGAAGCCGCTACCTTACTGATGTCGAGCTTAGCACGGTGAGAAAGCGCGTTTCAGGAGCCGGGCCGCTAGACGCTGCCAAATCAATTCGACCGTCTGGATTTTTCCGTTCACTCGCGTTGGTGGGGTAACCAACGTGATTTGATCACCCTGGAATTTGACGTTGCGGACCAGGTCCCTATCTACGTAGTTCTGGATCGAGGCGATTTCGACGTGATGCGTCACCTTGTCACCGCTGAGTGTGTACCGTCCCCCATAGGCAAGAAATGTTTTAAACGCTTCGGACTGTTCCTCCAGCGATCCTCCACCGACAGAGAGCGGTTTTCGCCCCCCGTGACTGATCATGGCGCTTACTCTGCCATCCTCCGTATAGGTGAGAAGACCTACAGGCGTGGGACCATAGGGAGTTTCGTCTCGATCTCCCGATGACGATGTGCTCGAGGCGGACACCAGCTTCCAAGTGCCAACAAGTTCGCCCGTCGTTAGAATTGCAGTTTTCATCCTGATTCTCCTTAGAATTCCATATCCGCCACTCGAAAAACAGGCTCGACGCTCCCAGGGACGCTCAACGAATGTATTTGAACATATCTCGTTTGACGGAAGCTTCGCGCCCAGCCTACACTCTCGGTTCTATCTTGAGAGGTCCGATGCGCGCAGGAGAACTATGACCAGGGAGTTGGAAGGAAAAGTTGGGCTCGTGACGGGCGGCACGTCCGGGATTGGCCGGCACACCGCGTTACTTTTCGCTAAGGCGGGAGCCAAGGTAGTGGTTGCAGGCCGGCGCGAAGCCGAGGGTCAGGAGACCATCGAACTGATCCGTGCGGAAGGCGGCGATAGCCTGTTTGTGAAAACCGATGTGTCGAAAGGCTCCGAAGTCGATGCGCTCATCCAGAAGACGGTCGAGAAATTTGGCCGCTTGGATATCGCCTTCAATAACGCGGGGACCGAAGGTGCTTGGGTCCCAATCGTCAGACAATCCGAAGAAGACTGGGATCGCACCATCGCCATCAATCTCAAGGGCGTATGGCTCTGCCTGAAGTACGAAATTCGGCGGATGATCAAGCAGGGTGGCGGCGGAGCCATCGTGAACATGGCGTCCGTTACGGGCTTGATCGGGTCGGTTGGGGCAGGAGCGTACAGCGCGAGCAAACATGGAGTGATCGGGTTGACGAAAACCGCCGCGCTGGAAAACGCCAAGAGCGGGATTCGGATCAACGCGGTGTGTCCCGGCGTGATCGAAACGCCGATGGGCGAGCGTCTCTTCGGCGCTCCGGCGGTCTGTAAATCCGTTGTTGGTCTCCATCCCGTCGGCCGTTTGGGAAGACCGGCGGAAATCGCCGAGGCCGTGTTATGGATGTGCTCGGACCGCGCCTCTTTCATGACGGGGCAGTCCCTGGTTCTCGACGGCGGCTTCCTGGCAGGGCCCCACTCTGCGGGCTAGTGGCGCATTTTTTGCTATAGCTCCCAGAAAATAGTACGGGCGTGCCAGGGGCGCGCGTGATTTCGTTTGAAAGATTTGCGAAGGACTTGCGGGAAGGATTGGAAAGCGAGGATCCGAGCCTGATCGAAGTGTCGCTTTAGGTAGGTAGTTTACCGGGTCAACGCGGCGGGATGTTCGACCATCTTGGCGAGCTCAGCCTTGACGGCTTTTCCGGTCGGAGTTAGCGGCATGGTAGGAACCAGAAGAATTTGCGCCGGGCGTTTGTACGAAGCAAGATGCTGCGCGGCATATTCCGCAAGGTCCGCGACCGTCAAAGGCAAGTCCGGCACGGGCTGAACGAAGGCGACAACTTCCTCGTCTCCTTCGACCGAGCGGCCAATCACCGCGGACTGCACGACCGCAGGGTGAGCATTCAGCACCGCCTCGACTTCGGCGGGGTAGACGTTGAAGCCATGGTGAACGATCAGATCTTTTGTTCGTCCCACGATGAAAAGATTTCTGTCTTCCAGCCGGGCCAGGTCGCGCGTGTTAAACCAGCCTTCCGCATCGACAGCGGAGGCGGTCTCTTCAGGAGCGCGATAATAACCCTTCATGATGTTGGGTCCGCGCACCCATAGTTCGCCGGCTTCTCCCTCGGCCACCGGCATCCGATCCCGGCCAACTAATTTGATTTCAACCCCCGGGAACGGCGGTCCGATCGAAGTATCGCTACGGGGAGATTCAACTCTGGTCTGCGCGATCGTGGGAGAGCATTCGGTCACGCCATACCCGTTGTGCAGCGGCATGCCGAAAAGTTTCTCGATGGCTGACTTGGTGGAAGGATGGAGCTGTGCTCCGGAGGAAGAAATGATTCGGAGGTCGGGAAACCTCAGCGATGCGATGCCTCGCAACTTTGCGTATTGCAGAAATTGGGTAAACGTAGCCGGAGCGCCCAGCAACACGGTCATTCGCTCTTTTTCGATCGTCACGCGAGCGGTCATGGGATCGAAGCGCGGCGACAGGTAAAGCGATGCGCCGCTAAGCAACGAACCCAGCAAAACCACGGAGAGGCCTACCGCATGAGACATCGGCAGAATGCCGTACAGCCGGTCGTCCGGCGTCAGCGATCGAATCTTTGCCGCTCCCGCCGCGAGAAATAGCAGGTTGCGATGGCTCAGCATGACGCCCTTGGGAAGACCGGTGGTGCCGGAAGTGTAGATCAGGGCCGCGACGCGGTCGGCAATGTCCGCATCTTCATTATTGTTTATCGGCTCCGGCGCAACGCTGTTGTTCGAAGCCCCGATGCCGATCGACCCCAGGCCTTCGACTTCTTCAAGCGCCGCGCTGTGGCGCTTGGCGTGGTCTATTGCGTGCGGCGACACGCTCGTGGTGTAGAACACGCGGCGAGCGCCGCAGTGATCCCGGATCTGGTCGATCTCGCGCGCAGACAGGCGCGCATTCACCAGCACGGGCCATGCGTCGACGGCAGCCGAGGCCAACAGAGTTGCTACGAACTCGCGGCAATTCTCCCCCACGATCATCACGCGATCGCCGGGACGGACACCCAACTTGCCAAGCCATGCCTGAGTTTTAGAGACTGCCGCTGACAATTGCCGATAGGTCCACATCCCGGACGTCTCGACCAAAGCAGGGCGATCGGGCGACCTCTCGGCCCACGGAGCGACGATGTCGCTGATGCGGGCGGGAAGCGTCTTCAGGATTTCGGATGCCTGACTTTCAACGCTGGGTGCGGAAGAGATCATTTCTTGTGGTGGGGCGTGGGGCGTGAATCGTGCTTCGACTACGAAACCGCCGAGCGTTTGCGCGGGACTCTGGCGTAGGATGCCGCCATTGCCGCAAATACCGAAGTCTCCGCCTTCTTCGTCAAAACATACTGCAGCCAGTTGCGGTACACGCATGTCGCCGACGATTGCCACGTGTTTTGCAATGACCCGGCCACAACGGCCTCGGGGAAGAATACGAGTTGTTCTTCCCGGCGGTGAGCACCGGCAGTTTCCTGGAACTCGATGAGAAGTTGGGTTGCTGCGGCGTCGAAGTACCCCTGCGGCATCGTGGGATAGGTTTCCCGCTCCCGCCGGAGAAATCTTTTTATGTCTCTGCGATATTCCTTCAACAGAGTCCGCACTCCGTACTCGGGATGACCCTGGAAATACACGAACAGGCTCTTCTTTTTTTGCTTCACAAATAAATCGACGCCGGCTTGCGACGATTTGGTCAGAACATCATAGCCACAAGAAAGCAGCGCGTCTTCGCGGACCTCGTTCCATCGCGAATGCGGAAACCCCATCGGCCGCCCGGCATGCCGAGTGAGTTCGTGGTCAAGAACTCTCTGCGACTCAAATACGCCGAATTGTTTGTCGGGGAGGGGGTGCCGCGGAATGCCGTCGCTGTGGAGAACGCTGGCGTGCGCCGCCAAACATGACAGAATCGTCGAAGCCGTATTGCCCTCGGCCCAGTCGAGAACATCGGTCAGAGCCGGCCAGTATGGCTCCTGCCGCAAATCGGGCTGGCGAGGTTCGGTGCCCGTCATAATCACGGCGTCGCACTGGCTGTCCCAAAGGCGGTCGACCTCGAGGTAGAAACTGCCCAAATGCTGCTGCCCCCGGTCGCTGCGGGGAACGTTGGGCAGCGAGTAAAGCTTCAGCCGCACGGGAATCTCGCCGGAAGCTGCGTCGAGCAGTTCCATGAACTGCATCTCGGTATCTTCCAGAGCCGCGTCCGGCATGTTGTTGATGAGGGCAATCTCGACGCACTCCGCCCCGGAGTCGTAGCGGTCCTGCGACCTCGCGGGACGCACCGGCTTCTTCTCCAGCCAGCGCGGCGGAATCCGGCCTCCATCCATTAAGAGCGCCATGACGCACCTCCTAAATCGATAATCGCGGCGATGTTCGCGGTGATGTTCGCGAATCTCATGTTGTTGCTTTGTCTAACGCCTGGGAGAGGTCTGCAAGAATGTCGTCGATGTGCTCGATGCCCACGCTCAGCCGAATCATCTCCGGGCTCACTCCGACTTTCAGTTGTTCTTCCGGCGTCAGCTGCCGGTGGGTGGTGGATGCGGGATGACACGCCAGCGACTTGGCGTCGCCCATGTTGACCATTCGTTTGAACAGGCTCAGAGCGTTGAAACACTTCGTTCCTGCCGCGAAGCCGCCTTTCACTCCAAAGGTCAGCAGAGAGCAGCGCTGCGAGCCCAGATACCGTTGCGCCATGGGATACAGCGGGTTGTCGGGGAATCCGGCGTAATTGACCCACTCGACCATGCGATGGCCGCGCAGAAATTCCGCAACTTTGCGGGCGTTCTCCACGTGACGCTCGACGCGCAAGGCCATGGTCTCCACTCCCTGCAGCAGCAGAAAGCCGTTGAAGGGAGATAATGTTGCGCCCGTGTTGCGCTGGCAAACCGTGCGGCAACGCGCGACATAAGCGGCGTCGCCAAAGTGGTCGACGTACACCACGCCGTGATAGGCGATCTCCGGCTGGTTCAGCATGTAAAACTTTTCGGGATATTGCCGCCAGGGAAACTTTCCGCTATCCACAATCATTCCGCCCAGCGTTGTGCCGTGTCCTCCCATGAATTTCGTCATGGAATGCACCACCACGTCGGCGCCGTATTCGATCGGCCGCAACAGAATCGGCGTCGCGACCGTGTTGTCGACGACCAGAGGAACGCCGTGTTTATGCGCGACCCGGGCCAGGCCCTCGATATCGGCGACGTTGCCGGCGGGATTGCCGACGCTCTCGCAATAAACGGCTCGTGTGTCTTTGTCGATCAGCTTCTCAATGTCGTCGGGATGGTCCGTCTTTGCGAATCGTCCCTCAATTCCACGCTTGGGAAAGATGTGCGCCAGCAAAGTGTAGGTAGCGCCGTAGAGCTGCGGAGTGGAAATGACGTTGTTGCCGGATTCGGCAATGTTGATCAGCGAGTACTCGATGGCGGCCATTCCGGAACTTACGCTGAGCGCATCCACTCCGCCTTCGAGCGCCGCCACGCGTTTTTCCAGAACCGTATTGGTGGGGTTGCCGATCCGGGTGTAGATGTTCCCCTGGACTTCCAGATTGAATAAGGCCGCGCCATGTTCCGCGCTATCGAACTCAAACGCCACGGTCTGATAGATGGGAACCGCCACGGCCTTGGTTGCGGAGTCGCCGTCGTAGCCGGCGTGAATGGCGATGGTCTCTCTCTTCATGCGTCCAGCTTCATGCGTCCAAGTTTTGTGCGATTGGGCTAGCTCCTAGGATACTGAGGCGGCGCCGGCCTTCTCGCGCGCTTCCGGCACCTTCACTTCGTGAAGCTCGTGCCGGACCGGAGCCGAAGCCGGTTCGCGCGACAGTGACTTCTTTATCGCGCGCGTCACGGTGCGGGCCGCAAAGCCGGCTCCGAAAGCGAAACGCATTACCGGCCCAAAGCTATTAGCGGCGGTGATCCCGGCAAAATATAGTCCGGGAATCGACGATTCGAAGCCGGTCGAGAGCACAGGCGCGCCGTTGACCAGCTTGAGCGTGGAGCGAATCTCCGGACTGACGAACTTCAGGCGATCCATATCCACTTTGTAGCCGGTCGCGGCGATGACGTGCTCGGTCACCACTTCACGCTCGGTCCCGTCAGCCGCGCGAAGCTGAAGCCGCACGCGGCCGTCGCGTACCTCGGCTCCCTTGAGCGTGTATCCCAGAAGCAACGGTACCTTCCCGATCACTTTTTCCTTGGCGAACCACCCGCCGGATGGGCCCAGTACTCTGCGCACGGCTTCCAGCCGCAAGCTCTCGGGCAGGAAATGAAACACCATGGGTGAGTTGGCAAAGAAGCGCAGGCGCCAGCCGGGGCCAATCCCCGACTTCGGACGCTTGATTTTCTGCCACCACGAAGGCTTCTTGCCCGTCGGCGCGCCGTGGAATTTCAACTCCGTCCGGCGGGAAACCAGTTGCACATCGGCGCCAGCCTCGCGCAGCAAACCAGCCAGGTCGGTTGCCGAAGAACCGCCACCGATCACCACCACGTTGCGGTCGCGGAACGGTTCCAGGTCGTGATGGCGAAAGCTGTGCGAGAGAAACTCCGGCGGCAGGTTTGCCAGGTCCGCGGGCACGTGTTCGAAGTGGGTGATTCCGACCGCGAGCACGACCTTGCGGGCGGTCACGGTTTCGCCGTTGTCGAGTCCCAGACGAAACCCGCCCGGCACACGATCCAGGCTGGTGACCAGCTTGTCTTCCAGCTCGGGCACCTTCCGTTCCTTAAACGCCAGACCGTAGGCACTGAATGTGTCGAGGCGTACGGGGATGCCAGCGTCGGAATATTCAATGCCCCGCTCCGCGCAGAAATGGCTCAGCGGAAAGTCGCCATCCGGATCGTAGATGTTGGAGGCGAAGCCGTCCGACTTGAGGCACATCTCCTTGGGCATGTGCCTTCGCCAGCTGTCCATCAGGCGGCCAAAAATACGGAAGGAGATGCCGCGACTTCGGAAGTGCGCAGCGATTGAGAGTCCATAGGGACCCGCGCCAATGATCGCAGTTTCAAGCATAGTTTTTTAATAACCCACTGGAGTGTCTAGGTTAGGAAGCCGACAAAACGGCCTCGATTAAGCCTTCGGGGGAACCAATACGGGGAAGGAATGTTGCAAAATCATATCACGGTCTGTGCCTTCAACGCACCGAAATTGCGCCGCTCGCAGACTGTATTAGAAGTCGCATAACCGATGCATTATGAATAACATAGCCGGAAGTGGCGCGACCACCGGGTAACTTCCCGAGGGAATTGGCACCGGAGACGCCAGCGCAGCTCCGCTCAGGCTTTGCCAGCGAGCTTTCTCGTGACGTAAGCGACAGCCTTGTTTACCGAGTCGAGGTTGTCGTTCGTCACCTCTTCATCCTCCACCCGGATGGCGAAGCGCTCCTGCAGAAAAACGACCAGTTCGACGACGCCATGGGAGTCGATCACTTTGTCCATGAGCGGTGAATCGTCGCGCAGTTCTTCGTCGCGGCCGAACAGAAAAGTCTCCACCAGAAAGGTACGAATTTCGCGTTCGATATCGGTAGTTTGCATAGTTCGAATCGTGGAGCCTCAGTTCATTTTTGCAGTCGGTGTCTTCAGCCGATGATTGTAGTACGGAAATGAATTGCTTATCGGACAAAAACGTTCGATGCGAAGGATGGTGAGATCAATCCGACTACGAATTTTCTTTCAGCACGCCGTGGCCATCCCCGGAATCGCGATGCCGCGCATAGTTTATGCTTTCCCCGCCCGAAATGAGGCCAGAGATGCCGCCGCTGATTTGGCTGCCGGGGCTTCCACTTTGCCCCTCGATATTGGGGGATCGAGCTCGGAGAGATTGCCATCGAGGAAGGCGCGAATGGTGGCGATGAGACGTGGCGAAGCCTGCGCCTGAATTCGATCGCCATCGCCCAGAGTGAGGGCGTGGTCGAGCTTTTCCGGCAAGTCTTGTTCGTCGTTGGCCACGATGATCCTGCCTTGCGTACCGAAACGCTCGGCCGTCGCGACCTGATGGTCATTGCGGGTTTCGCGAAAGCTCGCGCGCCGCGGCATCACGACCATGGGCTTTCCCAGTTCGAGCGCCGAAATAATCGACCCCATACCCGCGTGTGCCACGATGACACGGGTCTCCTGCATGATCCGCTTGAACTCCGAGGGCTCGAGAAATTGCGTGAACTCGATGTGCTGCGGACGAAGCTCCGAGCTCGCGATCTGAGCGAACACATCGCACCGGGCGCGCAATCGCGCCCATTCATCCACGGCACGGATCAGACGATCGAACGGCTCCTGCGAACCCACGGTAACAAAGATCACAGGACCGACCCTCCGTAGTAGGGGCCTTCTGCCTTGGCCAGGTGTGGCCACTGCGTGAGCCACAGGTCCGCGAAGCGGCCAGCGCGCGCTCCCGACATCGAGAGGTCCTCGATGTTGGCCATGCTGTCGATCCAAATCGTTTTAGCTCCGAACCAGCGCCCCAGCAACATGGCAAAGTATCCCGGCGCTGCACCCGTCGACACGACCACCGAGGGCCTTTCCTTCAGGATGATCCAGGCCAGGCTGAGCGCCAGCAGGACCAATCCCAGCTTGTTCCAGCGGGTGGCGTCGTTCACGCGATAAAACCTGTTTTCGGGCACCTGCGAGCGATAGGATTCGAGCACCGTCACGTAAATAACCTCGGAAGCCGCGAATGCCGGAACCACGCGCCGCAATTGGACCCAATGGCCCCCGCTGGAGGCGACTGCCAATACTTTTTCGCGATGCTGAGTTTTCTTCACTGGCATATCTCGCTCAGCGGCATGACCTGGAATGATTCCTGTTGGGCAACGTCAAGAAGCGCCGCAGTCACTTCGAGGACAAACTCATTTCGCGGTTGCGTGCGGTCCAAGTCGTGCATCAGGACGATGCCTCCACCTTCTCTGCGCAGCCTCTCGGCCACGTGGCTGGGATCGGGCAGAGTGTTGTCGGTGTCTCCCGAATCGATGGTCCACCACCACACTGGAGCGTTACGGCGGCGGATCGACCAGTAGGTGGGGAGCGTCATCTTCCCGTACGGCGGACGGAACATGGAATCCGGCTGAATCCAGCGGGAAAGCCGTTCGTATCCAGCGTCGATGTCGGCGACGGCTTCCCAGGGCAACGTTCTCCAGGCATTAAGGTGCTGATCGGAATGGCAACCGACGTCGTGACCTTCCTCTATCACGCGGTCGACAATGTGCCCATGTTGCTGTGCGTGCCGGCCCAACATGAAAAACGTAGCCCGCGCTTCGCGGGTCCGGAGCAGATCGAGGAGCTGCGGGGTGATCGCAGTGCTGGGACCGTCGTCATAGGTCAGAGCGAGCGCCCGTTTCTTGACTACTTCTCTTCGTAGCCGGCTCATGCGATAGTGCCGCCAGAACCAGGGTGAGAAGTAAGCCGCCGAGCCCACCAGTCCAATCGTGGCCGCCAGGGCTGTTGCCATCGTTTTATTCATCTGTCGCGGAACTTAGAGGTGTAAGAGAATCTGGCGCTTAGGCAATAGCGCGGGAGGTATTGTCCCGCTCCCATCCCGCCACCGCCCCGCGCAGGTGATTTGCGGCGCGGCGTTTTGCGATGGCCGTCACGACGCAGTAGACCGCTAACTTGATCCACAGCCGCGGGTTCTTGAACAAATTCATCAGCGACTTGTTATTGCTCTCGCCGCGATTTTGCCAGAGGCGGGGAAACAGGCTGGCCAACTCGAACGAGCCATAATGAGCCCGGGTCTTGGTTGCAATCAGATTCTTAACCGTACGCGGCGGAAACACTATGGAACTGGCGGAGCGCACAGTTTCCCGCTCCTCCGGTTGAAACTGAATGCGCACATAACCATCGTCGGCTGTCAGCGCGGGGAACTCGCGAAAACGCCGGCGGCCGGCTTCAGACAAGGCGTATACGCCGGAGCCGCCGATTCCTTCCTGCGCGGAAGGCAGAAGCGAACGGATCTCATAGCAGGCGCGCACCGGCCAGGAGCAACCCGAAAGATCGAAGTTCGGCGTGGGAGCGGCGGCCAGCACGTCTCCGCGCTCCAGGCGGCGCGCCAAGCTCCGAATCGTTTCCACGCTGATGACTACGTCCGCATCCGCATAGACGCGCGGGAAACCTCTTGCGGCTTCGTCGCCCAGATTGAGAGCGTGCGTCTTGCTCGCGACATCGGTTTCCAGCACTCGCACCGCTGGCGCCACCCGGCGCGCCACTGCGGCCGTATCGTCGGCGCATCCGTTGCATACCACGATCACGTCCAGTTCGCCGGGTTCGGCGCCCTGGGTGATCGCTTTCAAGGTCCGAGCGATGACCGAACTCTCGTTGTGCGCGGGAATGATTACCGAAATCATATTACGGAAATCAGAGTCGCTCACGGGACCGAGGTTGCCTGGGCGAGCGCGCGCGATCCCAGCACCCACTCTCCCTTGGCGGGATCAAATTGCTTGACCACCCGCGCCGGGTTGCCCGTCACCACCGAGTTCGGAGGTATACTGCGGCTCACGACGGCGTTGGCGCCAATCACGGAATTGCTACCAATCACCAGTTCGCCCTTGCCACAGACAATAGCCGCTCCAAAACCTATCCAGCAGCCTTCCTCGATTCGTATGGTCCCGCCATTTGTGACCCCCTGGTCCTTGATTGGAACCTTCACGTCCTCAAAAGCGTGGTTGTGGTCCATCACCAGGACCGAAGGGGCGAAAATAACATTGCGCTCGAAGTGGATCCGGTTTCTCGCCGAAATCACGCAACGCCTTCCCACCTTGCAGCCTTCGTCGAATTGAATCACCGGCTCATCGCTCTCCGGGGCCACGGGAATGTTGACCCACACGTCCCGGTCGAGCAAAACCGAATCACCGATCTTGATATAGGGAGCGATCGACCGTTTCAGATCACACGAGTAATGCACGCAGAAGTCGCCGCCCACGGAAATGAACGGGTAGGTCCGCTGCATCCAGAGGCTGCGAAACTTGTTGGCAATGCGGACGATCCACGAAAGTGGATCTTCGCGAGGAATGTAGGTCGATGGGCTCATTGATCCTTTATTTTGGTTGCTGGCTCCAGGTTCTCTGCGACGCGGCGCCGAAGCCGCGAGCGTTGTCAGCGCGTTGCCTTCCTGAAAACCACTTCCAGGCATGGCCCTGCGCCGGCGACGGAGGCGATCCGCGCCAGCGGTTGGATCACGGTCAGGCGCAGCCCCTTGCGAACCATCCTCTCAATCAGGCCTCGCGGCTTGGGTTTTGCCTGCGGCGTCGGCGAGAAACCGAGTTTCTCGACCACGGTGGAACCGACGTATCCTGCGCTGCGCTCGATATAGGAGACGGGCGGGGTCTTCACGCATACTTCCTCGAATCCCAGCTCGCTCATGAGATAGCGGAGTGAGCGCGGCGAAAAATGTCCCAGATGCCGCGGCAGCTCCAGGCCAAACCAATGGCTCCCAAAGACGCGAGCTTCCCAGGAATCGATGTTGGGCATCATGGCGTAGAAGATGCCGCCCGGCTTCAGCCACTCCTGAACTTTGGTGAGGAACTGGCGCGGCGAATACACATGCTCGAGAACATCGAAGCAGGTAATCACGTCGAAGCTGGCCGGCAGGAACGGTGCCTCAATCGCATCTCCTACAAAAACTTCCGCCCCGGTAGCCGCCCGCGCGCGCTGCGCCGTCGTTTCCTCCATCTCGATGCCGTAGAGCTTCCACGCGGATGCTTTCACCGTGCTCAGGAAACCGCCGGAGCTGCAGCCTATGTCCAGCAGCGCCCCGCCGGACTTGTTCTGCGCAATCATCTCCACCTGGTCTTTCCAGCGGCTGGCAGCGGACCCTTCCCCCGCCATGACGATGGCGTTGTGGTAGTCATCGGTGTAGTGGTCCCCCATCTCCTCGGGCTGCGGCGGGCTCGCCAGCCAGACCCCGCTGCAGGACTCGCAGCGCACCAGGCGATACCGTTGCTTGCGCAAATGAAAGCGGTCGGGCGCAACCAGCAGTTCGGTCAGCCGATCCCCGCCGCAGATCAGGCAGGTTCCGGGCTGTTGACCGGAGTCTGCGGCCTCGGCCGCCACTGGTTGAATTTCGCTCATGGTCTCAAGCGCGATGCTCATACTCGTTGCCCCGCTGTTTCACGCATTTTTTCGTCCACCGGTCTCACCCACTTTCCGCTTGGTTCGTCATACGTCTTGATAAGTTTTGCCGGGTTTCCGGCGATCACGCTGAAAGGGGGAAAACTTTGCGTCACCACCGCGTTGGCGCCGACAACGCTGTTGCGTCCCAGATTCAGCTCTCCGGAACTGCATGCGACTACGGCGCCAATTCCCAGCCAGCAGTTGCGCCCGATAAAAACCCGCCCGCCGCTGCCGGCGCTAGGCACATGCGCTGGATTCCCGAGGTTCGAGAACTCATGGTTGTGGTCCATGATCAGGACCGAGGGCGCTAGCAGTACATCCGCTTCCAGGATGACTTGATTCCGGGCCGAGATCGTGGAACGCCTTCCAATCGCGCATCCCTTTCCCAGAACGACTTTCGGCTCCCGGTCGAGCGAGCCCGGAGCGACGTCGATCCACACCCCCGGACCCAGGTAGACGCCGTCGCCCAATCGAATCTCGGGCGCCGCAGGTCGCCGAATGTCGCACGAGGAATGCACGCGAACCCGGTTGCCGAATTCCGCAAAAGGATATGTGTGCCGCAGCCAGATGCCGTGCAGCTTGGTTCCAATTCCCAGCAACGCGGCCAGCCTGCTTCCCCCCACAAAACCATTTTCCTCGGTTGTACTCATGTCGGCTAGGTGACGCTCTCGGCGCAGGGCAGTTCGGTGGGTGCCCGTCGCGGACGAACAATGCTGATCAGCGCCTTGCTCTCGGCTCCGGTTACGGATTTGGTCAGCACCAGCGCCGGCCAGGTGGCCAGCAGACAGGCCAGCGAGACTTTTGCCAGATCCAAAACCGCCAGCCAGCGGCCACCCACAATCGGCGGCAGCGGTATCCGGGTGGCGATCGCGCCGGCCGCCAGAACGGCCGCAGAAGCCAGCGTCAGCTTCACGGCATCGGGCAGCAAAGATCGGGGATGAAACGAGTGGAAAGTTTTCGTGATCGCGTAAACCATGAAGATCATGCCGGCGAATTCGGTCAGGGCCAGTCCGGCCAGCACGCCATAGAAGCCCAAGTGTCGCGCAAAGGCCGCAATCGCCAGCAAACAGGCAATGCGCAGAGCCTGCCGGATATTGTCCAGAAGCGCGTTTCCAGACACCCGGTACAGCACCAGTCCCAGCACGGAAAAGGCCTGAAAGAAGCCCGCCGCGCAGACCAGCCAGAGTGCGACCCGCAGCGACGACGCCGTCTGTCCCGTCCAGGCAAAAATCATGGTGGGCCCAAAAAACGCGATGAAGGCCAGCGGGAAGAGGCACAATCCCAAGGTGATTTTGAACGACTTGGTAATCAGCTTCCGCATCTCTTCCTGTGCCCCGGATGCGTAAACCATCGCTCCCCCGGAAAGAACGGGTACCAGGAAGGAATCCGACAGCATGACGGCCGATCCCACCAGACGCACGGCGATGGCGTAGATGCCCGCCAAATCCGCNNCGTGACAAATTCCCGGGCCACGCGCACCTGCGGCACAATCCTCTTCGAGCTGACATAACAGCACAGCACGAATCCGACTTCGGAGCCGGCCATCACCGACGCCATGGCAAACAGGCCGTAGCCGAAATGCAGAAGAATGACAATCGCCACCGCTTCGGCCACGGTGAAAAAAGTCGTGTAATTCCGGGCCAGGTCAATGCGGTGTCCGCCCATCACGATCGCCTCGTACACGGCCCCTACGTTGGACAGGACCATGATCAAGGCGAGCACGGAAGTTGACTGTGCTGCGGAGTGCAGAAACTCCGGCGGCACTCCGGCGGCCCGCGCCAGCGCGGTCGAGAACCACGCCACCGGAATCAGCACCGCCACCGAAAGCACCAGCATGGCGGCGCAACCTGTGCTGAGCAGCTTATTCGCGGTTTCGAAGTCGCCATTGCCGGTCGCTTCAGCCACGTATTTTTGGAATGCCGATTTGATGCCCACGCTGCCAAAGCGCATGTAGGCCGCGGTGGTCATGATGATGGCCCAGATGCCATAGCCGCCCAGGCCGAGATGGGCAATCACGATTGGAATCGTGATCAGCCGGGTCGCTACCTGGGCAAATCTGGCGATCACTCCAAAGACGGTATTGCGCCCGATGGTGTGGGCAAGGCTGTGCACCGACGCCGGACTCGAAGATGAGGAGATTGATTTCATTGTGTGAGGTATCGTTGCGCGTCCAGATCGAAGTTGTCTTCTGTGACTTGTGAGACCAGGTTTGCCTCGTGCGCGGGAGCGACGAGGGGTTCTGGCGTCAATTGCTTTTTCGCGCGTACCGCAATCGCCGCCGGGATCATCGCCAGCAGCGCGTACCACCCCACCATGGTCTGATCGAAGTAAGAGATGCCGAAAAACGCAATCACATTGGCAAACAATGCCGACCCCAACGCCCAAAGAAAGAGCGCCGTCTTTTTTTCTTTCTCTTTTGCGGCCGCGAGCCGCGCCCGTCCCAGGTACTTGAAGCCATAAACCAGGACTGCCAGAAACAGAATAAAAGGAAGAAGCCCGGAATTGTCACAAATGCTGACGTATTGATTGGCGGTGTCCCACATATCAAAGCCCCAGCTGCTCGTGTCCTTCACTCCAATGAGCCACCAATCCCCGAAATGGCGGATGCATTGATCGATCAGCATAAAGCGGTGCCAGGAAGACGACCCGCCCGTGATATCGATCCGGGTGATCAAGTGCCAGACTGGATTTTTCAGCGTTAATTGCAGCGCAACCAGGCTAAGAACGACTCCCCAGCGCAGGGTGCGCAACCATCGCCGCATCGGCCACAGGCAAAGAGCCAACACCCCGGCGGCATAGCCCAACACAGGGGTGCTGGAGTTGCAAGCCAATGTAATCATGGTGGCCGCAACAATTCCTGTCACTGCGGCCATGCGATACTTCCTGCCCCTCCACCACAATCCGATGAACAAGGGCACCAGCACCGCACCGAAAGTCCCCGCCAGAATGGAGTGGGCAAACGGCCCCTGCGCGCGGAAACGGTCTTCGCGCAGCTCGAGCGACGCATAATTCGCAACCCGCGCCCCTTCCAGGACGGCATAAGGGTTGTGCCCGGTCGCGACTTCGTACGTCATGATGACGGCAATGATCGCGGCGACCCAGGCCAGCGTCTGAATCGCGTGCAAGACATCGCTCTCGTCTCGAATCAGGAACCGCAGCAAGAAGTACAAACCGAAGACCTGGTAGACGGCCCCCATTTGATTGATAAAAGCTGCGGACTCCGGAAACAACAGGACCCCATTCACCGCGACCAAAAGGGTGAACAAAATAACGGCAACGTCAATCTTGTTAATCCCCTGGCTGAACACGCGCAACTTCGCAGCCGCTTTGTCCCGGAGTATTCGAACGATGCCGAACAGGATCAGAATCCGCAGCATGGGAAAGTGCGCCGGCCCAATCAGCAAAACCTGGTCCAAGGGAATAAGGAGGGAGGCGCCAAGGAACGCCGCCATCGCTTTCTTTCTTGATCCGAAGCAGATCACCGCGCCCGCGATGAGTATCGCGACCAGGACTGCGGGATTCAGGAAGGTCAGGGATGTCCCTCCGCCGAATTTCAGGTGGTCGTGCATTGACTAAATTTTTCGAGGTCGTCAAGTCGCCAATCGCGGATCGTCTCGGGGGAGAGTGCGATGAAGCGGAAGCTAGAAAGTTAGCGCCTGGAATTCCAGGCTACGCAAGGTTTCTAGTCCGGGACGAACTCGGCGCTGCATCCCAATCAGCAGCGCCAAGCGAGATTTCGATGAGTCTGAAAGAAAAAATTCCAGGCTACTGCACCGATGCCTGCAGTCCGGTTGGAGCACTCGGCAAGCCTTGTCCCGAGCTGAATTCGTAAGCCCCAACGTCCGCGCAACCCAGCACGCCTGCCGTGCACCCTCCGCTGGTAGCGCGGGCGACCACGGGCAACACCGGGCATGACACTTGAACGACTCCACTCAAGGTCGCCTGCGTACAGGCGTAGGTGGTGTCGACCGCTTCCCCGGATGCGATTCCGGTTACGCCCATGCCCACGGTCGGACTGCTGGCGGCCGTCGGCGAATAGACCGAAACCTGCGTGCTGGTGTAGCCGGCGGCATTGGCCTGGGTTAGAGTCTGAAAAAGGTCGTTCGAGGAATTGTAGATGAGCGTGGTGGCCTTGCCTTTCCCGCCTGTATTGAACGGGGAATTCGCCGCCAGGATGCATCCGGTCGAGGAGCCGGAGGCGAAAATGTGATGCTCGTTTTCGATCAGCAGGGTACCGATGTCGTTCTCCACGTTAATGCAATTTCCATAGTCAAACGATCCGCCGGTTTGCTGCTCGATGGTGTTGTTGAAAATGTTTACCGAACCCGACGTGCCGGTCCCGTTATCCCCGATGTCGATGGCCGAGGCGTTGTTGTCCCACAGGACGTTGTTATAGATCGCCGATCCCGGGCCGCCCGACTGCGGATTGATGCTGATGACTTCGCCCTCGGTCGCGTACAGGTTGTTGTTGTAGATGGAGGCGTCGTTGTTCGAGCGGATGGCGTGATTGTGAATGGTCGAGGACGAGGCGCACTCGAATTGCCCGATCTGGCCGCCGAAGTTGCCGATGGAATTGTCGTGGACGGTGGTTAAATTCCCGCCGATTCCCGAGCACACGTCGTGAATCACGTTGTAGGCGAATGTCGCGCACGGCGAAGGATCGGCGGCGATCGTCAGATATCCCTTCGCGCCCGATCCGTCGGTGCCATCGACCACGTTGTACTCGAAGGCGCCGTGACAGCTGGAAGTGCTGGAAGCGATTTGAGAGTAAATCCACACCCCCGGATTGTTGCCGTCGCCAACTTTGACCGACCCGCATCCTCCCGCCGGGGGCTGAAACGCGTGAAAGTAGCCGTTGGTGACCACGATGCCGTCGTAGGTACCGCTGTTCCAGAAGTAGTTCTGCGATACCGGCGTCGTGCTGCAGGTTCCTCCCGTAATTTCAAACCAGTCCACCGTCACCCAGCCCGCTTCAAAATCGAAGATCAGCGATTCGCCGTACGAATTTACGTTGGGCAGGCTGCCGGCAATGCTGAAAATAGGCCGGTTCCATACGCTTCCCGTGTACCAGGTCTGGTCCACGCCGTAGTAGACGGGAGAGCCGCTGGAGCCGCCGTTCTTGATCACAAAATAGTTGGTCGATCCCCAGGTATCGCCGCCGCGGAAGATGAATCCAACTCCCCCCGCCGGCGTGACCGCGGCGCAGGCGCTGGTGCAGCCCGCCATTCCCGGGACATGCGCCCAGGGCGTCGATTCGCTGGTTCCGTTATTCGTATCGGCTCCGCTCGCGGCGATGAAATAGCAGGTTGTGACTCCCAAACCGGAGAGTGTGGTCTGCGCGTTCGTTGCCGGATTCAGATAATTCGAACCCGTCGGACAAGTTCCGCCCACACTCGAAGCGGAAAGAATGCCCGCCGTTCCCAACATCACCAGCGCAAAAACGATGCAACGAAAAAGCCAACCCATGGATGCCCCCGTGCCGATCTTTTTTGACTGTCGGACTCTAGGGTACAAAGCCATCCTGGGCAAGACTAGGGGTCGAAAGGGCAGATCGGACCGGAGCGAGCGGACATGTACGGATGTTCCAAATTGGGATGTACTAATGTGTTCCGTTCCCGGACATCCCACAGCCTTCAAACTCCTGGTTGCAAACAGTGAACTCAATTCCTAACATTCCGCCAAAACCCGGTCATAGAGTTCCATCATGCGGTCAATCTTGGCATCCCACAGGAACTGCCGCGTCACTCTTTCCCGCGCAGCGGTCCCCAGGGTGACGATCAAGTCCGGCTCCGTAGCCAGCTTGCGAATGCATTTCGCGATTCCGTCGGCAAATTGCTTGGGGTCGACGACGGGGACGCGGAAGCCGCAGTTATCGTCGACCACGAATCCCGGCCCGCCCCGGTCGGCCACCAACAGGGCCAGACCGTGGCTCATCGCCTCGAGGACGACGTTGCCGCTCGGCTCCCGGAAGCTGGGGAAAACGAATACGTCGGCTCGGGCATAAAACGCATCGATGTCCTGGCGCGGCAGCCTCCCGTGAAATGTGATCATGTCGCTAACGCCGAGCTCCCGCGCTTCTTCTTTGCAGGCGGCAAGGTCATCGCCGTCCCCTACCACGTCGAGCATGAGGCCGTCGAGATCCCGGAGTCTTGCCAGAGCCCGGATCGCGTCGCGCACGCCTTTGGAGCGAACCACCCGGCCCACAAACAGCAATCGCGGACGCCTCGATCCCTCTCTTGCCGGAATGCGTGGCGGCGGAAGATGCGTAACTCCGGTCTCGCTCATCAGTTCCACTTCCCGCGCAGGCAAGTCGCCGAGAAGGCTCTTAACATAGGGCGCGACGCCAATGATGCGATCGGCGTGAGCGTAGCTGTGCCGCAACCAGGGATCATGGCGCAGCCGCCATTGGTCGAGAGACCGAAGCTTGGTGTACCACGCCACCCCACTCAGCTCCGCCCCAAAGGCCTTGGGATTTTCAAGGCTTCCTCCCAGCGGTCCTATGATGAGCGGCACGCCCAGGCCGGCGGCGGGACTTGGATAGCGCAGCGCCAGCGGCGAGATCTGGTGCACCAGATCGAATTTCTCGCCGGACTGGAGACGATTCTTAAGCCAGCGGCGGGCTTGCACGTAGAAACCGACGTAGCCCGGCTTCAGCATGCTGTTGAAGCGCTCCCACCTTTCGAACAGGCGGAAATCGGGCCAGTCGATCACTCGCGCCCCGGGCAATTGCGGAGCCGTCGACGGCTTGCGGCTATTGCGGGAGACCAGCAGCGTGACGTGATGGCGTCGCGCAATCCGGCTCACCCACTGGAAGGAGCTCCAGGACTCCCCGACCGCCCCGCTGTCGCAGCCGGCGGCGATCAGAAGAACGTTGAGCTTACGGGCGTCGGTGCCGGACACTCGCGCAGCACTCCCCTCCGCCGCGCCGCACACCGCGGGATGCGCCGCCACCGTATCTTCGAGCAGATCTCTCACCGGACGCACCTGTAAGGGAAAGACATGGAAGCGATCATGCGGGAACGCACATCTTGGCCTGATCCTTGGCCTGCCCCCTGACCTGCCCCTTCCGATTCACTTCGTGAATTCCGATTTTCGCCAGCGCATCCCGCACGGTCAGAATGCGGCCGCCGCTTCGCACCGAGCATGACACCGCCGCTTCAAACAGCGCCGGAGTGCAGCCAAACGGCGAAGGCGCCGGGCGCACATCGTGGGTGTAGAAAATCAACCAGCTCTTGCGCTCGGTATTTTTCCGGATGAGTTCTTCCACCTGCCTGAGCCGATCGAGGCCGCCGTACAGGCTGTTCGCCCGCAGCAGGTTGAGGTCAATGTCGGGCCCGTTAAGACCGGGGAAAATACTTCTCGCGCTGGTCAGGCCGCGGCCCAGGGTGCGCTTGGCCGCGAGCGTAACGTCACCGAAGGGGTACGCGAAATTCGTAGACTCCACTCCGGTCAACTGTGCAATGGCCGCGCTCCCGCGCTCCACATCGTCGCAAAACTCAGCCGTGGAAACCGAGCGGCTGGAAACGTGTTGGAAGGTGTGGCTGGCCAACTCATGTCCTTTTTCGAGCAGCGAATCGATGTCCTCGGAGCGGAACTGCTCCCCGAGTTCATTGGCGGTGTTCCGCAGCCCGCAGGCGGTGTAGTAGGTTCCTCGCACTCCGAAACCCTCGAGGATCGCGCCACCGGCGGAATAAGCGGTGCGGGGAAAATCGTCGAAGCTGAACGACACGATGGGCCCGCAGCTTCCCAGAGCAACATTGCGCCGATATAGCGAACCGAGCACGCGGCGGCGCGCCGCACCGAGTCCAGAGCGGATACTCACGCCGGCGTCACCATGGCTTCTTGTGTGTCCTGCACCACGACCTGAATCACGCCGTCGTCCGGGACTTCTCTTTCTTTCGGGAACCGGAGGGATAAAACTCCATCCCGCGTCTCGATCTCCTCCATCCCGAGGTCGGCAAACACCTGTCCCGAGGGGGCGTTGCGCGGAGTCTTGCGGTAGTTGGCGTAGAAATCTTTTCCCGTCTCCGCGACATACCTTTGCATCACGGACGACAGAAACGCGTGTTCCACGCGCTTCGATTGAATGCGGCAGCTGAACATCAGGTCGGTCATGCGGGGTTCGCGCCGATCCACGATGGAAAAGCCGATCACCCCATAGCTGCCAAACCGGTCTTCGCAACTCAGTACAAACGTATCCAGGTCGAGGTTTGCCAGCAGCTGGCGCAGCACTTCGCGGTCGTAACGGTTGCCGGAGAAATTCATCTGGTTGGTACGCTGGGTCAGTTCGTGGACGCGCTCCAGATTCTCTTCGCTCATGGGCCGGACCGTCAGCTGAATCTCGCAGTGCCGGAGAAATGCCATATAGTCGTGGCTGAAACTCTGGGCCACCGTCTGCCGGCTGGCCTCGACTTGATACAGCCGGCGCCGTTCCCGGCTTTCGGCGGTCACCGGGACTTGGCATTCGTCCCTTTCTGCGAGCGTCAGGTATTGATCCGCGTTCAGCACCCGCACTTCGGGGCAGACCGACTTGACTTCTCCCAGTTCAAATTCGGAGTCGTCGATAAACAGCAGGCTGTCGCGGCCGATGTTCAATTGCTGGGCGATGGTTTTGATACCCTCGCTTTTCGGCTTCCAGGAGATTTGTGGACACAGGAAGTATTGCTCCAACTGAAATTTGTTGAGCGCCTGGAGCGCGTCTTCGGAATTGTTCTTGCTGGCGATCGAGTGCAGAATGCCGCGCTGGTCGAGTTGCTGAATGATCGAGGCCACGCCTGGCTTCAGGCGCAGACGCTCCGCTCCGTCCTCGATCAGCACACCTTCCCACAGCGTGTTGTCGAGGTCCCAGACGATGCATTTGATCTTTCCGTCGGCCTTGGTTTTGCCAGTCTTACCACTCTTGCCCGCCCCGCCATTCGTGCCCGTTTTCTGAGCTTCCGCTAACTCGATCACAAACTCCATCAGGCCAAAGTACAGCGTTGTCTCCTCCGCCTCGTCGTTGGGGATCAGGTCGATGCCAAACGGATGCCGAAGATCGACCAGCGCGGCGATTTCCTCGAGCGGAACCCGGATGCGGTGAAAGCCCGGGGTCAGCTCGATCAGCTTCTGGAACGGCATGTTGGAGCGCTCATCGGCCGCACGCATGGTCAGCGACAGCCGGACGTTGTGCGCCTCCGGGTTGTAGCATTCCACCAGGAAACAGGTCGGGAGTTCGCCGCCGTCGGTCGCCGGACTGGCAATTCTTTTCTTGAAGCCGTAGCGCTTGGTCGTGACCGTGATCTTGACCAGCGTGGGCAGAGGGAACCGCCGCAGGGCGTTTCCGATCCGGTAGTCGCGGCGTTCGAGCTTTTCCGCCTGCTCCGCCGGATGCAGGCGGACGTTGCCCGGAGTCCACAATTTTCCCCAGCGTTTGAAGCGGATCTTCAGAAGATAAGAGTTCGCGGCCGAGGGCGAGTCGATCCGCACCATGCCGTCGGCAAAGCGGCGGCATCTTCCATCCTGCCGCGGGCTGTACAGATCGCAGGTGGTATAGCAGGTGGGCCAAACGCACTCCGTGCAGTGCTCGCTCCAGGGCAGCACGGTGCGGGATGCGATCCGTCCTCGGAGCTGATCGAACGAACGCATCACCTCGGCCGGAAATTGGGCCGGGCTCTCAACGCTGGAGTTGGCTTCTGTTTCGTACATGATCTTGGTGAAGGCTAAAACGGTCCGATGGAGGGTGGGTGATCCCTCTGATCACGCGACTTTCCCGCTGGTCTCCAGGCGCCGGAACTTGGCCGCGCCCACCCACTGCAGGCAGGCCAGGCTGCGCTTGAAGCGGGCCGCCGTATTGGGCCGCTGCGAGGGCGCACATAGATAAATAAAGGCCGAGCCCAGCAGGCGAAGCGAATGATGGATGGCAAACGCCACCAGAAACCCCAGCCGAGCCAGGCCGCCGTGATGCTTGCGCCAATACTGCCAGGTGGCCCGGTACAGCTCCAGATAGAAGCGCAGCGGCGCGTTCGAGGAACTCGCTCCGCCATAGTGGATCGCGCCGGCTTCGGCGAAGAAAACAACTCTCTCTCCGGCCTGGCGGAAGCGATAGCACCAGTCGACATCTTCTCCGTACATGAAAAACTGCGGATCGAGCAGGCCGACCCGTTCGATTGCGGTTCGGGAGACCGCGAGAAACCAGCCGTTCAGCACTTCCACCGGCGCCGTCGTCTGATGATCGAAATCGGACATCAACAGCCCGCCAAACGAGCGCGACCTCTTGAACAGGGAATCGAGTCCGATGGCCCGGCAGAAATTGTTCCAGACAGTGGGAAAGCGCATGGTCGAGCGTCGTACTTCTCCGCTTGCCGCCAGCATCTTCGGTCCCAGCATGCCCACCCCGGGATGCTCCGACAGGTAGCGGACCATGGGCGAAATGCAATCGTCCAGAAACTTTACGTCCGAATTCACCAGGCAGATGTAATCCGCCGAGGTCTGCGCGATCCCGATGTTGTTGGCCTTGGCGAAGCCAAAGTTCTCCGGGTTGCGAATCAGCTTCGCTTCCGGAAACATTTCCGCCACCAGCTCCGGAGTTCCGTCGCTCGAAGCGTTATCGACGACGATCACTTCCGGGCACACCTCGCCGCAATGCTCGCGCAAGGATTCGAGACACTCCACCACATACCGCTTGGCGTTCCACACCACGATGACCACCGCAACCTGCGCGGGACCAGTCTGCGACCGGGGCCGCAGCTGCGGCAGCGGATTCGATTCGGCTATCATCTGTGACATTCTTGACCTTGACATCTGGAACTCGATTCGTCGAAACCGTAAGTCATTTCTAATCTCTTAATCCCGGTCTCTTAATCTCTTAATCGCTTAACCCCATCGGCCTATCCCACGTGCCGGTACAGAACCCGGCCCGCGAAAGAAAGAACGCGAGGCTGCATGTGGGCGAGCAAGTACTTCGCCACTCTGGATTTCCAGCTTGCACCGGACGCCTCGAACATGTGGCTGATGTCGTCCGAAAGGCCGTACCTGAAATAAGTGAGACTGGACTGCGTGGTGCCCCATCGTTTCTTGAAGGTGATGAGCCCATGCTGAGCGGCTTCGGTCCGCCCAAAGTCGAAGAAATGCAGCCCCGCTGCTTTTCCCTCCTGGATCGCTCGCCAGAGCAGGAAATGCATGCCGCCGAGATTGTTGAAGCGGGAGTCGCTGCCGCCGTACTTATACACCAGAGTATCCTTGTGGCGGATGGTCAGCACGGCCGCTACCGGCCGCTCGCCCTGGAACGCCACCCGAATCTTGAGCGCATCCCCAAAGCTCTCCCGCAAATTGACAAACCATTTGCGGGGCTGGGGCGGACGCTGGTGCCGTTGCCGGGTGATGGTATGCAGCCGGTAAAAGGCATCCAGCAACTCTTCCGTGGCTCCTTCGCGATACTGCAGACCTTCGCGCTCCGCCCGGAGAATTTTCCTCTGGGTCGAATTCTTGTGGCAGTTGCCAAACAGCACATTGAGGTCCGGCCGGAGATCAAGCTGATGAAAAGTGTAGGGTACGGTGGCATGCGCCAGGGAAGTCGCCATTTCGAACCGCTGCAGAGGCCGGACTTCTACATAACGCCATTGCCTGCCACGGCATTCCTGCTCCAGAGCGGACGCCATGGCGTCCAGTGCGTCTGCCGTGTCTACCAGAGGCTCGCAGTGATCCGAGAAGGGCAGCGAAACCAGCCGCCGCCCGGTGAGCCAGCTCTCCACTCGGCAAAACACCATGCCGTTGCGCAGTTCCTGGCCGGACGGAGACGTCGTATACACGATCGGCTGGTATCCGTAGGTGCGGGAAAGCGCCTGCAGCCATGCCGAAGAGTGAAACACGGAGGCCCGGGGATGTCTCCCCACAAATTCCTCCCAGCGACGGTCACTCAAGGGCTCGATGCAATAGGCTGCCTTGGGCTCAACAATCGATAGTGTCTGTTCGGCACGGCTCCGGCACTCAACTACAGAGGTCGCGGTCAGGGTATTCTTCTCCTCAAACTACAAACGCATAGGGTGCGACGATCAACCGAGCTGATCGTGGGGGTAAATGGTGCCCACCTCACTGGCGGGAAACATCCCGAGACTAAAAGGCGTCATCGCTAAATAAGGCTCTGGGCGTCTGCGCCAGGATTTGCACGTCCAGCCACAGCGACCAGGTACGCACGTACTGCAGATCCAGACGCACCATGTCGTCAAAGCGCACCCGGCTCCGTCCCCGGACCTGCCACAGGCCGGTGATTCCCGGCTTGACTTCGAGCACCCGGCGGCGATGCCAGATGTCATATTCATGGCATTCGTAGGCGATCGGCGGTCGCGGCCCCACCAGCGACATTTCCCCCCGCAACACGTTGATAAATTGCGGCAGTTCGTCCAGGCTGGTGCGGCGCAGAATCGATCCGATCTTGGTGATGCGCGGGTCGTTGGTCATCTTGTACACCGACTTGTTCCCTCCCTCCGCCCGGCCGTCGTGATCGCCTTTGATGACCCGCTTCATGAACTCCTGATGGATTTTGCGGTCGTTATTGGCATACATCGAGCGGAATTTGAGGAACGTGAAGGGCTCGCCGAATTGCCCAAGCCGCTCCTGCCGGAACAGAACCGGCCCCTCGGAACTTAGCTTGACCAGCACCGCGACCACCAGAAAAACGGGAGATAACAGGACCAGCGCAGCCGCGCTGCCCGCGATGTCCATGCCGCGCTTGGCCATGCGGCCGAACTTCTGCGTCCGGTGGCGGTTTACAAAGTCGGGATAGAGAGTCGGGTTGCCGTGGGTGCTCTCCTGATCCCAGGCCTCCGGGAAAACGTGCATCGAAATGCTGACCTGGCTGAATTTCTCCAGGCTCAAATTGTTGCGCAGGGTCTCGCTCACCCGGCTCATCATCGTGCCCACAATCGATTCCCGGTCTTCGGCGCTGATGTCGGTGAACATGACTCCCACGACGGAATGCTCCTTGTACCAACCCGTCACATCGGTCTCGCGCGTCGACAACGACAGGGCAGCAAGGATGCGGGCCAGCACCTTTCCGGTTTTGTCGGAAGGCAGGCAGTTTCCCGCGTCCAGCAGCATCAGCAGAAAGGGTTGCCCCGAGCGCTCGGTTCGTTTTCTCTCGAGCGCAATCATGCGATGAAAGGACTCTTCACTCAGGACGCTGAAGGTTTGA
Source organism: Acidobacteriaceae bacterium (assembly GCA_003140075.1). Lineage (GTDB taxonomy): Bacteria > Acidobacteriota > Terriglobia > Terriglobales > Acidobacteriaceae > Sulfotelmatobacter. The sequence continues at coordinate 65,644 of PLIO01000070.1, read as the reverse complement.
GCCGGTGTAGACCGAAGCTGTGGCGAAGCCACAGACGCATGGGATCGATTTAACTTCACAACTTGTCTCCCTGGCGCTGCTCCACTTTGTCCGATGAAGCAGCGAATGGTCGAGCAGGTAGCTTGGACATTTGGGCAGGGTGGTTTCTGAAAATCTGCAGGGAGAGGATTATTTTCGCTGGGTTGGGTTTCGGCTGCCCGTGGGTCGGTCTACTGTTCCTGATTGGGATGGAAGCTGGTCTCCATCGGCGGGCGCGGCGGATAGTAGTTCTCCCGCTCGCCCGTGGTTGCGGCCGTCGCCATGCTTAAGGGGTTCCCCAGCCGGAATTCCTGATGGATGCTGGCCAGCGCCACGTTCACGTCTTTTTTCGCTACCACGAACGAGAGGGTGCACTCCGAGGAGCCCTGTGCGATCGCAACGATGTTCACGTTTTCCCGGCCCAGCGCTCCGAACGCACGGCCGACCATTCCGGGAACAGATTTCATGTTTTGACCGACGAGCGTAACCATCGCCACCGTCGCGTCGAGGGTGATGTGGTTGGTGGATGCATGCGCCAGGTCATGCGCAAACTCATGCCACAGCGCTTCGACCAGGCACTTGCCGAGTGCGGATGAAATCACCAGGCACAGGTCGTTCTGCGACGAGGCTTGCGAGATCAGCAGCACATCGGCTCGCACCGCCGCGGCGGTGCGGAACGTGCGCCCCAGAACGTCTTGTACCTCGGCCAGGCCCGGACCGCCAACCTGGATCAAGGCCACGTCGCTGCTGGCGGTGAGCGCCTTCACTGCGGCAACGCTCGGGGGGCCTGCGGGCGTGATCTTCGTTCCCGGCCGTTCCGGAGCGAAGGTGTTGCGAATCCAGAGCGGAATTCCGAGCGCCATGACCGCACGCAGAGTCTTCGGATGCAGAACCTTGGCGCCGAAGTAGGCCAGTTCGGCCGCCTCGCGATAGGAAATTTCCGGGATCGTGCGTCCCCCGGGCACCAAGCGCGGGTCGGCGGTTTGCAGACCGTCCACATCCGTCCAGATGATAACCTCGTCCGCGTGCAGCGCCGCTCCCAGGATGGTCGCGGAATAATCCGAGCCGCCGCGGCCGAGAGTGGTGAGTACGCCTTCCGGCGTGGCGCCGATGAAGCCGGTCACCACCGGGACCATGCCCTGTTCCAAAAGTGGCTGCAGCCCGGTATGGCAGCGCTCCCGCGTCAAATCCATCAGCGGGTCGGCGGCACCGTGGCAGGAGTCAGTGACGACCAGTTGCGTGGCTTCGATCGCCGCACTGGCCACTCCGCCTTCGGCCAGCGCCGCGGCGACCAGAGGCGCAGACAGGCGCTCACCCAGGCTCGATATGGCATCGCGCGCCCGCGGGGTCAACTCGCCAAGCAGCATCGTACCCTGGCACAGGCGGTCGGCTTCCTGCAACAAACTCGTCACCTTCCGGTCGATCGCGCTCCGCTCCGCTGTCGAATGGATCAATGAACTGGCCGCTGCGGTGTGCCGCTGGCGCAGTTCTCCGAGAATCGCCGTCACTGTCTGGTAGTCGCCTGCCTCGGCTTGATTGGCGGCTGCAACCAGTTGGTTGGTCACGCCGCTCATTGCGGAGACCACCGCGACCACGTGACTCTGCCGCACTGCATCCCGGATAATTTCCACCACCTTGCCGATCGCCGCGGCGTCGCCTACTGATGTCCCGCCAAATTTCAGGATCCGAATCGGCTTCCGCAGGGAGCGGCGAACTTCTTCCTGTTCTTGCGCACGCTCCTGATCCGGCCCTGCAGGATGCTGCAGGAAATGCCGGCTTTGAAAGCCGCTGCGCGCCGGACGATGATGGGCGGAAGTTTTCATAGACGGGGCAGGCGGACCGGCGACAGGCTCGGCGCCGGATTCTCTTTCGGATGGGGAAGCTTCTGCTTCCAGCGTTTCCCCACGCAGGCGCGAATCAGCTCCGGCTCCTCCCAGGGAACATCGTGATAGCCCGAGGTCAGATACTCACTGGCCGGATCCCTCATCCACTCCTGGGGGAACAGGGCGATGGTGTCGCTCTCGGTCACCTTCGAAGCCGCATGGACGGGTTCCCCCGACAGCGCGGCACACAAAGCCGCAGGCAAGTCCCGTCCGGGCCCCAGCGCGAGGTGTCCGACTTGCGTGGCGCGCGGATTGATTTCGATCAGGTGCGCGTTTCCGCTGTGCGCCTCCAGCATGAAGTCGAAACCGTGCAGCCCGCAAAGTTGCAGCCGGCCGGCTATTTTCTCGGCGGCGGCGGACATTTCCGCGTTCTCGATCAGGCGCAGAACGCTCGATGGCCCGGCCGCATCCCGCTTGTGGATCACTTCGAAATGCAGGCCCGCCAGAACGTTGCCCTGCCAGCAGGCGACCGCACTGGTCGCTTCGCGGCCAGCCACAAATTCCTGGGCGTTCACCACCGATCGGCGGCGCAGCAGAGAGGACCAGACCAGCGTCTTGTCCTGATCGACCAGAGCCCGCTTTACTGCCCGGGCCAGAAGAGGAGGAGACTGCAGGGCGCGAAAGGCATGTTCGGCCTCTTCGAGAGTATGAACGACCCGGACGCCGTTGCCGCCGGAGGTGCCGTTGGCCTTCAGCACCGTCGGAAGCCCCACCTTGGCCACCCATTTTCTGAGGTCATTGAGGTTCGCGATCACTTCGGTTCTGGGAGCCCGCATGCCCGCCTTCCGCGCCAGATCGATGAAAGCGGTTCTCGAATACACCACCGGGAACCCTTCCGGCGCACCCAGGGAGCGCTCGATCAGCGCGCAAGTCGATCGCCCGGCCTCACCCCGTTGCCGCTCCTGATCGTAGAGCTGGTGCAAGTGAGTGGTCGCAAGGTCATCGCCGGGAAGAATGAAGTCCGGCTGCGCTGCTGCCACCGCGCGCGCAAACGACTGCAACGGCATGAGGCCCCGGTAGGCATGGGTTCGGCGCACTGCTCTCATCCTGCGCAGCGGATGGCGGGCCGGGCAGACGGCGTCCACGGTACACCCCGCGTGGGCCAATGCCATGGCCAGGCGGGCCGTCGGGAACCAGCGCGACGTCGTCGCAATCAGGACGGTGGGCTTCACTCTTACACCAGCCTCCCGGCCTCGTCGCGCGTTGCCAGATCCTGATACAGAGGCGGATTGCCCGGCGTCGCCGCCATCCGCTCGTCGCGTTCCTCCGGAAAGAGATGGAAGCAGATGCTCACCTGGTTGAATTGCTGCGCACTCAGGCGGCTGCGCAGGGCTTCGCTCACCCGGCTCATCACGGTCGTCACCACCGAACTTCCATCCTCGACGGTGATTTCCGTGAACATCACGCCGATCACGCTGTCGTCCTTGTACCAGCCGGTCACATCCGTCTCTCGGGTGGTCGCGGCCAGGGTGGACAATATCTTCCGCAGCGGCTCGCCCCTCTGCTCGAAGGGAAACTGGGTTTCCATCTCGATCAGCATCAGAAGGCAGGGCTTCTGGGAGCGTTCCGCCCGCTTTCTCTCGTGCCAGATCACCCGGAGAAAATCCTCCTCTTGCAAAGTAGTGCCGCTCGCTGCCGATACCGCTTTGGCCGGACGCGGACTCAAGTGTGGACTCGTATTGGAGCGCCGTACGTTCATGGATTTCCTCCGCCTGTTCGCCTGCTTCAGAAATAATTGCCACTGAATCAGCCAACAGCTGGGTTTGTTTGTCCGGGGGAGATACTGAGCCACAAGGCTTCATGGCGCCTTGCGTGCCATCGCTTACTTCTTCGAGTGGGGGAACTCTGGGGAGGATGCCGCCGGGCCGTACCGTTGATAATAGTCGCTGTGAGCCGCGTCGGTGGAACCATTCACCAGCGCTCCCAGCAGCTTCGCGGGCTCCAGCGTTTCCAGCCCGCGCTGTAGTTGCTGCTTCTCGGTGACGCCTTTTCGCGTAACCAATAGGACTCCGTCCGCCAGCCGGGCCCAGATGCTGGTGTCGGCCAGCGGCAACAGCGGCGGAGAATCGATGATGACCCAGTCGAACCAGGCTGTCAATTGCTCCATAGTGGGGGATAGCTTGCCGGACTGCATCAGCTCCAGCGGATTTTCGGGGGCACTCCCGGCCGGCAATACCCAAAGCCCCAGAGCTTCCAGCCGGTAAACGTTCATGGTTTCGGTTTCGCCCCGCAGCCATTCGCTTAAGCCCGGAACCCGGCCCAGCCCGAATTTCTGGGCCACGGTCGGCCGCCGCAGATCGCCCTCGACCAGCAGCGTCTTATGCTGCTTCCTCCGCGCCAGGGTGCAGGCCAGGTTGGCCGCGACCGTGCTCTTGCCTTCCTGGGGAATCGTGCTGGTAATCAAGACCTTCTTTAGTGGACGGCTTTGCCGCAGCTGCCTTAAGCGAACCGCCAGGAAGCGGAACTTCTCCGCCCCCAGGCTTTCCTCTTCCCCGACCGCGACCAACCGGCTGTTGGGCAGGATCGAAACCGGCAGCGCGGGAAACCGATCCAGGGAATCCGGGTAGTCGAGCGGAGCGCTGCTCGCCGCATTCGCACCTCGCCGCTTGCGCTCCGCGATCTGCAGCAGTTCGGTCGCGACCGAGTAGGTGGATGGTTCGAGGAGAAGCGAATCGCCCCCGGCGCGTTCCGTTTCCGCGCGTTCCGTTTCCGATCTTTGTAATGCGTCAAATATATGGCTCATTGTTTAGTCACCACCGGCAGACGGGCCGCCAGTTCCTCTTCCCCTTCCCGCGCTTGCTCGCCCTGCAGGTGGGCGTATAGTTCGAGCAACGTCTTGGCCGCTTTGCGGAAGTCGAGTTCATCCGGCGTTTTCTTCTTTTCCTCCCTCGGAGTATGAACTCCGAGGCGGAAGTCTTTGGCGATGGTGTCGATCATGTCCGGAGCCACGCAGGCCGCCTGCCGCGCGTAGGCCGCAATCAACGCGTTCTCGCAGATGGTGTTGATCAGCCGCGGAATTCCCCCGGAGTGCCGGTGCACCGCAGCAACGGTTTCCGGCGGAAACAGCGAAGCGGCCCGGGGACTGCCCCCCAGCTGCAGCCGGCGTTCGATGTAGCCCTTGGTTTCGTTCACGTCGAGCGCGGCCAGGTGGGAACGGAGCGCGATTCTCTGCTTCAGTTGCCGCAACTCGACCGAGTCCAGTTTTTCGTCCAGTTCGGGCTGCCCCACCAGAAGAATCTGCAACAGCTTCTCGTCGGCGGTCTCCAGGTTGGTCAAAAGCCGGATTTCTTCCAGAATGTCGGTCGATAAGTGATGCGCTTCGTCGACCACCAGCACCGTGGTCAGTTTCTTCTCGCCCCGCGATACCACGTATCCCGCCAACTGCAGCAGCAGTTCGCTCTTGTTTTTGCCCGCCGCGGGCAACCCGAGATCGCCGGCAATGTACTGCAGGAACTCGAGCGGCGAGAGCCGTCCGTTAAATACGTAGGCGTACTTGACGTCGTCGCTCTGCTTCAGCAATTGCAGCAGGCAGCGCAGCAGAAGAGTTTTTCCGGTTCCCACCTCTCCGGTTAAGACCACGAACCCTTTGTGCCGCCGGACGCCGTAATAGAGAGCCGCCAAAGCTTCGTTGTGCCTGCGGGTGGCAAACAGGAACGAAGGATCGGGAGTGATCTCGAACGGATTGCGCTTCAGACCGTAAAAGGCTTTATACATGATGTGATATCGCTAACCGCGCAAGTAGCTCAGGGCCGACCCCAGCAAAATTGCAGCCGACACACACGCTGCCGTCACCCAGCCCAACCACAGCCGCCGGCGTTCCAGGTGCTCGTCCGCCGCCGAGGCCAGCGCCGGAATTTCCGAAATGACCGGAACCGGCAGCAGCTTCTGCAACTCCTTCTCGTCATAGATCCGGTCATCCATCATTTCGAACGCCCCGGCGACCACCGTGCCCAGAGCCAATCCGACGCCCAGCCCGATCATGCAGAACTTCAGGCGATTGGGGAAGTCGGGCTTCATGGGCAGGCTGGGCGGGTCGACAATGCGGAAGCGCTCGCCCTGCTGCAGCAGTTCCATGCTGGTGGCCATGGCCGACTCGTTCTTTTTCTTCAGGAGTTCGTCGTAATTCGCTTTGGACTGATCGTAGCCCCGGGTCAGATCGGAGAGCTGTTGCTCGCGCACCGGCTCCTGATTCAGCCGCGCCTGGTAGCCCGTAACCTTGGCCTCGAGCTCGGCCACGCTGCGCTCGCGGTTGGCGATCTCCACCCGGTTGGCTTGCACCTGGCCCTGTAGCTGCACCATCGGAGACGAGGCATCCCTCACGTCCGCCGCGTCCGCAGCCGCAGCATTGGGGTCGGCCGGGGCGGCGGCCTTGGTTTTCAGGCTGGCGACGATCTGGTCCCGCATCTTTTCCGTCTTGGCGATCTGCTCTTTCACCTTGCGCACGTCGGGATGGCGGTCGGTGTAATGCGAGCTGAGATCGGCCAGCTGCGCCCGCAGCTTGTCCAATTCCTCATCGATCGCCGGCAATCCTACCGTGGTTCCACCCTCGCCCTTCGGCGAACCCTGCCCCAGACCTTGTAAAGAGCGGTATTGATTCACCAGCGTTTCCAGGTAGACACGCTGTTGCTTCGCGGTATTCAGCGCATCTTCTTCGGTCTGCAACTGGGACTGCATCCCGGCCAGAATCTGCAGGTTGCTTGCCACCTGCGCCGGCAGCTCGCCGACGTGCTGTCCCTTGAACTCGCGAATCTTTTCTTCCTGATCGGACAAGGTTTTCCGGGCGGTCTCCAGCTGGCCTTCGAGAAATTTCGTGGTGTCTTCCGACTGCTGCTGCCGCACTTCCAGGTTCTCGCTGATGAACAGGTTGGTGAGTTCGCTGGTCACCTGCTGGGCCACGCGCGGATCGTGCGACAAGTAGTACACGTTGAAGGCGCTGACCCGGCCCTCGCCGTCGCGCACCAGTTCAATCTCGATATCTTTGCGCATACGCTCCACCTTGTCGTCGGGGGAGAGGTGGCCGTGCCCGTCGGCGTACAGGTCGAGCTGATCGATGATGTGCAGCAAACGGGTGCGGCTCAGAATCTGCTGCGTGATGCTGCGCAGCCGGTCCTGCAGGTCGTCGTTCACGTTGGGCGTGACGTAGTCCTTCGGCATGGTAGGCTGCTCCACCAGAATCAGCGTGCTCGAGCGATACCGGGAGGGCAGAACCCAGCTGGCCCCCCAGACAGCGAGCCACCCCAGAAGCAGCGGGATCAGGAACTGCATGTGACGGCGGCGCACGATTCCCAAATAGTGCGGGAGATCGAAGCCGGCCGGATTTTTCTCTTCGAGATCTTCAGCCATAGCCATAATTTATGTTCTCGGAACTATCTGCCCAGCGGTCGGGCAAATTGATAGGAAATCGAAACCCACTCCCGGTTGGTATCGGGATTCGCGGAAAAGAAGCTATACGTCTGGTGCAGCCGGGTGTAGCCGGCCTGCAGATTTACATGCTCGCCCACCATCCGCTGCAGGGCCGCGCTGGCGGAAACGGAATGCCCGCCCAGGGAGGAAACGGCGAGAACGCCATTGTTTGCATAGCCTCCGGCCAGCGCGGCGCTGACGTGGCGCGTCAACTGTTGCCGCAACGAGGCATTCGCGCTATCGAGTTCGACCGCGCCAATCAGCCCGCCCCCGCCGCTGACGCTGTGCGCGTAGCTCGCGGCCAGGCTGGTGCGCTGCGCCTGCCAGTTCAGGCTGGCCCCGCCCGCCGGCGACCAGGCTTGCGCGGCCGGCACCGTGGACTGGCCCACGCCGGGGTATTGCAGGCCGGCGTTGTAGTATTGCGGACCGCCAAACAGCGAGAACGAAAACGTGGGCGCCGGATAGTACGAGTAGAACAGGTAGGCGCCATCGGTCTCGGTCTGGTTCGTTCCTGCGCCCGAGTAATTCGGGTACGACAGCAGTTGCTGATATTGATAGGTCGCCCCAATATAGTGCTGTTTGGAGAGCCGGTAGCTATAGAAGACCGATCCCGCCCGCGTGGCCGCGTCGTAGAGCCCCGGCACCTCCGTCGGATTCGGGTAGTGCAGGTTGGTAAACGTCGCGCTCGCCCCGATCATCGCATTGGCGCTGAACTGATAGGTGATGCCCACGTTGCCGGTATTGCTCAGCCGGTCGGCCAGCGGTGCAATCACCGAATCGTTCCCACCCTGAGCCCCGCCGGAAACGCCGCCGGCCAGGCCCTGATCCGGCTGGTTGAATACGTTGGAGGATTTTTGCAACCCATCGCGCACGCTGACCGTCACATGCGGGCTCAGCCGGTAGTCGAGGTTCAGCGCCAGATTCTGGTCCGCCTCATTGTAGGCGCTGGTGCGCTGATAGAACGTGAATCCCGGAGCGTAGCTGAAGACCGTGTGCAGCCGCGACGTGGTTTCGTCGAGCGCGATGGTCGGCCAAATCGAGTAACTCACGTCGCTTACCGGAGTGGCGCTGGTTGCCCCCAGCACGTTGTCGGAGTAGGCGGTCGTGAAAGTCACGCCGCCGCGCAGGTAGTTCGCCCGCTCCTCGGAGGCAAAGGACAAAGGATAGATTTGTCCGCTGACCGGAGGAGGCGTCAGCATGCGGTCTTCGCCGGGGTCGCTGTTCAGGGAGACGGAAATCACAGGGCCGGTCACCGCCGGGACGGGAGCGGTGGGCTGCTCCTGCGGCCAAACGGGAAGGCTGGCCAGCACGACCAACCCCAACCGGACTGAACCCGAGATTCTCATAACGATGGCTAATAGTGCTTACGGAACGATGATCGTATCGCCGGGCTGCAGCTTAATGTTCTGCGCCATATTCTTGCCTTGACTCACTTCCTTGTAGTTAAACGGGAGGCGCGACTCTCCGCTCGGACCCTGGCGGAGAACGTACACCGATTTCTTTTTCGCGAAATCGCGGAAGCCGCCGGCCAGCGCAATCGCGTCCAGCACGGTCGGCGAATTGGCGATCCCATACGACCCCGGCTTCACCACCTGGCCCAGGATGTTGAATTTCTGGCTGTTGACCGTCTCGACCATCACCGTCACTTCCGGCTCCGAGATGTAGTTCTTCAGCCGGCCAGCGATATCTTTTTCGAGCTGCAGCGGCGTGAGCCCGGCGGCCTGCACTTCCCCCACCAGCGGCAGCGAGATTTTTCCGTCCGAGCGCACCGGAATCGAGCGCGAGATATCCGGCTCCTTCCAGACGTTGATGGCCAGCACGTCGTCGTTGCCGATCACGAACCTGTCGTCGTGCGGTTTTCCGGCCGAAGCGTCCGTTTCGTGGCCCGCGGCGCTGGTTTGCGCCAACAGTGAGCCGGTGAACAGAGCGCACACCAACAGCATAGCCAGTCGTCCACCGCACTGCCTGCATGCCTTCATGGTCATAGCGGCTCCTTGCCGGTTTACTCCAGATGTATTCGGCACGCGCTTCAACTTGCCTTCCCGTTGTCTTTGCCCTCGTTGCCGTATAGCGAAAACTCGTCGACCGGCGGCGGCGAAAGATAGGCGTCGGGCGCGCGCATGTGGTATTGATCGATCTTGTACAGCAGCGTGCGGTAGCTGACCCGCAGCAGGCGCGCCGCCGCTTTGCGATTCCAGCCGGTCCGCTTCAGCGCCGCCCCGATGGCGTTCTGTTCCGCTTCCGACTTGATGCCCTGGATCAGCGACTTCAGCGATTCCGGCTTGGCTGGATCCTGCCGTGATTCCTTGTCGCCCCAGGCAGTCTCCGCCGGTCTCGCCTCCCGCGACGGAGCAGCGTTCTCGGCAGGATCGGCCGGGTCGAAGCCCATCTCCCCGAATGTCAAATCCTGGTCGCCCGCCACGAGGTAGCGCTTCACGAACGTTTCCAGCTCTTTCAGGTTCCCCGGCCAGGAATAACGCTGGCAGGCGTCGAGCACGGAAGAGGTAAATCCGCGCGCCGGAAGGTTGTAGTGCCGGGCCAGCTTGTGCATCATGTAGCGCAGCAGGATGGCAATCTCGTCGGTCCGCTGGCGCAAAGCGGGCACGTGCACGGTGAAGGCGCTCAAGCGGTAGTACAAGTCCTCCCGGAGTTTCTTTTCGGCCAGGGCACGTTCCAGGTTGGCGCTGCTCGCCGCCAGGATCCTTACATCGGCGGCCACCGCGTCGTTGCCGGCCGGCCGGCGCAACTCGCCGTTTGGCGAACCCTGCTTTTGCGGAGCCTGATTGTGCAAAGCCGGGTTGTGCAAAGTCTGGCTGTGCAAACTTTGATTCTGCAACCTCTGCAGCAGCCGGGATTGCAGTGCGGCCGGCATCTCGGCGATTTCGTCGAGGTAGATGGTTCCTTTTTCCCCCGCCGCCAGCCTTCCGAAAGTGGTGGGCCGAGCGGCCGCATCGTCGCCGAACAACTCCACTTCCAGCAGACTCTCCGGCATTTCCGCACAATTCACTTTCACCAGCTTGAAACCGGAGCGCACCGAGAGCTTGTGAATCAGGCTGGCCACCGTGTACTTCCCGGTCCCTCCCTCTCCCACGATGAGCACCGGGACATCGGTTTGCGCCAGCAGCGCAGCCTGGGCGCGCAGCTTCTGCATGATCGGACTGGCGCTGACGAAGAAGGCGTCCTCGCCCAGCGGTTCGACGTTTTCGCTGACGATCTCCACCCGGCCGTTTCCCGCCGTCCCGTTTCCCGCCGGGGCAAGATGCCGCCAGATGGCCGATTCAAGCTGGCGCTCGTCGAACGGCCGCACCAGAATTTCTCCCGCGCCCATGCGGGTGGCTTCTTTCTCTCGGCCCGCATCGTCCCGGTAGCACAGCACGAGGACGGGAAGACCGGGGCGCAGCCGCCGCAACCAGCGCAGAAGGTGAAGCCCGTCGGCATCGCCGCGGGGAAGGTCCAGCAGCAGTAGGTGGGGCGCGGTGCCGGTTTGCATCAGCTCCATCGCATCCCAGCCACTCGCCGCAGTTTCCAGATGCCAGGAGTTGGGCTCCTCCATGGACCAGAGCAGACGAAGAACCCCCGGGTCCCGGCTCACCACCAGCAAGCGAATTGTTTCGATTCGGCTTTCCGTCAAGGGTAAATGGATCCTTACAGGGGAAAGAAACCTAAGTTCGGGACAACTTCAGACCGCTTCGACTTCGTATCCTTCCACACGAACCGCCAGCGAACGCTGGATTGCATCCACGGAAATGACCAGGCTGCGGTCGCCGTTGCGCGACACCAGTATGCCTTCCATGCCATCGAGCGCTCCGCTGCGAATCCGCACTCGCTGCCCAAGCTTGAGAAAGGGATGCACCGACCAGGGTAGTTGCCCTCCCACCAGACTGCGCACCGCAGCGATTTGCTCGTCCGGAATGGGCGCGCCCTCGCCTCTGCCCCCGACCAGGCCGAATACTCCATCCACGCGGAGAACGCGCAGGCGTTCCTCCCGGTTCGGCGCAAATTTCGCGAACACGTAACAATGAAACAGCGGCATCTGCACCGACTTCTTGCGGTCACTCCAGCGGTGCACCTCGGTGACCACCGGCAGAAAGGTGGTCACGCCTCTCTCTTCCAGCCGCTGCACCACAATTTTTTCGTGGCGGGAGCGGGTCTGTAGCGCATACCAGTTTTCTGTTTCCGGTACGGCCAATCGAACCGTTTCGGGAATCGCCCATGCACTGCCTACGGCCATAGCTTCGCCCTCTAAGTCACTTCTCAGGGTGACCCCAAAATTCAAATCACAAGTCTGTTCGTTGTCGAGATCTCAACGATGAGATCCAAGGGGGATAACCACGTTGGGCAGGAAACTGGGGGGAATGCTGTTTTCCTGCTTATTTCAACTGGGGCGCTACTCAAAAATCGTTCAATCGCTCAAATCGGATATTTCCGTTTCCGGGTCACCGTGCTCAACTCCAACGGGAGTGATGCAGGTCGAATGCCAAAAGTGATCTGTTATTGAAATCACTACTATTCCTATAGGGATTATAGAACCATGCTACCGCCTGTCAAGAGACTCTTCGAGTCTTGCTCGCGACCTGCAGAGAAATTACCTCGGAACCATCGGGCCGGGGGAGAACCGCAACCGACTTGATAAGTCGGCTTGCCCTGATGACAATCAGCTTACATGGGATTGCAGATCGTTGCAAGGAGTATAAAGTACCCAAAGGGTCGTTACTTCCTGTTTGGTGACAGGCCGACCTTTCCATGGTCTTGGGTGTGCTCTACTGCTCCGGGATCTCGCTTGCCTGCCTGGCACCCTCTTCCAAAGGCCCCTGCGCAATTGAACTGATTGGCTTAACAGCTACTTACACCAAATAGTCGCAGGCCAAAGCCGACCGTAGATGCTTCTCCATTCGAGGAACACAATGCGCGAACTCCTAGAAAGTCACTTGCTGACAGGTGCGCAAGAGTTTGCACTTTATGTCCATGACTTGCTACATTAATTCACTATCTTGAGGTCGCCTGAGAGTTTGCGTAAGACGAGCTGCAGAAGGATGTCGGCGAGAAAAAGGCAGAGGATGAAGACAACGGCGTGCCCGAATTGTGCACGCCGTGTGGATTTCGAATCGGTCCGGGCTGGCGGAGTCCGGACGAACCTGCCAAGAGTGTGTATTAGTTGGTTTCGCTCAAAGACGCTTTTCGCCGCGACCGCACAACGATAGCCCCTGCGCAACAAAGGCCAGCCAGCAACACATACAGCAACGCCGTCCCGCCCTCGGGCACGGACGAGCACCCGCCGCCTCCATTGTTGCCACCGCCCCCCCAAGCCCAGCCATCCCAGCCTCTATCGGCCCAACCTTGGTTGCCGCACCCGTTGTTCGCCCCTTGGTTGCCACTCCTGGGAGCGCGAGGGCCTAACGTGAACGCCAAAAAGCTCGATGGCGCGTCGTTCAGAAAGGTATATCCCGACCCCGTCGCCTTTATGTTGCTCGTGCCCTGACCAAAAGCGCTCGGTGCAAAACATAAAAGCGCTGCAAAAGCTACCCACGCCGGAAAGCTGGTAATCGACTTCATCATTGACTTCTCCTCTTTTTGGATAAAACTTAAAGGTGGGGGAAGGTTGGCTTGTATACAACTGCTTGTTTGACTCTAACGCGGAGCCCAAAACTGTCAAGACTGATAATTTCTGCGACCCCCGTTGCAGCCAATTGCAACATCACCCAAGATTATTTGATTTCAATGAGATGAGCGATATATGCGCCGCTGGTCTTCCGTCAGAAACCCGACCATTGGTGTCGAAAACAGCCGTCGGAGACTGCCACTTGACCAATCCGGAGTTCGCGGAAGACTTACGGAGGCGGGATCACTGCCTGGGTGATGTTGGAATATCCGCTTTCGCCACTGGGGTCCACCGCCGTCGTCGCATAGCAGTAGGTTGTGCCGTCAGCCACCACATTGTCTGTATATGCCGTAACGGAACTCGAGGTGGAACCGATGTTCGAATACGAACCGCAGGCGTTCGTCCCATAAACCGCGCGATAGACGTTGTAGCTCGTAATGCCCGGCGAACCGCTGGACTTCCACGATAAGTTGACGCTATGAACTGGCGCCTGCGTTCCCGTGCCCGTCAGGGTTGCAGTGATCGGCGAGTTCGAGGCATTGCTGTTAAATGTCGCCGAGGCCGAGGCCGCTCCACTCGCGCCCGGCGTAAACGTTACAGTAAAGTTAATTGGCTGGCTCGTAGTAACCGTCAGCGGAAACGAGAGCCCGCTGATGGAAAACTCCGAAAGGTTGGTGCCGGTCAGGCCGACGGAGGAGACCGATACGCTCGCACCGGTTGCGGTCAGGGTTCCGGTCTGAGTCCCGCTAGTCCCGACCGTCACGCTCCCTACGTTGACGGGACTGACGCTCAACGTGCCTTGACTCTGCCCAATCGCGGACCCGCTCAGACTCATGCTCAGCGTCGGGTTGGAAGCATTCGAGGCAAGGGAGACGCTTCCGCTGAAATTCCCCGAGGATTGCGGCGCAAAGGTTACGCTGAAAGACACATTTTGCCCCGGCGCCAATGTCACCGGCGTGGTTATGCCCGAGATGCTGAAGCCCGTACCGGAAACCGACGCCTGCGAGATCGTCGCACTCACGCCGCCAACGTTATTTACCGTCTCGGTTTGCGTCTGGTTCTGGCCGATCTGCACGTTCGTAAACGTCAAGTTGCCGGGCGTTGCGCTCAGGATAGCTGGGACCGTTGGCGTCGTTCCAGTTCCAGAAACAGCAATGTCCAACGTAGTGCTCGATCCGCTCATGGTGATTGAGAGCGTGCCGTTGCTGGCGCCCGCAACCGTCGGCGCGAAAACCACCCCGAATGTCGTGCTCTGGTTTGGCGCCAGCGTCATCGGCAGGCTCAGCCCCGTGTAGCTGAAGCCCGCACCGCTAATAGACGCCTGAGAAATTGTGAGATTCTCGCCCCCGGAGTTCTTCAAAGTTTCGGGCTGCGTCGGGTTGCTACCCACCTGCACACTGCCGAAGCTGAAGCTGGTTGGATTTCCGGTAAGATCCCCCACTGTGACCGCCGTCCCGGAAAGCGCGATATTCACCGGACTCGTTGCTCCATCATTGGTGAGAGCCAGATTTCCGCTTACGCTGCCAGCTAACGTTGGGCTGAAGACCACGCTAAAAGTCGTGCTTGCTCCGGCCGCCAGCGTCAAGGGTAAATTCAGGCCGGTGGTAGAAAAACCAGTCCCGGTAACGTCCGCTTCCGAGATGGTAATACTGCTTGCGCTGGTGTTCGTAAGTGAATCGGACTGACTTTGGCTCGTGCCGATCTGCACGTTTCCGAAGCTAACGCTGGCCGGTGTGGCCGTCAACCCGATTGGCGCGGGGTTTGGCGTGCCTTGCGAACCAGGTTTGCCCGTGCTCAGTCCCTGACAGCCCACCATGGTGGCCAGGGCAAGCAGGACAACGAGCGCATTCCAACGAGTGGGGAGGTGGCCCATGTTTGGTCGAATAAGCTGTGTTCTGTCGGCTCCTGTTGTCGAACGGACAAGTCTGCCTGCTGGACCCCGACCGCGAAAGGTCTCGAAAGTGCATGACAGAAGCCGCCGATGGGCTATTGCGGGCGTGTGACCGGGAGGGCTGGGTGGGCCTTGATTCTGGAAAAAATACGAGAAAAACCCAGGTTTGGCGGATCATCGCCCAGTTGCACGCGCAAGGCAATGAGGCTGCCGGAGGCAAACCCAAAACTACGCAGCCTCATTCCCCGCACAATCGCTGGGCGAACTCGAAGTCAATTCGAATTGAAAGCTTCCGTGAGAGACGTGACTTTTAGAGCCGCTCTAAGCTGTTCCTGCGCCGCGGCAGACTTCAGACGAATCGTGACCGGATCGCCTGGAAGCAAATCAAAATAATTGTCCGCGCTCTGAACATCCAGGTCCCCGAAAGATACATACACGTCCCGGGCGAGCTGGGATGACTGTAGGGTCAAAGTGTAGTCATCCCCGGTTTTGGTGAGAGTCGTCTCGATTTTTGGTGCAACTGGCAATTCCAGGTCATGCGTCGCGCCAAAGAATATAAGGTTACGCGACACTCTCTTCCCCGCGACATCCAGATCAAACACCAGGAAGCTCTTGTGAAGATCGCCTTTCGCCGCCGTAGCCGCCTTATCCACACTGAAATAAATCGCGTTCGATTGCGCCGGAATTTGAACCTCTTTCGTTTGGTCGACCAACACATTTCCAGAAAAGTCGAGCAGCCGCGTGTGAACGGTTCCAGTAAGCGGCTCAAGCTTGTCTGAGACCACATATACGTCTACTTTGTCGTCGTGCAGGAAGGGCGAGATCAGCACATCGTCGTAGAAGCGGCGGGCGTAGTAGTGCAGAGCCTTCCAGCGTCCGTAGTAATCGATGCTGGCCCACGAAGCCACCGGCCAGCAATCGTTCAACTGCCAATAGAGCGATCCCATCGTGCGCGGCCGCTGTCTACGCAAATGCTCGGCGCCGATCTTGATGATCTCCGCCTGCTGCACCTGGCTCAGATAAACAAACGATGCGAAATCCTTGGGCTCGCGATATTCGCGCAACATATAAGTCAGGATGCGCTCATTTCCACCTTTGTTCTTCTGATGCGCTTGCAAGACAGTCGAGCGGATATCGAAGTCCCCAGGCTGGTTGGCAAACGTGTGGATGGTTCGCATCTCGGGAAACGATTGAAACCCGTATTCCGACATAAACCGCGGGAATTGCTTGGTATAGTCCTCCTTCGGCGCCTGCTGGTGCCACACCGCCCAGTAGTGCATATCGCCGTTGTGCTGATTGTCAGGAATTTCTTCAAAATCCGCACTCGGCGAGCTGGGCGTGTAAGGCGTGGGATCCGCATACTGCGTAACCGCGCCCTTGAGAATGTCAGCGAACATGATCACGTAATCCTGCCAAACCCGGTCGCGCTGATCGGGAGAGATGGACGCCTTGAATTCCTGACGGTCGCCCCAGTGCCACCAGCCAGTTTCCACCTCATTATTTCCGCACCAGATCACGATGCTGGGGTGATCCCGCAACCGCTTGATCTGGTCGATCGCCTCCTGCCGCACATTTTCCTGAAAAGCCACATCGCCGGGAATCATGTCCCCACCGAACATGAATTCCTGCCAGACCATAATGCCGAGTTCGTCGCAGATATCGTAGAAATCGTCGGACTCGTAATACCCGCCGCCCCATTCACGCACCATATTCATATGCGCGTCGCGGGCAGCCTGAAGGATGTTGCGATGAATCTCGGGAGTCACGCGATTGGGAAAGCTGTCGAACGGAATAACATCCGCGCCCTTGGCGAAAACAGAAATGCCATTCACCACAAACTCAAAACTCTTCCCCCACTGATCGGCAACGCGGCGCAACTCGAGAGAGCGCAATCCGGTCTTCGTTTCAGTATGAGCCGCAAGGTCGCGGCCAATGCGGATCGTAGCCGAAAACTTGTAACGGTTCTGAGCGCCATATCCAACCGGATACCAGAGCTTCGGCGAAGCAATCCGCAGCGGAAACGAAACATGGTTGATGCCGGCATTCAATTGCAGTGTCTGGTTTCCATCCGCGGTCTGCGGTCCAGACATCTCATCGTGAGCTAGGGCGAGACTCGCCGTCGTGGCCCGGGTCGCTTCGATTTCAACTTCGGCGGTGACGTTGGCCAGATCGGCGGTGATGCTCTCCTGATGAATATGGAAGTTCTCAATTCGCAGCGCGTCCCAGGTTTCCAGACGCACCGCCTTCCATATCCCTTCGGTCATGAAGCGCGGTCCCCAATCCCAGCCGTAGTTGTACGGAGCCTTGCGCGTGTAGGGAGCGGTCGCAATATTTTCTTCGTTTCCATAATTGTGGGTCGAGATGGAAGGCAGAATGTAAGGCAGCGACTTGGAGTAGGGGATCATCTTCTCGACTGCCGAATGGAAAACAATTCGCAGCGTGTTTGCGCCCGGCTTGAGCACCGCCTTGGCAGGAATTCTCCAACGGCGGAACATGTTGTCGGCGTGGAGAATCGATTGATCATTTAGGTAGACGTCGGCAAATGTATCCAATCCCTCGAAGACCAGATCAACGTGGTCGTGCACCAGCGCAGCCGCATCGAGTTGAAATGTGGTCTGATACTCCCAGTCGGCCAGCCCGACCCACTGCAGATGAAACTCATTATCGCGATCGAACGGGTCAGGAATTAGCTTGCTGTTTAACAGGTCGGTCTGAACCACCCCCGGCACCTGCGCCGGATGCCATTCCTTCACATCGGATCTGTCTGTGTTAGCTACCGCTCGAAACTGCCAGCCCGCATCCAGATTCCGCGAAGCCGGCTCCGCCGCGTTCACCGGCGACACCACCAGTAAGCAAAAAAACAGACACACGGAGAAGACAGACATTGTAA
Source organism: Acidobacteriaceae bacterium (assembly GCA_003140075.1). GTDB lineage: Bacteria > Acidobacteriota > Terriglobia > Terriglobales > Acidobacteriaceae > Sulfotelmatobacter. The sequence continues at coordinate 47,960 of PLIO01000070.1, read as the reverse complement.
CCACGAGGCCACGAAGGACTCCACGCTGAATCACTTCCATTTTCAAGTGCTCCTTATCAACATCAACCGCTCTGACTTGATTGTTGATCAACTGCTCCAACTTGATTTTGGGTGGCGCAGCGCTTCAGCGCTGCGATAAGCGACAAAAATGTATTCGCGCTTCAGAGCCTGAGGTGATCTTCCCTGCACTTTTTCCCGCTGCTTGTTTAAACTGCGCAACGCCCCGCTAATGCTGTGATTCCTGCTTCCCACCCGTCTGCCCCGCGCTCTGCAAACTCTGAAACTCCTGCATTTCCCGCTGCGCCTCCGCCGTCTTCCCCTGCTTACGATAAAGCCCCGCCAATCCGAAATGCGCCTGCGCCGCCAGCGAACTCTGCTTCTCGATAGAAAGAAGCTTGGTCCACGCCTTCTCGGCAGCGGCGGCGTCGCCTTCCAGCGAAGCCGCTTTTCCGAGCGAGTAGAGCGTCTCCGGCATGCCCGGCGTCAGTCCGTCGGCGCGCAACAGCTCCACCCGCGCCTCGTGCGCTTTGCCTTGCTCCAACAACGCCTGTCCCAGGCGGTAAGCGGCTTCAGCGTTTCCCGGCTGCAGCTTGGCTTGCGTCCGGAATTCTTCTTCTGCTTTGTCCCACTGGAAAGCGCCCGCATATACTTCGCCCAGCGCAAGGTGAGCCTCAGGCAGACCCGGCCGCAGCCGCAACGCTTCGCTATACTCTTTTTCCGCCTCCGGCATCCGCCGCAGCACAAAGTAGTTTTCCGCCATTGCCTGGTGCGCCCGAGCGGAATCCGGATAAGCCGCCAGCAAAGTGTCAATCGATTGCTTCGATAGCAAACCGCTGGCGCGGCCGAGGTAGTAAAGAATATCTGGATCGTTGGGGTGCGCCGTCTGCGCCGCCTGCAGATTGGCGACTGCTTCCGGCAATTGCCCGGTCTGGATTTCCGCAATCCCCAGCGCGGTTTTATCCGGCGAAAGCTGCAGGTGTGGAATTGCTTCTCCCGCGTAACCTTGAGCAAGCAGGGCATACCCTAGCAACTGGTGAGCTGGCAGCGAGTCCGCATTCAGCTTCAACGCATGTTTGAGCGGCGCGATGGCCGAGCCGTAATCGCCATTCTCCATGTAGGCTTGCCCGAGACTGATAAAGCCATCCGCGAATGCGGGGTCGAGTTCCGTTACCTTCTTAAACTCCGCGATAGCCACCGCAAAATTCCGCTGCTTGTCTGCGGCAATTCCCGCCTGCATGTGCTCGGCAGCTTGCGGCGATGCAACCTGCCACGCCAGCCACAATAATAAGATTCCTCGGATCACGGTTTCTCCGGTTCGCGCACTTCCAGGAACTGGTCGGCATGAACATCATTCAAAGTCTGGTGAATCCCAGATGGCCAATCGACTTCCACTTTTGCTTTCTCGGCCGTGCCCAGTCCGAAATGCAGGCGCTTATCATTCGCGGATTCATAGCTCCCGGCGGTAGTCGCGAAACGCGTTTGCCCGTTCACTTCTACTCGCGCGCCCAGGCCATCACGGTTGCTCCGCGTGCCCCGCAGTGTAATCGTCAGCCAGTGCGCGCTTCCACCCCGGTTAAAAAAGAACTGAGGGTGTGCCCCCGGTACCGTCGTTACCACGTCGATCCATCCGTCATTATTAAGGTCGCCGAATGCGGCTCCGCGCCCGGAGACCAGCGCGTCGCTTCCCGAATCAACCCGCTCGAACCGCCCGTTGTGATTCAGGGCCACAAGTGTCGGTTCCAGGTAGTGCAACGAAGGGTCGATGACCTCCACGTTATCGAGAACGTGTCCCTGGGTGATGAACAAATCTTTCTGCCCATCATTGTCGAAATCTTCCAGGCCAACGCCCCAGCCGGAAGTGATTCCTGAAAGCATGGTCACTCCGGTTTGCAAACCTCGGTCACTGAAAGAGCCGTTCCCGTCGTTGTGAAACACCGGGTAGGTCTGGCGCGGCAAAGTGGTCACGATGATGTCAGGCCGGCCATCGTTGTCGTAATCCTGAAACACCACGCCCATGCCGGAAAGCGGCCCGCCATCCTGATTCAGCGCCGCACCCGCTTCCATTCCGACCTCGGTAAATGTGCCGTTGCCGTTGTTATGGAAAAGATACTGCTGCATGCCATCGTTCGCCACAAAGATGTCCGTGAATCCGTCGCCATCATAATCCGCAAACGCCACACCCAGGCCGTGACCCTTTTTGGCGGCAATTCCCGAGCGTTGACTCACATCCTCAAACGTGCCGTCTCCCCGGTTGTGATAAAGAATATTTGTAGTGCGCGGAAATTCCCCGGGCGGACAATAAGTATGAAAATTGCCGCCGCAATCTTTGCTGTGCTGCGTGTCCCAATCCATGTAGCGAGTCACAAAAAGATCGAGCTTCCCATCGTTGTCGTAGTCGAAAAATCCAGCTGAAACCGACCACCCGCCCCCTGCTACTCCCGCTTTCTCGGTCACATCCGTAAAAGTGCCGTCTCCGTTGTTGTGGTAGAGAATATTTTTCCCGTAATTGGTCACAAAGATGTCGGGATAGCCGTCGTTGTCGTAGTCACCCACGGCTACGCCCATGCCGTAGTCTCCGTCTGCCACGTTTGCCAGGCCGGCTTGCTGCGTCACGTCCGTAAAACTCCCGTCTTTATTTTGCCGGTACAGGCGATTCCAATAGCGCGGGTCGTGCCGCTCGAAGTTGTCAGTGCCTTTCATCGGGCTCGTGACGTGGCCGCCGTTCACGAAAAAAATGTCCAACAAACCGTCGTTGTTGTAGTCCAGCAGCGCCACTCCGCCAGGCATCGTCTCAATCAAATATTTTTTCGGGGTCGGCGAGTTCTCCAGCGTGAAATCCACACCCCGCGGCAGCCTGACCTCGAAAATCGGTCCCGTGGAGGCCGCGGCCAACAGCACCAACGTCAAAACAAATGTTACGCGCAGCGGAACGTTCAGCAACTTAAGCCCCTTCAGTCGCCTGGCATATCGCGGCAGCGGCGTCCCTGCACACTCGCTCTCCGCCTGAATGCTTCCGCGCTTGTTCTACGATTGCCGCCGAGTCGATTCGCGCTCCACCAGCGTCGGCGGAATTAGAATCTTCACCGGCCGTATCGAACGCTTCGGCGCGATTCGCTCCATCAGCAATTCGGCGGCGAGTACTCCCATCCGGCACGTTCCCTGATCGATCGTGGTCAGCGGAACCGCCAGCACATCGGAGTAGTGAATATTGCCCGCGCCAACCACTGAAATATCGTCGGGCAGCTTCAAGCCAGTCTCCAGGATTGCCTTGATCGCTCCGATTGCAACCGGATCGTTATAACAAAACACTCCGTCCGGAAGCGGGCGCACTCCGAGCAAGTGCCGCATACCCTCGTACCCGGTGCCGTCTGCGTGCCCTCCGTCTACGACGTAACGTGGATAACCGTGAAAGCCGCGCTCGGCCAAAGCCCGGCGGTAGCCTTCCAGGCGCCCCGTGGCGATTCCCACTTCGGGACCGCGCAAGTGCGCGACACAGCGGCAGCCTCGTTCGATAAGATGTTCCGTTGCCAGTTTCCCGATGGCGTAGTTGTCGACTCCAACGAAGCAAGCGCGGAGGCCGGCCATCGGCCGGTCAATCAGAATATAAGGTACCTTCCGCTCTTGAATCCGTTGAAACAAATCCACAGACCGCGACGGCTGCGCAGACGCGATAATCAGCCCATCCACCTGCCGCGCCAGCATGGAGTCGGCCTCGCTGGTCTCTAGTTCGGGATCCTCTTCGAAACATGAAATGACCACATGATAGCCGTGCGGACGAACCGTCTCTGCCACGGCCCGGGCAACCTCAGCGAAAAAAGAATGTGTGAATTCCGGCAGCAGTAACCCGATGGTGTAGGTGCGCCGTGTCACCAGGCTGCGCGCCACCCAGTTCATCTGATAGTTTAGTTGCTTGGCGCGGCGCAGCACCCGCTTCCGGGTGGCATCGCTGATACGCCCTTGGTTTCGCAGAACCTTCGAAACCGTTACCACTGAGACCTTCAGGTCCTTCGCAATGTCCATCATGGTTACGGACATGACCGCCAAGCATACCACCATTCAGGGTTAACGTTAACCCATAAGCTAAAAGTACTATTTTCTTCTTGACAACGGTGGTTCTTATATTAAAAAATCCTCCCGCTCTAAAATTTAAAGAATTTCTGCACCGGAAAGAGTCACCTATGCCACGTCGCATACTCTGGACACTGCTGCTTTCGATCGCCACCCTGGTTTCCGCATCCCTTCCTCTCTATGGTCAAAGCACCTACGGTTCCATAAGTGGATCAGTCGCCGACACTTCCGGCGCCATCGTTACCGATGCCAAAGTGACCCTGACCAACCTGGGCACAGCCGAGAAGCGCACCCAGTCCAGCGGCAGCGACGGCCTCTTTACCTTTGTAAATCTGTTCGCCGGCCAGTACCGGATCGACGTGGAAAAACAGGGCTTCAAGCACTTCGTCCGCGCCGGGATCTCGGTCGAAGTGCAGCAGGACACGCACATTGATGCCGCGCTCCAGGTCGGCGAAGTCAGCCAGGTCGTCGAAGTGACCGGCGAAACCCCGTTGATCCAGTCCGAGACTTCTTCGCTCGGCCAGGTAGTTGAACAGCGCAAGGCCGAAGAACTGCCTCTGAACGGTCGCAACATCTTCAACTTGATCACGGTTTCCCCGGCGGCGATTGCCCAGGGCGGGTCCGGCGGTACGCCCGTGAGCCAGAACCCATTCAGTTGGGGCAACTACCAGATTGGCGGATCGTTCGGGAATCAGAGCGCGGAGTACCTGGATGGTCAACCCCTCAACATCGGCTATATCAACCTGCCGATCATCATTCCGACCCAGGACTCGGTCGGCGAGTTCAAGGTGCAGTACAACAACTTGGGCGCCGAGTGGGGCAAGTTTTCCGGCGGCGTGATGAATATAAGCACCAAGTCGGGCAGCAACCAATTCCATGGCTCCGGCTATGAGTACCTGCGCAACAAGGCGCTGAACTCGAACGAGTATTTCAACAAGGGGCTGGAAATAGCGAATGACCAGCCAAATACTCCGCCGCCCTACGTGCAGAACCAGTACGGCTTCACGTTCGGTGGCCCGGTGATCAAAGATAAGACCTTTTTCTTCGTGAGTTGGGAGCAGTTCCGGTTGCGAACCGGCGCGGTGCTGACCACCACGGTTCCCGTTACGGCGTCCAGCGCATTCACTCCTGCCGGCGTCACCGGCGGAATGCGGCAAGGTGACTTCTCCTCGCTGTGCGCGTCGGGTTTCACCGGGCCCGTTGTCAACGGTAGCGCCATTTGCGGCGACAACGTCACCACGGTCAACGGCGAACCCACTTCCCCCGATCAGATTTACAACCCGTACACGTTGGACGCAGCCGGCAACCGCAATCCCTTCCCCAACAACCAGATCCCATCGGCATATTGGAGTCAGGCAACCACAAAAATGTGGGATACTTATTATATTCCACCCAACCTGCCCCAGACCCAGTTCACCGGCGCCAATAATTTCACCAGCGCCAGCAGCTCCGGCGGCAACACTAACCAATTTGTGGCCCGCGGAGACCAGGTCATTAACAGCTCTACAAGCCTGTTTGCACGCTTCTCCTATTTCGGCTTGCTCGATTTGCCCACCAATCCATTTGGCACGGGCCTATGCAACGATCGCTGCGCTGAGAATTATCACACCAAAGCGCTGTCCATCGGTATCAACCACACCTTCACGCCGACGACCATCCTTAACATTAACCTCGCAGGCAGTCGATTTATCTATTTGCGATCTCCCATCCTGTCAGGTTTCGACCTCACTACCCTCGGTTGGTCGGAGGCCTACAACAGTCCTGCCCCAGCTATCCGCACACCTCCAACGCCAGCCTTCCCGTACCCCAATGATGTAGGCAGATCGCAGGGCAATAGTGCCATTGGCGATCACAACACCCAGTACAATATTTCGCCGCAACTTACTATGATCCGCGGCAAACATACGATTCAAGCTGGCGGTCAGTACGAGTTGGGCCTGGATAACTACTACCAGACCAACATCGCCAGTGGCGCTTTCGGTTTTGGCGGTGTCTGGACGTCTAGCACCGGCGGAGCCAATCTTGTGACCTCTACCCAGGCCGCCTTCGCGGATTTCCTGCTGGGCCTTTCCGAGAACCAGGGGACCTTCGTGAACCAGACCGAGGGTGCGGCACAGGTGCCCGCTCTTACCGCTGGCAAGCAAACCTATCGGGCGTTGTACGTCGACGACACCTGGCACGTAAGAAGCAAACTTACCTTAAACATCGGGCTGCGCTACGAATTGCCTGGAACGTGGTCGGAACGTTACAACCGGCTGAGCTACTGGGATCCAAGCGCCACCAACGCCACAGTTACGGGTTGCGCGGGCGCGGGAACAACCTGCCCAGGTGATGCCCAGCTCGTCGGAACTGGCCCGAACTCGAGCGACAACAACCTGCCATTGGACAAGAAGGCGTTCTCGCCACGGCTCGGCTTCGCCTACAGCGTCGACTCCAAGACCGTGATCCGCGGTGGCTACGGCGTGTTTTTCATCCCGAACTATGTATCGTTCGGTCTGAATCCGGACAATGATGTGATCAACCTCGCAACCACACCATTTACCGCAACTACGAACGGATACCTCACCCCGTTCAGCACGTTAAATGGCACGACGGCGGGTGGCGTAGGTTGTACCTTCAACGGTACCGCACCCACTTGCGGAGACAATTCCGGACCGTTCGGTGCGGCAGGCATCGGGCTACCCCCGGGGCGGACTGTGAGTGCCTCTATTACCGCGGACGCCAACGGTTCACCGACTCTTGCGCCGTGGGCTGATCCCAAGTACGGTTATGTCGAGCAGTACAACTTCGACATTCAGCGCCAGTTGCCCGCCGGATTCTTTGCCGATGTGGCGTTTGCCGGCTCCCACGGCGTCCATCTGGAGCAGTACAATACGGACATCAACCAGATACCCGATTCTTTCCTCTCGCAAACCACGGCCCTCACCACGCCGGTCGCTAACCCTTTGGTTGGAAGTCTATACGCTGGGCTGGCCGGAGCGACCATCCCTGCGGGCCAGCTTGACCGGCCCTATCCGGAATACAACAACATATCCCTCGCCGGATACGGCTGTTGCAGCAGCACCTACAATTCACTGCAGGCGACGGTAACGCGTCGCTTCCAGGGTGGTGGCACCCTGCTGGCGGCTTATACTAATGCCAAACTGCTGAGCAATACAGATACACTCACCAGTTGGCTCGAAGGTGGAGCGTCGGGAACCGGAGGCGTTGGAGGGGTTCAGGACTGGAACAATCTGGCGGGAGAAAAATCACTTTCTTCCCAAGATGTTTCGCAACGGCTGGTTATCAGCTACGTGCTTGATCTGCCTTTCGGCCACGGTAAAGCCTATCTCTCCGGCATGACCGGCGTTGCCGACAAGGTAGTTTCCGGTTGGGGTATTGACGGCATAACCACCTTCCAACGGGGCTTCCCGCTGAAGATCAGCTATTCCGGTTCCACCCCTCTAGAGGCGGCCAACCTGGGCGTGGCAAACGTACGTCCCGATGTCGTTCCCGGATGTGACAAGAAAGCGGGCGGCGGCACCGTTGCCAACTGGTTTAACACCGATTGTTTCGCTACCCCTCCAGACTGGGGATTCGGCAGCGAGTCGCGCGTGGACGCAACCCTTCGCGGTGACGGGGCCAAGAACTTTGACTTCGCCATCTTCAAGAGAACTACGATTGCGGAGAAAGTGGGCGTCGAATTCCGGACAGAGTTCTTCAACCTCTTCAACCATCCTCAGTTCGGAATTCCGGGTGAGGGTTTCAACGGAACCCCCGCGACTCCCACCACCCCTGCTGGTAACGGTTTCGGGCAGGTTACTAATACCTATGGCAACCCGCGTCTGATTCAGTTCGCGATGGTAGTCCGGTTCTAATCCGGTTCTAACAAACTAATCCGGGCCAGGAAGCAATCCTGGCCCGGATTTTTTCGTTCAATCAGCGACTTTCCCTGATGTTCTGATCGCGGTATCTCAGCCCGTCGCAGTTCCTGAATCTCCCCAGCCCAGCCGTTGTATCCTTTGTGTATGCGCACCCTCCAAACCCTTGACTACTTCGAAGCCAAACGCGCCATCGACCTCATCGTAGAAAAAGCCTCGCAAATGCAGAAAGCCGCCTCCGTCGCCGTTGCCGACTCCCACGGCGACCTCATCTGTTTTGCCCGCATGGATGGCGCTCCTGTCTCTTCCATCCTCATCGCCATGAACAAAGCCTGGACCGCCGCGCGCGAGCGCAAGCCCACCAGGGAAATCGGCGAAAAAATCAGACACCCAGAAAAGGGCCACGACATCTCCTTCTACGGCGATCCCAAATACGTGGGCTGGGGTGGCGGCCTTCCGGTCTGGAAGAATGGCGAGGTAGTCGGGGCGGTTGCGGTCAGCGGCCTGTCCTCAAACGAAGATGTCATGTTAGCCACCCTCGGCGCAGAACTGATCGGCGGCTCCTAACGGGTTCGATTTGTCGGCTCGCGCTGGGATGACCGGCGGCCCTGAACCCTCACTTTCCCGCAACCTCCAGCTTTGTTCGTATTTCGTAACACAATTAACTTTTTGCCGTGGCGCACACGAATTGGTGAAACACTCAGGGCCAACTGAGGGGGATGAGTGGATCCGAAGGACTGCCCGCGCTGCGGCGGTACCGGATACATTGCCCAGCCGGTGGACATCAGCGGCAAGTCCGAGGGCATTGCCTTTATCCGGGTGAAGTGTCCGGCCTGCGTCGGCAGCGGTCGGAAAAGCTCGATCCCACCTTCTACCGCGGGCTGACCGCACGGCCTGTGGTGCTTGCGAAAACGTACGCGCCCGGGGCGTCATGCTTCCCGCCCTGAAGTGACGTTCCGGGCCGGACGTTTGTCAAACCTCTGATTCTCTTCCGCTTCAGGCTATGCTGGCGGTTTTCGTGCGTGCACGGCGTCGGGCTGAAGCGGCGGTTTCGATCCGGTTGCGTCCGGCGGCTTTGGCGCGGTAAAGAGCTTTGTCAGCCGCCTTCACCACCTCTTCCGTAGACCAACCTTCCGACGAAGTAGCAACCCCCATGCTGACGGTGACCGATATCTCCGTGGACGAAACCGGCCGCGAGAGCTGGCGAATCGCGTGGCCGGTTTGCGTGCGTGTGCGAGGGCGTGAGGTGCGGCGATCCGGACCGCGCGCTTCCTGCCGGCGTTCTTTGCCGCGGAGTTTCAGCGTGCTGGCTTCGATGGTCGCGCGCAGCTTCTCCAGATGATCGAAGACGTCAACAGCCGTCTTGCCCGGAAATACGATGGCGAACTCTTCTCCGCCGCAGCGGTAAGCCTGTCCTCCGCCGGAAACCCGCTCCAGCCGTGACGCGACCAGCCGCAACACCTGATCTCCTGTGTCGTGACCGTACGTGTCGTTGCAGCGCTTGAAGTGATCGATGTCGACCATCGCAATCGAGTACGGCGGCGCGAGGCGGCGCAAGGCATCGTGAAAGGCACGGCGCGAAGGCAGCGTGGTGAGCTCATCGTGATAGGCGAGAAGATAAGAAGTCTCGACGATCGAAGCCGCGAGTATGAACGCTGCGGTGGCAAAGTAAGCTGCGGGCATTCGTCCTACTCCTCCAAAGCGCAGCGATAAGAAGCAAGCTGCGAGCGCCCAGAGCAGGCCGTTCTCCACGGGCTTGTGAAACAGCAGAAAGCGGATGAGCAACACCACGGCTGCCGCAGCGAATGCCAACAGCGTGGCGAAAGGCAGCGGTGCGGGCGCGAGAGCATGATGCACAGCGCGCGGAGCAGCCAGAGTTCCGGGCCGGCACAGCACCGCTACGATTACCGACTCCACAAACAGCAATAATGCCGCCGGCGCGATGTTCGAGAACGTGAATCCTTTTTCCTCCTCGATCGACAAGAGAACAAAGTTAAGCGGCAAGAGCAAACCGACTGCGGCCAGAGCCGTGTTTCCGGGTCCGCTGGCTGCGACATGCCCAGAAGAGAAATAGGAGATTGCCTGCTGGGCGAGGAACAGAACCAGCAGCGCCGAGAAGATGCGGCTGGAATGAAATCGCCAGGCCAGCAGCAGTCCCACGATCGATGCGCCGTAGAAGGCATAGCTGATGAGCGCGGCGCTGGGCGTGAGCAGCCCGGTGTGCAGCAGGGCCACAACGGCCACGAGACAAATGCCGGGCGTGAGCAGGGACTTCATCGGAGTCGGGCTCTGGCGATCTACCGCGGCGATCATTGCGAGGCTCTCCGCGGCGCAGATTCTCCTTACGATTATCTCTGGTCGCCGGGCTAAACGGAATTGACGGAGAGGGTTCGACGGAGCCTTGACCTCAAAGTGCTGTCAATGGGCAAAAACTACATGATCGATCCTAACTCGCGCATGGCAATGGAGATATAATTCCGGCAAACCTGTCCCAATTGCCCTTTTCAAATTGATATACTGAAAGTATAGAGTGAAAACTTAGAAAAACGAGGCGCAGCCCATGGCTGCGCCTTTTTCTTTTTGGGCGAAATGAGGCGTGCAGCAATGCCGAAGTGCGACGGGTTCAGCAATTTTAAAGAGCGGGGCGAATGGGTGGAAGCCCAGTTCGTAGCGCAGGCGCTGCGCAAAGGCTTTAAGGTCTTAAAGCCCTGGGGAGATTCGTCCTCCTACGACATGGGGGTGGAGCACGGCCGTCATTTTTTCAGAATGCAAGTAAAGTCGACGAGCTACCGGCTTGGCAACGGTTACCTTTGCGCCTTCAAACCCAACCGCAAAGGCAAGCGCTATACCACAAAGAAGGTCGACTTCTTCGCGGCCTATGTAATCCCAGAAAATGCGTGGTACATTCTCCCTTCGTCCGTCGTGCTGAAAACGAGGAGCAAAGAACTGATGCTATGTCCCGTCCGGCCGCGAAAGCGCGATCGCTATCGCTANNCAGGCGTCACCGACGCTGCCGGCGAGTACAGAGGTCCTTCGGCCCGCACAAACCGCGGGCCTCAGGATGACAAGGTGGATAAGAGAAGTGCAGTCACGAGGCCTTTGGCGGCTGGTAGGGATGGCTCTCGTACCACTCGGCGCTTAGGTCTTTCCACTCGGGATTCATAGACACGATCAGGGCGATCTTCCTGATTCGCAGCCAGCCTTTGATTTGCTTTTCGCGCTCGATGGCATTGCGTATGTCTTCGAAGCGCTCGAAATATGCCAGGCGATCGAGCTTATACTTCGCGGCGAAACTGGATCCGATGCCGAGCTTGTGCTCGCGCTCTCTGCGTACGAGGCTGTTGGTAACGCCGGCGTAAAGAGTCTTCGAGCGGTTCGTCATGATGTAGACGAAGTAGATCTTCTGCGGGTGCGATGGCATAGAGCTTGATGCAGGATGACAAGTCCGGGGATGGGCGTCTGTGACCGAGGAACATTGTTTTCCTTACCTGTCATTTTCTAACTTGTCATCCTGAGGCAGCGGAGTCCTCGGCGGAGCCGAATCCCAACGAAGAGCCTGCCCTGAGCTTGCCGAAGGGACCCGTGCAACCTGCCAGCAGAGTCGGCGCGTCCGTCAGCTGCGGCGCTGCCGGCGAAATACATAGGTCCTGAGGCCCGCACAAACCGCGGGCTTCAGGATGACAGAGTGGTTGGGGTGCTCGCTGCCTGCTCGACGCAAATCTATTTGGGCAGGCTGTGCACGAACTCTGCTAACACGTGGTTGAATTTCTCCGGGTCATCCACGAACAGGGCGTGGCCGTCGCCGTCGAAGCGCTCCAGGCGGACGCTGTCGCCGAGCTTTAATTTCAGGTAGTCGGCGCTCGGTTGCGATTCGGGCTGATAGATGAAGAGCGTTGCCCGGTTCGCTTTCATTTTATCCAGGCCGGCGGAAAAATCCTTTACGGCAATCATGTTGTAGATGAGCAGGACCGCGGTATCGGCCGGGGTCTGGACGGATGCGTCGATGATGCGCTTCAGGTAGTCCTCCGGCTGCGGCTTTTTGAACATGCTGCGGACAAAACCGTCGGCTTGCTTCTGGCGATCCTGCTGGAGCAGGTTCATCCATCCGGAAATGGGGGCGAACAGATCGCTGGGCTTGTCGGTTACGTAGCCATCCACCAGGACGAGGCCGCCGACGTTGTCGGTGCCGAATTGCTCGGCATACTTGATGATCTCGCCGCACGCCATCGACCAGCCGACAAGCACCGGCTTTTTCAGGCCGAGATGATCGACGAGTTCCTTATAGTCGCGGGAGCGGGTTTCGGGCAGGTGGCCGTAAGGGGGCTTGTCGCTCTCGCCCTGCGAACGCGGGTCTACGGCGATGACGTGGTAGTTCTTCGAGAACTCATCGATTTGCTTCTGCCAGATCCAGGCAGGCATCGTCCAGCCGGGAATGAAAACGATGGGCCGGCCGCTGCCGGCATCGAGGTAGTGAATGCGGATGCCGTCGGAAGTTTGGAAAAAGTCGCTTTTCGCGGTCTGGGCGAGATCGGCCTGCGCTACAACTCCCGGCACGGAAAAGATGCACAGCAGGATCACAGTGAGTCTGGTTCTCATGAGGTTCTCCTTAATTCGACGGAACTTGATTCTACGCGACCTGAAATTCTATGGCGCTGCAAATCGTCAGGCGTAGAGGAACGGCCGGGCGGCGTGGCTCTTCCAGAAGTAGGCGAGGATGATCACGCTGGCGATGGCCGCGTAGGCACACCAGAGCGAGGTGAAGGCGTAGCGCTTGACCTCCATTACCACCAGAAGAATGATCAGGTTGGCCCCGCCGAACAGCACCATCACCCTGATCTTCGAGAAAAATAACGATCCGCAGGTCGCGATGACATACAGCACCGCAACCGCCATGTTGTTGGTTGCTTGATTGATGTAGACGATGCTGTTTCCCTTGACGTAGACCTGCAGCGGGTACGCCGTAAGCGCCCACAGAATATAAAGTGTAGTGCTTGCGCCGAGGCCGAGGAACGGGAGCATTCGCTTGCGGCTCTTCGCGGTGGGCTCGAACAGAAGAACGCTGAGCGGCAGCAGGAACGGGAGCAATCCCTGGGCATAGAGCATGAAGGCCGCGCCCATGTTGTGGGTGATGGTGGGCGAGAGAATGCCGTCGAGACCGAGCCAGACGAAGCCTTCGATGAACTGATGAATGGCGAAGAGTGCGGGCAGCGCGGCGAAGAGGAGTTCGCGGCGGTGCTTGACTCGGGTTAATGTAGCGACGCCGATGGCGCCGAGGGCTCCGCTGCCGACAAAATTCGCTGCGGCTGAAAAGCACATTGGACGTTTGCTCCGTGCGAAGATTACACCTGCCGTCGCCGAGCGCGAAACATTTTTTGGGATGCAGCGCGATCGTGGACAGAGATGCAGGGCATGCGGGGCGATTGCCTATTCGTGATCCTGCTCCCGCCGCCACAGGGTCAGGCCGGGCGCTCCCAGGGCCAGCATACCGAGTGTCGCCGGTTGCACGAAAGATTCTGTCTCCTCCTCGCCTTCGTCTCCGGCACGAATGGCTTTGCCGGGGATGGTTTCGTAGGCATAACCGTCAAGCGCGGCGATGCACCCGCAATAATAGAAATGATGGCTCACGTGCAGCCGCGCCCAGCCGAAGTGGATCTTTCCATCGATGACAAAGGCTAAACCCAGGTAGGCGTTTTTCACCTGCAACCATGGGCCTAGGGGAGCGTAGCTAGCGCTGGCGGCTAGGCAGTTTGCCTGCGGGCGGAAAGACACAGTCGGTCCGATCACCGCGCCGGCGGGCAACGCGGCAGCTGCGCTCCCGAAGCAACTCGCGTTGGTAGCCGCGATTTTATTGCCCTTGACTCGAGGGTGGATATTCACCGCCCCCTCTTCACTGAAATCGAAACTCGACAGGAGAAAGTCGGTGATGCCATCGTGGTTGAGATCGAGTGGGTAGTTCAAGTCAACGAAGGAATGGACCGGAGTGTAGACAACTTTCGCTTCCGCATGGACAGAGCAGACGGTGAAGCCGGCTCCGGCCACGGTTGCGTAGGTGAGCACGCGTTTGCCTACAGCATGACCCAGCATTTGCGGTTCCCGCGGTTTGGCGGGCGAGGCCGGAGCACCTGGCTGATTAAGTTTCTGAGTCATCGTTGTTCCTCCTGCGCGCTGGATGAGTAGCGCGTAAGCTCACGGAGAGATCACTTGGCCTTCGCGCTGGGCAACCATAATACCTCAGGTTATTGCCGAAAATCCCTAAGTCTCGCAGTCTCTTGCGAGACCTTGGAACACTAGAAAACTGACTAAGAGCCGTTGTTGCGGTGGCCGTTCCCGCGCGTGCTCACTCGCCGCGCCGGAATCTGCTCAAGAAAAATCCCGTTTTGAACTCCCGTCCCGTTTCTGCAGACACACACTTTCGTGCGAACCGGTTTCCGTCTCAACTGAGCTTTCTCTAACTAGAATCGCTCTGTAATTAAGGCCCACTTATGCGCATTTTGATTGCAGAGGATGATACGGCCCTGGCAAGTTTTGTGCGCCAGGGGTTGCAAGGCGAGCATTATGCGGTGGATGTGGTGGAGGATGGCGAGCAGGCGCGGGTGATGGGCAGCGAGTTCGATTACGATCTGGTGATTCTCGATCTGAATCTCCCGAAGCTCGATGGCGTGAGCGTATTGCGCCATCTGCGGCTGAAGCGGCCGAGCCTGCCGGTGCTGGTGCTCACGCAGCGGGGCCGGGTTGAGGATCGCGTGCAGTGCCTCGATACCGGAGCGGACGATTTTCTGCCCAAGCCGTTCTCCTTCAGCGAACTGTCGGCGCGAATTCGCGCGCTGCTGCGCCGCAGCCACTTGCCGTCGGAGTCCGTGCTGGTGGTGGAAGACTTGAAGCTCGACCGCGTGGAACACCGCGCCGAACGCGCCGGCCGGCGGATCGACCTCACCGCCAAGGAATTCTCCCTGCTGGAATATCTGATGCGCAACGCCGGGCGGCAGGTCTCGCGCGCCATGATCATCGAACACGTCTGGAACCTGACCTTCGACACTACAACCAACGTGGTGGACGTTTATATCAACTATCTGCGGCGCAAGGTGGACGATGGCCATCCGCGGAAGCTGATTCACACGGTGCGCGGCGTCGGCTACGAACTGAGCAGCGGTGCGGGAGTGACGGCATGATTCCCGCCGCAGCGCGTCCCGTAGCGATGGCGGGTGGGGAGAGGACGGAAGCGCGCAGCCCGTTGGCGCAATTGCTGCACGCGCTGAACCAGCCGCTCACCGGATTGCAGTGCTCGATGGAGGTGGCGCTGGCCAGCCCGCGCACCGTGGAGCAGTATGTGCAGGGGCTGCGCGAAGGGCTGCAGTTGACCGAGCGCATGCGCGCGCTGGTGGAGGCCATGCGGGAAGTGACGGATTTTGAGCCTGAAAAAGAGACGGAAGAGACGACGGAACTGATAAGTCTGCTGCGGGAAACGGTGCGCGATCTGGAGCCGGTGGCGCAGACGAAAGACGTCCGTCTCTCGCTGGATAGTGCGTCGGGCAGTTCTTCCTCCTCTCTTCTTTCTTCTTCCCTGAGCGTGAGGGTGGGGCGGGCGCGGCTGGCGGTACTCTTGTTTCGGCTGCTGGATGCGGCGCTGAGCCTGGCGGAGCGGGGCACGGCATTGCGCATCGATGCGGGTTCCGAGCCCAACCTTGTGTGGATCAGCGTTCGGTGGCAAGCCGCCGGGCCGCGGTGCGGATTCTCCCGGCCGGAACTGGGGCTGCTCGTGGCCCAGGCCGGCTTCGAGCGCAGCGGCGCCGCATGGGAGCGGGAGCGGATCGAAGATGGGGAGACGGTACGCATCGGCCTGGCCGCGGCCGCCGGCGGGAATTTCCGGTCGCCGGCGAAATCCTGATCGAATTGCTTTTCATGGCAAGACCACAGCGCGGGGAAAAAGACAGGAGACCCGAATGAGCGTTACGACAAGTTTTCCGATGATTGCCTGGAGCGCAGGCGGAGCGTTGATTGCGAGTCCGAGCAGCGTACTGCGGGAGCAGGTGCTGCACAGCCTGAACGGCCGCTGCCGGTCCGTGCAACAGGTGATGGGGGGAGCGGATGCGCTAGCCAAGCTCGAAAAGGGAGATTGGCAGGTGCTCTTTCTGGACCGCAGGGTGCCGGATCTCGACATCGAGGAGCTGATCGCGATCATTCAGCGCAGGTTTCCGGGCATTCAGGTGGTACTGCTGGACTCCGACGCGGCGGTGGCCGCGGACGATTGCGAAAAAACGGTGGCGCCCAATGCGGGCCTTTCCGGGTCGCCCGCCGCGGAACGGGCAGCGTACGCCGGCTTATGGAAGAACCCCGAGGAGGAAGCCGAACCCTTGCCGGGCATGATCGGGACGAGCGCAGCCATGCAGCAGGTCTATCGCATGGCCAAACTGGTAGCGCCCCGCAACACCACCGTGCTGATTGCCGGTCCCACGGGAAGCGGCAAGGAACTGGTGGCGCAGGCGCTGCATAGCCTGAGTCCGCGGGCGGCGAAACCTTTCATCGTCGTGAACTGCGCCGCCATTCCGGAAACCTTGCTCGAGTCGGAACTGTTTGGCCATGCCCGGGGGGCATTTACCGGGGCGGTGCAGGGACAGGTGGGGCGGATTCCGGCGGCGCATGGGGGAACGCTTTTCCTGGACGAGATCAGCGAACTGCCCCTGGGCATGCAAGCCAAGCTGCTGCGCTTTCTGGGACAGAAAGAAGTACAGCGCCTGGGTGCGGCCGCGGTCACGCGCGTCGACGTGCGGGTGATTGCGGCGAGTAATGTGGATCTGGCCGGGCGCGCGGGGAGAGGCGAATTTCGCGAGGATCTTTTTTACCGGCTCTCGGCTTTTCCGCTGGAGTTGCCTCCGCTGAGCGAGCGCCGCGCCGACATTGTTCCCCTGGCGGAGCACTTCCTGGCCTGCATGGCGGCCGCGATGAGTATGCCTTGTCCCAGCCTGAGCGGCGAGGCGGCGCGCGTTCTCGAAGCGCATGCCTGGCGGGGCAACGTGCGCGAATTGCAGCACGTCATGGAGCGGGCTTCGATCCTGGTGCAGAGCGGCAGCACGGTTTTGACCGAGCATCTCTATTTTCCCTTTCAGCACCCTCACTTCCCCTCGAGTGCCAGGCCCTTTTCGTGCGCCGCGCTGGCCAGTTGAACGGCGGCCTGACCGTGCGCGGCAAGAGTGGGCGGGTTGCATCGGGGGCGGAACGGTTTGCGGAGAAAAGTTGTAAGCCGCGAAACAGGGTCACCTCAGGCGCTAAAGCGCGGTTGATTTTATTGGGCTTTTGCGGCGCGGCTGAAGCCGGGCCCTTTCAAAGCCGATGCGAGTTGAGTTCTTTCCGCAGCCTCTGAACTCGTCCTCTTCCCGAACATTTCGAGAATTGAGTTTTTTTCCGCAAACCATGAATCCGCGCCTTCCCCGGCACTTGGGAGACAGCTTGGCTCTGTTGACATCCTGCTTTCCCTCTTTGCAAGACGGGTGGGGATGCTTCGACTGCGGTTGAGCTTCGCATTCGCGAAGCTCAAACCTCGCTCAGCAGAACTGCGGGATGTCAGCAGAGGCCGACAGCATTCAATACTGCGCCGGCGGCGCTGTTCGGCGGCGGGGGCGGTGGTCTGAGCATTTTTGGCCTGAAGGAGAATTATGGTTATGAGCGCGTGAGCTTTTCCGATTTCGTGCTCGGTCTCCGGCGGCGAAGCGCGGCCGGAGATCGAGCTTGCCGGCAAACCCAGAGACCATTCATGAGAATTCTCTTAACCTAGGCAAGATTCTTCTTAGGATCTGTCGGCGCGAAGTGGACACCGTCGGCGGGAATTCGCTTTGAGGTGGTTTGTGGGCAATTAATGCCGGGTGTCTGCATCCATCCAGCCCCCACCTTCGTTCCTATCTTCGGTATCACGATTGCTTTTTCCTCGACTGTGTCCGCTGAAAGAAACACCAAGAGCGGCTCCCGCATGGGATGGTTTTTCCCGCGCTTGTGCTCGTGTTGGTGGCATTGGGGGCGTGGTTTTGGAGCACACGCGGCACCGCGCCGGCCGGGTCTGGCGCGCCGGGGCAAGTGAAGGGCATAAAACCTTTGTTCTGAACCTGGCGGATCCCCGGCGCGCTATTACCTGCAGCGGCTGCTCGAGCCTTTCTTGCCGAAAGTTGTGGTGCTCTCTCCCCTCGAAGTGCCGCCGCTGGTCGAGGTGCAGTCGTTGGGAGTGCTGCGCTGAGGCGTGGCGGCGCGGAAGCGCGAGAAAGAAGTAAGCGGGAACGGGGACCAAACGCTAGACCAAAAGAAAAGAAGCAACAAAAGCACGTCGACAAACCGCACGGGGAAGCGAGAACCGGCAACATGAGCAAGAATACGGCCCAAGCCTACACCTCCTGGCAGGATAAAGAGGAGCGGGAGCGCATCCTGCTCGAACAGTTGCCCCAGGTGCGCTACCTGGCGCGCCGCATTCACGAACGCCTGCCCCGGCACGTGCCGCTCGAGGACCTGGTGCATGCGGGAGTGATTGGACTGATCGATGCGCTCAACAAGTTTGACCGCTCCAAGCACGTGCAATTCGGCTCCTATGCCAAGTTCCGCATCCGGGGCGCGATTCTCGACAGCCTGCGCGAGATGGACTGGGGGCCGCGGGAGTTGCGGCGCAAGGCGCGCCGGGTCGAAGAGGCTCAGCGCAAGCTCAGCCTGGAGCTCAGCCGCGCTCCCACGGAAGTGGAGGTGGCGGCGGAGCTGAATCTGGAATTGCGGGAGTTTCAGCAGCTGCTGACCGAATTGGATGGCCTCGAAGTGGGCAGCCTGCACCTGGAGTCTCCCTGGGACGGCAAGGACGAAGATCTGTGCGACTATCTGCCGAACGCTCCCGAAGACACGCCATTTTTCCGCTGCATGCGCTCGGAGATGAAGGAGCTGCTGGCGCGCGTGATCGCCGAGCTGCCGGAAAAAGAGCAGCAGGTGCTGGCGCTTTATTACTTTGAGGAACTGACGATGAAGGAAGTGGGCGCGATCCTGGGCATTGGCGAATCGAGGGTATCGCAGGTTCATTCCCTGGCGGTGGTTCGCCTGCGGGCGCGGCTGGAGGAATTGATGAGCCCGGGCAAGCCGGCGGCGCGGGCGGCACAAGCCGGCGGGCGGTGAAGACGGCGCAAATGGAGACCACTAGAAACGGAAGAGCGGGAGGAAGTCCGACCGTATGCAGAATGAGCTGAACCAGGAAGAAATCGATGCCATGGTACGCAAGGCCCGCAGCGGGGGCCGGGCGGAGCAGTCCAAGGAGCCGAGAGTGGAGCTCTGGGACGTGCGCCGTGCCGGCCAGATCGGGCGGGCGCAATTGCAGTCGATCACGCAACTGCATGAAGGCTTCGCGCGCAGCCTGACCAACGCCCTCGGCACTTACCTGCGCGTGGTTTTCGCCGCCACGCTGGTTTCCGCCGAGCACCTGACTTACCGGGAGTTCGACCAGCGCGTTCCGGAAACCACGTATCTGGCATGATTCCGGTGGAACTGGTCGAGGCCACGGGAACTCTGCTGGGGGCGTTCAGCGAAGGCATCGACTACACCATTGCTGTATGCGGTCGAGCAGGTGCCGGGGTATCGCACCCAGGTATGCCTAGTGTGTCCCAGCGCGTTGCAGCAAGGGTTACAGGCGCTGGCGCAACGTCGAGGAGCCGGCGACATTGTTTGACCGGATGGCAGACACCGGCGAATGTGCTCGCATCATCGGCAACTATGCCGCGAAGGTGGGCGCCGAGGAAATCCGCATGGCGAGGTGTGGAGAGCATATTTGGATCCGTCTGGAAGGGCGGCGGCGCGAAGCCGTGAATCTAGTGGTGCGCGCTCCGGCGGATACGACAACCGCGCTGCGGCTCTACCCTCCGGCGGCCGCCAACTCCAGCTCTGCTTCTGCCGTCTAAAGTCCGATCTGATTGTGCCGATACTTCTTGCAGCGCTCCCCCAAAGGTTGCACCGCACGGGCGGAAGATTTTGCCGGGTGTTCTACACCACCCGGCAAGATCTTCCTCTCAACCAGTTCAAGGTTAGAGGTCCTCTCGGGTTCGCTCGCGCGTTCAGCCTTCTTTCCAGACACTCACGCAAAGACCGGGCCCCCCGATCCCATTCGAAGATGGAACGCAGCTTGCTTCGTTGACCACGGGAGCGAACGCACCATGGACAGTGGGTGCTACGCAGCCGCCGGGCTGGCGGCACAAACACAAGCTCTGGAGTTGGTGGCTCATAATCTGGCCAACCTGTCGACGACGGGCTATGGCGGACAGCAGACGACGTTTCGTTCGCTGCTGACGGGCGATGGTGCGGTGTGTACCAACCCGTTGAATGTTGCCGTCAACAATTTTGGCGTTCTAGCGGCAGCCGTCTCGACCTGGCCTCGGACAGCCTCGCGGCTACCGGAAATCCCTTGGATGGGGCCATTGGAGGCAGCGGATTTTTTTCCGTGCAGTCCGGGCCGGACGTTCTCTATACCCGCGACGGCAGCCCGCACCTTACGTCGGCGGGACAGCTGGTGACGAACCAGGCAAATGCGGTACTGGGTGAGCAGGGGCCGGTGACTTTGCCGAACGGGAATGTCGCGATCAGCTCGGACGGAACGATATCGGTGGACGGCAACGTGGTGGACAAGCTGCAGCTGGCGGAGTTCCCGCCGGGAACGAATCTGACTGCGGTGGGCAACTCTACTTACAGCGCGCCCGCCGGGTCGGCCGTGTGCTGGAGTCTTTGGAGAAGACGTTCGCGGCCCTCCCCGGCCAGGATGCCATCGCGGGGGAGGACGACAACAACTATCTAGGGACCCAAGCCTTGGCGTCGGCGCTGGCGGCCGGAGGGGGGTTCGGAATTGCCCGCATGATTGCCCAGCATCTGGGGGTACGAAGGTAGCGGACGGTGGGGGTGGCGCCATCCCCCGCGAGTCCGGTTCCGGACCATTAAAGTTTTTGTAACTTATGCCGATAGAACAAGATAAGGGCTCACTGCGGAAGGCTGAACGGAAAGTGCAGGGGGGAAGATTAAAGTTTTTTAACGGCCTGCCGATAGCTAAATTGCAAGGGAAATCGGGGGGTACGACACGGATGAGAATCGATTCGAATCAAGGCGCACAAGCGCTTCCCGAAAACAGCCGAGCCAGCAGCCCGAGCTCCGCCAGTGCTGACGCCCATTCCTCTGCGGGCGCTTGGGTGGGCGAAGATCAGGCGCAGCTTTCCGGCGCTCACGTGCAAGTACAGGCCTTGGTGGCGCAGGCATCGCAGCTTACCGAAATTCGCCAGGAAAAGGTCAACGCCTTGCGGCAGGCGGTTCTCGGCGGGAGCTACCAACCCGGGGCCGCGCAGGTGGCCGTGGCGCTGTTCTCGCACATGGTGGAAAAGGCGGCTTGACCGGCGCTCGGTGGAGTTTAGCGGGATTTGGATTGGGAGGAAGGCCCAAGAAGACCAAAGAGGGGCCGGAGCCATGGCAATCGAGAGAGCGGAATGGTCCGCCGGCTTAGATGTAGAGCAGGCGTTGCCGGTATCGGCGGCCCCTGCCGTGCAAGCGCAATCTTCGCCGGGCGGCATTGATGAGGGTTCCCACGGTTGAGCTCAGACGGATGCGGATCTCTTTCTCTGCACGCTCCACGGCGCCATGGGTTGGGCTCTCAGGCAAGCCGGTCAATCCGGTGTTGTGGTTCATCCCCGTTGTCTTGCTCCGGTGGCTCCGCAGGAGCTTCTTCCCGAGACCGATGATGGCGCGACTTGCCTTCTTCCCCGTCAATACCCCGGCACCACCGATCCGGCTGACCTGCCACCTGCGGTATAGGTGAAACGTCTTGCTTCCGACCGTGAAGCTGGTGACGGCCTCGGAGTGAATCCCGGGTCGCTTGCCTTTGCCCGCGTTTGCTCCAGCTAAAGTGCCCCCCTGTCCATGCCGATGGACTGCAAGGAGGGTGTGTGTCGAACGTTCTCGAAGAACTTCGTCAGGCGCGATCGACAAGTTCGGCGATCCGAAAGGCCTCGGAGTGACCACTGCGCCATCGCTGCCGGTTCAGAGCCTCGACGGTCCTGCCGAACCAGATCTCGTGCGTATACGCGACGTGATTTATCAGGCGGCGGGGATCTTTCATCCCGACAACAAGCTTCAGCTATTGCAGGATCGTTGTGGCCGCCGGATGAAGGAACTCAAGCTAAGAAGCCTGCGAGAGTACACCGATTGCCTGACCATCCGCGCCGGCCAGCATGCGGAACTAATCGCATTGCTGAACGAGATCACGATTGGGGAAACCTGCTTCTTTCGCAATCCGGCACAACTGGATGCCTTGCGCCGGGTGGTGATCCCGAAGATCCTGCAAGCCAAATCGAAGCTGCCCTTGCGTAGCCTGCGCATTTGGAGTGCGGGCTGCTCCACAGGAGAGGAACCCTATACCCTCCAGATGTTGCTGCTGGAGGAAGCCGGCGCCCTGCTCAAAGATTGGGCCGCGGAAATCTTTGCCACCGATCTCAACCAGCATTCCCTGGCGCATGCCCAGGAAGCTGTTTATGGCAGCCACAGCACGCGCAACCTTCCGCCCTTGTACCGGAAGAAATACTTTCTTCCGCGCGGCGACCAGTTGCAGGTGAATCCGCTGGTCCGCTCCGGCGTGAGTTTTAGCCGACTCAATCTGTCCGACGACTCCCGCATGACATTGATGAACAGCGTGGACGTCATTTTATGCTGCAATGTGCTGATTTACTTCGACCTGGCGTCGAAACGGCGCGTCATTCAGCACTTCTTCAATAACCTTTTGCCTGACGGCTATCTGTTTCTGGGCCATTCGGAATCGCTCTACGGTGTGAATGAAGATTTTCGCCTAGTCCACTTGCCCGGATCTACCGCGTACGTGAAACGAGAACGTACGCCCGCAGGAGGCAAAGCGATATGACGGCCGCAACCGCAACTAAACAGGTCCTACTGCATCGGCTCGAAGGATTACGGCAGATACCGACGATCCCGGCCGTCCTGGCTCCGTTGCTGCGCTACCTGCGACAGCCGATGGAGCAACTCGATGTGCGAAGGGTCACCGATCTGTTAGCCCAGGACAAGTCGTTGGCGACGCAATGCCTGCAAATGGCGAACTCCCCACTTTTCGGCCGAAGGCAGAGGGTGGAATCGATCCGCGCAGCGGTGGTCAGCCTGGGACTGCGTCATGTCAGCGACATCGCGATGACGTGTTGCGTGCTGAATTTGTTTCCCAGTGACCGCACCAGCATGGATCCGGTGGTTTTCTGGGAACACTCTCTAGGGTGCGCGCTGGTCTGTCGTCATCTGGCACGCAAGATCAATTATAGCGATCCGGCGAAGGCGTATCTCGCGGGTCTGCTCCATGACCTGGGAATCATTGTCAACCTTTGGGTTCTGCCGAATGAATTCCGTACCGCGTGGGAGACGGCCAAAGCGGAAGGAATCCCCCTGGACGAGGCCGAACAAAAATCCATGGGATTTACGCACTGTGAGTGCGGACGTCTACTCGCGGAACGCTGGGAACTCCCACCGGATCTGATCGAAGTGGTGACGTTTCACCACTGCCCACAGAAATCCAGCAACCATGGGGAGTTAGTGGCCCTGGTGCAACTTGCCGATTTGCTCTGCCGCATGAGCGGTTTGAATTACGGCCATGTCGAAGAACGTCAAGTGGACCTGGTCGAGGAGGCCGGGTTTGCCGTGCTGGCCCAGCACTCGACGTTGGTGAAGGAACTCGACTGGGCACGCCTGACGTTTGAACTGGATTCCTACATGGACGAAGTGCACAGCCTTGTCCGGGCGATTTACCGAACGTGAACAACGAACGCAACAAGCCGCAGATAAAGGTCCTCATTGTGGACGACAGCGCTTTTATGCGCACGGCGCTCTCTCGCATGGTGGGCTCCGATCCCGATCTGTGGGTCGCCGGCACCGCGGCCAGCGGTGCTGAAGCCTTACAAAAAATAGCGTCCCTCGATCCCGACGTGATTACCCTCGATGTACAAATGCCGGGTCTGGATGGGCTGGCGACTCTGCGGCGCATCATGGCTCAGTTCCCGCGCCCGGTCATCATGGTGAGTTCCTCCACTGAGAAAGAGGCGGGAATCACTTTCGATTCGCTAGAAGCTGGAGCGTTCGATTACGTGCCCAAACAACTCTCCCCGACGTCGCTGGACATTCTCCACATCAGCGAAGATCTACTGGCGAAGATCAAGGGGGCTGCGGAAGGAAGCCATGCAGGGGATAGCGTTACCCTTCAGCGCAAGCCGCCCCGCGCGTGCGGTCTGATCGCGCCGCAGACTGTGCACCTTGCCCCGGCTATCATTGCGCTTGGAGTTTCGACTGGAGGCCCCAAAGCCTTGCAGGACATTCTTCCGACTCTTCCGGACGACCTGCCGGTTCCGATTCTGGTGGTGCAGCATATGCCGCCCGGTTTCACCGCTCCGTTTGCGGAGAGACTGAACAAACTTTGCGCGGTTTCCGTATGCGAGGCATCGCACGGAGAGGTTGTTCAGCCAGGTGTGGTCTACATTGCTCCAGCCGGGTTTCACATCACCGTGGACCGCCAGCCCGATTTGCGAACCTTAATCTGTCTTTCGGAGGAGCGGGAGAATCAGCCCCACATGCCCTCGGTCGACGTCATGATGCGATCGGTTGCGGCCGGATTTCGCTCGCTTGCCATGGGAATTATCATGACCGGAATGGGATCAGACGGGGCGCAGGGGATGGATGCTATTCATCGTGCTGGAGGTTTGACGGTGGGCCAGGATGAAGCGAGTTGTGCGGTCTACGGCATGCCGCGCGTCTGCGCGGAGATGGGAATTCTCGACCGGGTGGTTCCGGTAGCGCAGATTCCCTATGAAATCCGGCGCGCCACGCGCTATCGCGAAGCAAGCGTGAGTTAAGCAGGCGCTCCCCCATCAAGTGGATCCGCATCCAATACTTCTCGCACCCTCCGCAAGAGCGTGGGGATGGAAAAGGGTTTGGCCAAGTATTTCTTGCCGTAAGAAGATAGTTGACACAATGCCAGCTGCTCCGCATAACCGCTCATGAGCAGAACCCGGAGGTGAGGATGCTGAACCAGGAGTTCATTGGCCAGTTCGTGGCCGCTAATTCCTGGCATGACGAGATCGGTAAGAAGCAAGTCCACGCGCTCAGAGTATCGGCGGTGAGCCTCCAGCGCCTGAGTTGCGCTTCCAGCGATCACCACCCTGTATCCCGCGGACTCGAGGGCTTCGCAGGTTGCCTGGCGTACGAATGCTTCATCCTCGGCCAGAAGAATGGTCTCCTTCCGGCCGCACTGCCAAACATCGATAGATGCGGCGCCGATTATCGCTTCGACGGAAACGGGAGCCGCGATGTCCGGAGGATTCTCAGTTCCCCTCTCGTGGCGTGGAGCCTCGACCTCATTACGGCAATTCAAGTTTTTCCCCTTTGACTATATGTTTTGAACAAGCAGATTCGTTGCCAATCTCTTTCCTTCTGGACGATGAGCTGCAAGCGATAGAAGACCAGCCTACTTAGCTCATGGAGACCCACTTCAGGGGTGGGTTCTTTTCGCGACTACGTTGTTCTGTTCCAGGACTTGCGGGGCTGACGGCTCCCGATGTGGGAGACTGAAACGCCCCGCTACTCTTCTCGCCAGCGTTGAGTGGTGTTTTGTTACTTCGGGTTGGTGAGAATAGTTCCCTTCGGGTCCAGCAAAAGCTTGCGAGTTCCCGCCGGTGCGGATAGGCGAAACGGCGTCTCGGCTCCGTCTGCAAACACTCGTCCTAATAACACGGGAGCCCTGCCGGCGACCACTGCGTAGAGAGGAACAGAAGTCACCAGGTCTTCCGGCGCGTCCTTCTGCCTTATGACCCCGCTCACAGCCACAGTATTCGCCTTGGCTGTGAATTTGACATTCTGCAACTCCAGCGTGGGCAGGGAAGTGCCGTTCACCCAGTCCTCCAGGAACCAATCGAGCGAAGCTTTGCCTTCGTAGCGCAAGGAGGGGGGAAGGTCTTCGGCAAAAACATTCAATAGGTCTCGAGTGGTGATGTTCTTTCCTTCGTACCGCTCGCGAAGCTTGCGCAGCGAACGCACGAACGCCTCGTCCACTCCGCTGCGGCTGGAGTCTTTTGGCTCAACCTCGGCTGCATCCTGCAACATCGAACGGAGCATGTGGAACAGCCAAGTACCGCGTCCATAAGTAATGGCCTCGTAGCCTTCGGGAAAGTGCGACGAAAGGAGTCGGCTGCCCAAGGTTACGGGGCCGGCGTCTTTGGGAAGATCGCCGTTTTTGTCTTTCGTGACCAGATCCCGCCTGTATTTTTCCATGGTCTCGTGGAAACTGGCCGGATTGTTTTCCTGCAGAATCATCAACGAGCAATAATTAGCCAATCCTTCCGAAAACCACTGATCGCGATAGGTGCTCCATGTGACGAGGTCTCCCCACCACTGATGCGCGGCTTCATGGGCCGGGACCTGCTGGTCGAGCAACGTGCCCGCAGCATTCATGTGGAGCTCTTCGCGTTCCCCGCGAGTCAGGAAAGCGTAGGAAGACAGGAAGATCAGACCCGGCCACCCCTGGCTTTCCCGCCCGGGCAGCTGAGTGAGAGCTAGTTTGCTATAGGGAAACGGACCGAATCGTTCAGCATAGTAGCGAATGGCCCGAGCGGTAAACTCCGCGACAGCGGTCGCGTGACGCGCGGGCGATGGTGCGGGCGCAGCTATCAACGGCACAGGCATCCTGCGTGGCGATGATTTGGGATCGGTTTGAAACTCCGGCGCCGGGGTGGGGAAGTTTCGTTCCACAGCAAGCGTGGCGTAGGCATCCACGTTGATATTGCCTGCTTGCGCCGAACCTCGAACATACTTGCCGAGGTCGAAGCCAGCTACGGGGATGGGCCTTTCCGAGACCCAGCGTGCCACTTGCTCGTCGCCAACGTTCGACGGCGCAGTTTGTGCAGGAGATCGGGATGACGTTGCCGGGGGCACTGGCTTGCCCGTCGCGACCAGGGTCCAACCCGGCGGATAATGAAAGGTGAGATCGAAATCGGACATAGCCAGACCCCGATTGGGATACCACATGCCGCGCGCGCCCACGTAGAGCAGGCCATTGCCGGCTTCGGCCAGCACTTCTCCACCGTAGAAGAAGCGCAGGCTGATGGTTTGTCCCTTCTTGGCCGGCTCGCGCAGAATCACGGCTACCTGGTCGTTGCCCCGGCGTGCGAGTTGCGTGCCTTCCACTGCCGGATTCTGGACGAACTCCACGGCTTGTCCGTCCTGATTCACATTTTGAATTTTCAGAAAGCGTGACAGTTCGAAAACCAGGAAGCGCGATCCGCCGCGCACCACATTAAGACTCAGTTGCACTTCTGCATCGAGTTGCTTGGGTGGGCTCACGCGAGCGTCGATCACGTAATCGCGCACAAGGATCTGATCTTC
This sequence comes from Acidobacteriaceae bacterium, assembly GCA_003140075.1. Classification (GTDB taxonomy): domain Bacteria; phylum Acidobacteriota; class Terriglobia; order Terriglobales; family Acidobacteriaceae; genus Sulfotelmatobacter. Next base: position 20,628 of record PLIO01000070.1, on the reverse strand, counting down.
TCGATCCTCCTCTCGATCCCCGGTTGCTCTCGCCCGGGCACGGGCGTTCCCCGCCTGAGGCCGTCCGCTCTGCCCCGCATCTTCGATTGAGAATGAAGTCCAGACGTCGTAATACAAAGTTCCGTTTTCTGCGGATTTGGCTTGCCCGGCTTCAACTTGTTCGCCCGTGGTGGAGTCGAAGACAATGTCGAATACCCCGAGTTTGTTCCCCTGTATCCGGGCATGCAACAAGTGATCGGCGGGATCCGCGCTATTAGGGGCTGGAGAATTTTTGGAAGTCGCCTCTTCAGTAACCGGAAGCATTTCGCTGAAACTTGCCAGCAATCTCATGGCATCCGCCTGGGCCAGATTGCGCGAGGTTTCGTCCCACCGGGTGACAAACTCCTGCGCATCCTCAGGCGCTCTGAAACCAGGTTGTAACTCGGCGGCAGTATTGTCGTTGAAGCGGAAGTAGGCGGTCGAGAAGCGCTCTTCCAGAATGGCCATTCCGGTGAACAGGCCCATCGACTTTCTTTCCACGTCGTTGGGCGGAACGAGCAACACCTCGCCATCGCCCTCGAAGAACGCCCCGGTAATCCGGCCCAGCACATCTTTTGTGAAGGCGATGGTGCCGTCCTCCAGCGTGATGTGGATCGAGGGCCGATCCAGAGAACTGCCCCGCACGCGAAAGACTCGCTTAGGATCCAGCCCGATACTGCTGAGCTGCAGGTAGAGGGACTCCGCGGGTCCGGGGCGGCGCGCCTGGGCCGGAGCGGCAGATGATAAGGCTGCTTGTGCACTCCATGCCAGAGGAATAGGCAAGGCCGACAGGCATAGCGCTATGCAGACTCTGCACAGCGCGAGCGGTACTTTGGTCACGTAAATGGATGCGGCCACTGTTGCTAGAATGCGCTTGAATGCGTTTCCGTGTCACTACGTTCCTGCTAATGGGTATGATGCTGGTTTCTGCGCCGGCGTCGGCCGACACGATCCATTTGAAGAACGGCCGTACCATCCTTGCCGATCACGTCCGCGAAAACGGCAACCGCTATGAATATGATATCGGCGACGATAGTTATGCCATCCCCAAGAGTTCGGTAGACCGCATCGAGGCCGGTGGTGTGGCGGCAGTTTCTTCTTCCAGCGCCAGCAAGACCGTCAGCGATCTTCCGGCTTTCACCCCGGTTGATAGTCTTGCCGGCGAGGGCGACCTTCCCAAGACAATTGTTAAGGATGGCAAGGTTGACCCTGACGCGCTGGCCAAGCTGGAAGGGAAAGGTAATGCCGAGTTGAGCGCCACGGCGGACTTCATTGCTGGAAAATTTGAGTTCGAGCACGGAAACATCGATCAGGCGCGGCGCTACTTCGACAGCGCCCTGCGATTCCAACCGGAAAACTCAACGGTCCTTATTTACTACTCCGCCTTGCTGGTGCGCACGGGGAATGCTTCGCAGGCACTCTCCTATGCTCAGCGGGCCGTGACCGCGGCGCCGCAGTCGCCCGATGCCTACACGGTGCTGGGCTATGCGCAACAAGCTTGCGACCGCACGAAAGAGGCCGTTGTTTCCTGGAAGCATTCCCTCGAACTGCGCCCCGATGCAACCGTGCAGCAATATCTGACAAAGGCGCAGCGCGAGCAGAACGTGGAGACCGATTTCGCGCAGCGCGAGAGCAGCCACTTTGTTTTGCACTATGAGGGCAAGCAGACATCGGAAGCATTCCGCGGACAGATTCTGACCGCGCTCGAATCCGACTATGACGATCTGGCGCGCGATCTGGGCACACCACCTCGCGACAACATTTTGGTGACGCTTTACACCGAGCAGGCTTTCTTTGACGTTACGCGCGCGCCATCCTGGTCGGGAGCGCTCAACGACGGCAAGCTCCGCATCCCCGTCAGCGGCCTCAGTTCCCTGACTCCGGAGTTGGCGCGGGTTTTGAAGCATGAACTGGCTCATTCCTTCATCAATCAGCTTTCCGCGGGGCGCTGTCCGCCCTGGCTGCATGAAGGTATTGCTCAGCTTCTCGAACCAAAATCTCTGGGCAGCGATGGCCACCAATTGGCGTTGCTGTTCAAGTCGCAGCGGAACATCCCGCTGAACGTGCTGGAGGGAAGTTTCATGCGATTCTCCGGCGGTGAAGCGTATCTCGCCTACGCGGAATCGCTGGCTGCGGTTTCCTACATCAACGACACTTACGGCATGGGCGACATCCAGCGAATTCTGCAGCGGCTCAGCGAAGGCAGTTCCACAGAAGCAGCCCTTCGCGCCACTATCCACTCTGACTACGGCCAACTCGAGTCCGAGACTGGGAAGTATTTGAGCGACAAATACGGCGACTAACCGATTTGCCCGCCGCCAGCGCTTATGCTAGTTTCGAGTGAAGTCCTGCCCTTGTAATGTGCGCTCTATTCCAGTCCCGTGAGCCCGAGCCTCTACCAGCCCTGGAGCCCGTCCCGAGCGAGTTCCCGAAGATCGACGGGGCGGAGATTGCCGCAACCACCTATGGACCGCGAGTCGCGGGTGATTTCTATGACTCCTTGCGAGTCAGCCCGGAACGGATCTTGTTTGGCTTGCTCGATGTTGCCGGGCGCCGCGAGAACAATCAACCCATCCTCTCGGCCGCGCGGAATATCTTCCGCACTCTCGGAACCGAACTCTTTTCGCGAGTCGACATCAACGAATCGGAGGCGATGACCGAACTCTGTCTTCGACTCAACCGCGGCTTGATGGAGGCGGCCACGGGGGTGCACTCCTGCCCGGCATTTATCGGCTGTTACCACGAGAAGCTCGGGACCTTGTGTTACACCAATGCCGGGCACACGCCGGGACTTCTCCGTGACAGCACTGGCATTGTCGACCTCGGGTCTACGGGACTGCCGCTGGGCCTTTTCTCGCACGCCACCTGCGACGCTCCCACCGTGGGGCTGGAGAAAGGTGCGGTTCTGCTGCTGGTTTCGCGGGGAGTGGTGGAAGGAAAGTGCAAAGACGAAAAGACTGAAGACCTGGAATACGGTCTGGAACGTGTAAGAGAGCGCTTGCGGGAGGATTCTTCGCCGACTGCACTAGCGCTTGCCGGGTTCATTTTGCAGAGTGTGGGGGAGTTTACGTGCGAACCCCTTGTTCCAGATGATTTGACTGCCCTGATCTTGCTGCGGACCGCCTAAACGAGTCCCAGCAACCTGCCAAAGTCGCCAGCGCATCAGACTTCAAGAGGCCCGCCTGTGCCTGGCCGGACGTAGTAAAATATCCCGAAGGCCAGCCCATGCCAGCAAACCCGGCAGAGCGGCGGCTCGGGAAATCCTATGAAGAGAATGCTTCTGATACTTCTTGGCATGGCGTCTGTATCGGCCTTCGCTGCCGGTCAGGTGATCGAAGAGATCGTGGCGCGCGTGAACAGCCAGATCATTACCCGCTCGGAATTTCTTCGCAGCAAGGACCAGCTTAAGGATGACGTCAAACAACAGGACCCGGCCAACGCCGACAAACTGTTTGAGGATCGCGAAAAGGACATCCTGCGCGATCTTATCGATCAGCAACTCCTGCTGGAAAAAGGCAAAGACCTGGACATTAACGGCGATACCGACCTGATTAAGCGCCTCGACCAGATGCGCAAGGATATGAAGCTGGAAACGATGGAGGAACTGGAAAAGGCCGCTACCGCCCAGGGCATCTCCTACGAAGACTTCAAGCAGAACATGCGGAACCAGATCATTACGCAGAAGGTGATCGGCGAAGAGGTTGGTTCCCACCTCAGCATTCCGAAAGAGGAAGAGCAGAAGTTTTACGACGAGCACAAGAATGAGATGGAGCGGCCCGAGTCGGTCAGGCTTAGCGAGATCCTCGTCGCTCCGCAAAAACCCACCCCGGCTAAGCCGGCTGACGGCAACGCCGGTGATTCTGGCGCTGTAGACAACTCAAAGTCCCAGGATGCCGCTAAACAAGCCGCCGATGCTGCGGCTCTTGCCGCGGCCGAAGCTAAAGCCAACGATATTCTCAAGCAGATTCGCGCTGGCGCCAACTTTGACGATCTGGCGAAGAAATATTCCGAGGGTTCCTCGGCGGCACAAGGCGGCGATCTTGGCGTGTTTAAGCGCGGGACTCTAGCCAAGGAGCTTGAGGACAAGACTTTCGCGATGAAGGCCGGGGAAATCACCGACGTGGTCCGCACCAAGCCAGGCTACATCATCCTGAAGGTTTCCGATCACCAGATGGCGGGGATTCCGCCGCTGAAGGAGATCGAGCCTAAAATTCAGGACGCTCTATATTACGAGAAGCTGCAACCCGCGCTGCGCGCGTATCTGACCAAGCTGCGCGAAGAAGCCTACATCGACGTTAAGGAAGGTTACGTCGATTCCGGCGCCAGCCCGAACGAGACGAAGCCGATCGAAACCGCTACGGCAAAGGCCGCCGACGCCAAGAAACTCAAGAAGAAAAAGAAGCTGGGCGTTCTTTAGGATAGAGTCCAGGCCCCACGGGTTTGGGAACCCAACTTCGTCGGCCTTATGGGCTGCGCCTAGCTGCGCCCTAACCTCGCCCGCCCCCGTGGTTTCTGATTTACACTGATGGAGAGAATGAAAGAGTTTTACATCAGCGACTGCGCGCGCCACGAAAACAAGATCATCACCGCCAACTTTGTCGCGGTCAGCAAGCAGATCAAACCCAAAAAAACCGGTGAGCCCTATCTCGCTCTTACCCTTGGCGACCGCAGCGGGCAACTCGAAGCCAAGATGTGGGACAACGTGGAAGAAGTACTTAATGCCTTCGAGCAAGACGATTTTCTCAAGATCAAGGGCCTGGTCAACAAGTACAAGAACCGTTTTCAGCTGACCATTCACAAGCTGCGCAAGCTGGGCGATTCGGAGATCGATTTTTCCGACTATCTTCCCAAAACCACAAAGAACGTCGACGAACTTTGGAAGACGTTGGCTGACTTTGTTGCGTCGTTCCAGAATTCTCACCTCAAGTCTTTAGTGCGGGCTTTCATGGCTGACCCGGAGATCGCAGCCGCTTATCGCAACGCGCCTGCGGCCAAGACGCTGCATCATGCTTACATCGGCGGATTGCTTGACCATGTGGTCTCGCTTTTTCGTTCTTGCGACTTGGTCTGCAGAAATTATCCGCAGGTCAACCGTGATCTGCTGCTTGCTGGAGTATTTCTCCACGACATTGGCAAGATTCACGAACTCACCTACAATCGCTCGTTTTCCTACAGCACGCGCGGCCAGTTGCTCGGACACATGATCATCGAGCTCGAGATGTTGCAGGCCAAGATCGCTCTGGTTCCAGACTTTCCACCCGAACTCAAGACTCTTCTGGAGCACCTCATCATCAGCCACCACGGCGAGTACGAGTTCGGCTCACCGAAGTTGCCCATGTTTCCCGAAGCGCTGCTGCTGCACTACATGGACGACCTGGATTCCAAGATGGAAGCCATGCGCGCACACTTTGAGCGAGAAGCCGACATGGAAAGCCCCTGGACCAGTTACAACGCATCGCTCGGACGTCCCCTACTAAACAGCGCAAAGTTTCTCGCGCCCAAAGTCCTGCCGCCGGCGGAACCGGCATCTGCGGCAGAGACTGAAGCAGCGGAGCCCGCGAGTGAATCCCGCGAAGAAGCTCCGACACTGCCTGGTTTTAAACTCTGATTGTTGCCCGAGAGGATTTTTTCATCGCATCATGCTCGATTTCAGCCGATTCGAGATTCTCACTTTCGATTGTTACGGCACTCTCATCAACTGGGAGGCAGGAATTCTTCGCTGTCTGCACCGCATCCTTGGCGCACACGGCAAGGACATAGACGACGCTACCATCCTGCGGCTCTACGGAGATTTCGAAGCCCGCGCGGAGCAGGGCGAGTATCGCCGCTATCGCGAAATTCTCCAGTCGGTCGTGCGGCAGTTCGGAGAACAGCTTGGCTTTGTGCCTACGGTGCAAGAAGTGCGTTCGCTGCCCGAGTCACTACAGGAATGGAAGCCGTGGCCCGATACCGTGCAGGCGCTCCGCGAACTCCAGAGCCGCTTTCGATTGGCCATCATTTCCAACGTGGACGACGATCTCTTTGCTGCCACGCGGCCGCAGCTCGGGGTGGAGTTTGACCAGATCGTCACGGCTCAACAGGCAGGAGCTTACAAGCCGTCATTGAAGATTTTTGAAGTTGCTCTGAGCCGGGTCGGCGTTCCGGCCCACCGTGTCCTACACGTTGGACAGAGCGTGTATCATGACGTGATTCCGGCGCAGTCGCTCGGTCTGGCCACCGCCTGGGTCAACCGTCCATCGGCGCGACCCGGCGTTGGCGCCGTCAAGGCCGTGGAAGGGCATCCGGATTTGCAGGTTTCCAGCCTCGCCGAGCTTGCGGCTGCTTGCGGCCGAACGGGAGCCTCTAGAAGTTGACCGGAATCTTTACGACTTTTTTCTGGATTGCCCACATCACCAGTTCGGCTTTGTTGTGGATGCCAAGCTTGCGCATCAAATTGAACTTGTGCGCGTCCACGGTTTTGCTACTCAACCCCAAAACCGTTGCGGCAGCCCGTACGGTTTTTCCCTCCGCTAACAGCTTCAGGACTTCGCGCTCGCGGGTGGTCAGAGCGCGTTCTGGTGAGAACGAGGTTTCAGTGGAGCCGTGCGGATCCCGTCGCGAGAGTGATCCCGTATTTGCCGCATCATGGTTCATCCCATCGGGGCGGCACGATTTTCGAACCATCTCCACCAGTTCTTCGGCGGAGGTTTGACGCGTCGTACAGCGTCCGGTTGTGCTTGGCTTGCCGAACGCATCACTTGCCTGCTCCTGGAGGCTCACGAACACGAGTTTCGTTCGCGAAGATTCGCGCGACAGCAGGAATTCAACTTCAGCCGCAGGCAGCCCAAACGTCGCGGCATCGGCGACAACCACGTCCGGACGGAACTCATAAACTTTGCGCAGGCACTCGGCTGCGTTTCCGGCTTCGGTTACGACCTCGAGATCAGGTTCGTCTTCGAGTAAACGCCGCAAGCCTTGCCGCAGGAGAACGTGATCATGGGCAAGGACACATCGAATCTTCGTACTCGGAAAAACTATCTCTCTTGGATCCGCGCGTGGGGGCACACAGCTCCTCCTGTTGGCCAGAGAATTTGTGAAGTAACGCAGAACCTTAAAACTACGAAGCACAAAGGTGCCCGGCTATTGTAGCAATCATTCACGTTGCTGCGCATGCGAAAATCGGCACCCGCCAAGGTTTTTCCCGCGAGGATGCGCGAACACGGCGGCATTCGTTTGTCCGGCGATTTCCGCAGGACGCCATATCAGGTAGAATCGAGCACTTATGCTGCGCTACTTCACAGCGGGAGAGTCTCACGGCGAAGCTCTGGTGGCTTTCCTTTCGGGGTTGCCCGCCGGGCTTAAGGTGGACCAGGCTTTTCTCGACCGGGAACTCTGGCGCCGGCAGCAGGGTTATGGCCGCGGCGGCCGCATGAAGATTGAGCGTGACTCCGCTCACATTCTTTCTGGTGTTCGTCACGGCATGACAATTGGCTCACCCATTTCGGTTCAACTTGAAAATCGAGACTGGAAAAATTGGCAGGAGTCCCTGCCCGTTGGCGAAGGCGATCCTGCGCTCCACAAGCGTGTAGCATCTCCCCGGCCCGGGCATGCTGACCTGGCTGGAGCATTGAAATACAACTTTCCGGAAGCTCGCTATGTGCTGGAGCGCGCATCGGCTCGCGAATCGGCGGCACGCGTCGCCATCGGCGCCTTGGCCAAGACCTTCTTGCACGAGCTCGGCATCGACGTTCTCAGTCACGTCGTTGCCGTCGGCAATGTAGCGCTGCAACAAGAAATACCTTGGGAGCAGATTCAGGCACTTTACAATCAGGAAGAAATCTTGCTCAATTGTGCCGACCCTGATGTGCAACAACGCATGAAAGAAGAAGTCGACAAGGTCTATAAGACCGGCGATTCGCTCGGAGGAGTCTTTGAAGTGGTTGCCCACGGTGTTCCGCCTGGCCTGGGCACGTACGTGCAGTGGGACGAACGATTGGATGGTTTGCTGGCCGCCGCCGTCATGTCTCTGCAAGCGGTGAAGGCGGTTGAAATCGGCTCGGGTATTTCCGCCGCCGCTTCTCCAGGTTCCGCGGTGCATGATGAAATCGGCTATGGCAATGCAGGAAACTTCAGCGGATTCACGCGCACGCGCAACAACGCGGGCGGAATCGAAGGCGGCGTTTCCAATGGAGAAGAGGTCCGCGTGCGCGGCTACCTGAAGCCGATTTCCACGCTGCGCCGCCCGCTGCAATCGGTCGATTTCTCCACGCGCCAGCCAGTGGGCGCCGCGTACGAGCGCTCCGACGTTTGTGTGGTGCCGGCCGCAGGAGTCGCAGCCGAAGCGATGATCGCCCTCACTTTGGCCCGCTGCGCTCTCGACAAATTCGGCGGCGACTCCATGGGAGAAACTTTGCGCAATTTCCAGGGCTACTGCCTGCAGCTGAAAAACTACTGACGATCTGAATTTCGGTGATCGTAACTTAAATGATCTATCCTATCGTGAAATTCGGAAATCCCGTTCTTGAGAAGCCGGCTGAAAAAGTCACCGTCTTCGACGAAGAACTGAAGAAGCTGATCGAAGACATGTTCGAGTCGATGTATGCTGCCCGCGGCGTGGGCCTGGCTGCGCCGCAGATCGGTATCTCGCGCCGCATTGCCGTCGTGGACGTTACATTTAAGGAAGATCCCGACGCCAAGCTTGTTCTCATCAATCCGGAGATTATTCGTAAAGAAGGCCGCCACTCGCAGAGCGAAGGATGCCTCAGCATCCCAGACTTCCGCGAGAACGTGGGTCGCGCCAAGGAAGTTACGATCCGGGCGCAGGACGTGACCGGGCAAGTTTTCGAGAAGACTGGTGACGACTTGCTGGCGCGCGCCTTTCAGCACGAAACCGATCACCTCAACGGCAAGCTCTACATTAATCACATCAGCGCGCTCAAGCGTGACCTGATCAAGCGCAAAATTCGCAAGCTGGTCAAGGCGGGAGAGTGGTAGAAGAATTGAGCGATTGAGCCATTGAGTCATTGATTCAATGTGTCAATGGCTCAATCACTCAATGACTCGATCGCTCAATGACTCAATCATCCAATCTCGTCTTCTGCGGCACGCCTCGCTTCGCCGTGCCCACACTCGATCGACTGGTCGAGGCTGGCTTCAAAGTTCAGTTGGTGGTGACGCAGCCGGACCGTCCCCAAGGGCGCGGACTCGAACTCGTTTTTTCACCGATCAAAGAGCGCGCTTTGCAGTTGGGATTGCCGATCTCCCAGCCGGAAAGCATCAAGAACAACGACGCCTTCCGTGCTGAACTCACTGCCCTCAAGCCCGAAGCCATCATCGTCGTCGGCTACGGCCGCATCATTCCGCAATGGATGCGCGATCTACCTCCTCACGGCAATATCAACCTGCACGCCTCGCTGTTACCGAAGTATCGCGGAGCTGCGCCGATCCAGTGGGCAATTGCGCGGGGCGAAACCATCACTGGGGTCACTACGATGAAGATCGATGCCGGTCTCGACACCGGCGACATTCTTTTGCAACAGGAGATGGCCATTGCTCCCGACGACACTGCGGAGACAGTGGCCCCGAAGCTGGCGGCCGTGGGGGCCGACCTTACGGTTGAAACTCTGCGCCGATTGCAAACTGGCAGTGTGCTGCCACGCCGGCAAGATCAGGCCGAAGCCACGCTAGCGCCCATCCTCAAAAAAGAAGACGGCCTCGTCGATTTCTCTCGTCCTGGCACCGAGATACTGAACCGCATGCGCGGCTTTCAGCCCTGGCCCGGCGCATATTCAAAGTTTCGCGGCAAGAATCTGCAAATATGGCAAGCGGCTGCGATCGAGCGGGGTCTGCCATCGTTTGAATTGAAAGTGGAAGGCGACCATCTGCTGGTCGGTTGCGGCGAGGGCACCTCGATTGACCTGCTGGAACTTCAACTGGAGGGCAAGAAGCGAACCTCCGCTTCTGACTTTCTTCGCGGTTATCGTCCTCAACACGGCGAAAGGCTCGGCTCGTAATACGGCGCTGCTTTCCCCGCGCTGGCCGTTTCCGTCATACTGGCCACAGTGAAATCAAAATCACGAGATTCGCACTCCCCGGTTTCTCCGGCCCGCGCCGCTGCATTCGACATTCTTCTGCGCGTCGAACGCGAGTCTTCTTATGCATCCGAACTCCTTCATTCCGCGACGTACGATCGGCTCACGAGTCTTGATCACTCGCTGGCAACAGAGCTAGTCATGGGCGTGTTGCGCTGGCGATCGGTGCTTGATTCACAAATCGCCGGAGCATCTACTCAACCACTCTCCAGACTCGATCTTGAGGTTCTTACCGCGCTCCGCCTTGCGGTTTACCAACTCGGCTGGCTCAGCCGTATTCCGGGGCGCGCTGCAATCAACGAAAGTGTTGAACTCGTTAAGCGCGCCCGCAAGCGCTCGGCCGCTCCGTTCGTCAACGCGGTATTGCGCAAACTCGCCGCCGGCATTCCCCCGAACCACGAAGCTTCTCAGCGCGCGAGCGGCGCTTCGGCCGAAACTCTCGCTGCAAGCAGCGCCCACCCGCTGTGGATGGTTGAACGCTGGATACAGGCTTACGGATTCGACTCTGCTCTGCGCATTTGCCTGTACAACCAATCGATTCCCGTCACAGCAATCCGTTTGCGTCATCCGGAAGCGGAGGACCGGCTCCACGCTGAAGGTATCGAACTGGATCCCGGCGTTTTCCTCGCTTCCGCTCGACGAGTCCTGCAGGGCGACATCACCAACACCCCTGCTTTCCGAGCGGATCTCTGTGTCATACAGGATGAAGCCTCGCAACTTGTCGCGGCTCTGGTCGGCCGCGGCTTGCATGTTCTCGATTGCTGCGCGGCTCCGGGAGGGAAAACTGCGGCCATCGCCGATCACGATCCCAACTCGAAGATCGTGGCAGTGGAGCTTCATCCCCACCGCGCTCGCCTACTGCGAAGACTACTGGACACAAGAGCTAACAATTCTGAACGCGGCAACATCGGTGTTGTGGCCGCCGATGCGCGGAGCCTGCCCTTCGCCGTAAAATTCAATCGCGTTCTCGCCGATGTGCCGTGCTCGGGTACAGGCACTCTCGCGCGCAATCCTGAGATCAAGTGGCGGCTTACCCCCGAAGATCTCGCCGACCTGCAGGTGCGTCAACTCGCAATTCTCCGGTCTGCCACGGCTCAAGTAGCCGCCGGAGGCCGGGTGATCTATTCCACTTGCTCTCTGGAAGGAGAAGAAAACGAAGACGTCGTCGAGCGCTTACTAAAAGAAAACTCGTCGTTCCGCGTCATCGATTGTCGGGCTGAGCTCGAGCGACTGCAACAGGAAGGAGAATTGATCTGCTCGGACCCTTCTTCGCTCACTCGCGGGCCCTACCTGCGCACTCTGCCCGGGGTTCATCCGTGCGAGGGATTTTTTGCCGCGATCCTGGAGAAGACCTAGCCGCTGGTGGGAGGGCCGCGTCCGGATTTACTTTACTTCGAAGTTCACAACTGCTCCGGCCAAGATCTTCTGCCCGGCTGGCGGCGTCTGCGCGACGATGATGCTGGCCGGGGTTGGCTGAGGCGGGACGGTGGGTACCGGAGAAGCACTTGGCGGCGTTGCATTCGCCGACGCCATGTTTACGTTCCCCAACTTGAAGCCTGCATCCTGCAGCGTGCGGCTTGCGCTGCCCAGCGGTTGGCCTACAAAACTCGGCATCACGTATGCCGGCGGATCGGCCGCCACCGTGACCAGCAGGCTATTTCTCGGGGCCGATACCTGGCTGGCATTTGCCGGCGGACTCTGGGCCAGCACCTGGTCGGCAGGCGTTCCCGGCAACTGCATTTCCGCCGTTGAGGCCACGTCCAGTCCGCGACGCCGGATGTTCCACTCCGCTGCGCGTTCACTTTCCTTCGTGACATCCGGAATCGCCACGCGCTGCGGACCGAGGCTCTGCGCTACGCGCAACTGCCACCCCCGCCGCACCTTCGTACCCGGCGGCGGCAACTGGGTCATGATCTTTCCCTCGGGAATGTGCGGGCTGTAATACTGCCGCTCCACCTCGATCTGTAGACCCAACCCAGCGACCGAGCGCTCCGCTTCTGCCGGGCTGAGTCCAACTATCGCAGGCACTTCGACTTCTTGCCCGTGAATCGCGAAGCGCATCGCGGTCAGCGCCGACACCAAAGCCACAACCACCAGCACTAACGCCAGCATCGCAAAGCGGAATAGAGGCTTCATGGCTAGATATTATGATTTACCGCATCGCGATCAAGCCGATACTCCGAGTGGCTGATCACCACGATTGACTCTTAGTGCGTCTCATCCGCACCCGGCGACGTATCTGGAGTATCTACTTTCTGCACCACGAGAGCAGGCATGTCCGTCGTCTGGAATTGCCCCGGGTCTTTCCCAGACATCGCTATATTCATGAAGTTCATCCAGATCGGCAGGGCTGCGTGCGCCCCTGTTTCTTTGGCTCCCAGCGTTTTCTTCTCGTCGAATCCCATCCACACGCCGCAAGTCATCGTCGGCGAGAACCCCACAAACCAGGCGTCGGTGAAATCATTGGTGGTGCCGGTTTTTCCGGCGGTGGGGAACGGCATCTTCGCCGCCGCCACTCCGGTGCCGTGCAGGACCACTTCGCGCAGCATTGCGGTCATGATTCGCGCGGTTCGTACGCTGACCACATCCTTCACATCGGGATAGTCTTCCTCCAACACTCGCCCTTCGTAGTCTGTCACCCGGGTGATGTAACGAGGCGTGACGCGGACTCCGTCGTTCGGAAACACGCTGTACGCCGCAGTCTGCTCCATGAGCGTGATTTCCGCCGAGCCCAGGGCCACCGGTAAATAGGGCGGTAGCTTGGCGCTAATTCCGAAGCGCTCGGCGTAATCAATCACGGTCTTGATCCCGATCTTGCTGGCAAGCTTCAGCGCCGGAATATTTCGCGACTGCGCCAGCGCGCGCCGCAGCGTAATGATGCCTTCAAACTTTTCGTCATAATTATGCGGCGAGTAAGGTCCGGAACCGGTTTCGAAAGTTACCGGCTCATCCAGAATTGTGTCGTTCGGGCTTCCGCCCTGGTCAATTACCGCCGTGTAAACATAAGGTTTAAACGATGATCCCACCTGCCGCAACGCCTGGGTCGCACGATCGAATTTCGATTCGTTGAAATCGCGGCCGCCCACCATGGCCTTGATTCCGCCCGACGCATTATCAATGGCCACCAGGGCTCCTTGCGCGCCCGAATCTTGTTCCAGACTTACGCGCGCCGCACCGTTGGCGTTCAGCGACAGTATTTTCACGTAGCAGATGTCACCTGTACGCAATAGATTTTGTATTTTACCCTGCGTCCAGGCTACGTCTGCCTGCCCTAGCGCGGCGGCATAGCGGCCGAACTTCAGGGTAGCGATTCCAACTCCGGATGAAGTCACCAGCGCATGAACGTAGCCATTCACTTCCGGTTCATCTTCCCAATCCGGATGCTCGTACTTGTCGAGTGCGCTTCCTTCCGCCACGACATTTTCCAGATTGCCCTTCCATCCATGACGACGTTCGTATGCGGCCAGACCATCGAGCACCGCCTGATTCGCGGCTTCTTGCAAATCGACGTCGAGCGACGTGTAGACCTTCAGGCCGCCCTCGTGCACCTGGTCGGCTCCGTATCTATTTTCCAGGTAACGGCGGATCTCCTCCACGAAGTAGGGCGCGAGCGAGTTGGGATCGTGCTGCAGATGCAAGACGACCGGCGACAGGCGCGCATCGGTCGCCTGCGCCGCCGTGATCTTTCCGTCTTCGAGCATGGCGTTGATCACCAGGTTGCGCCGCTTTAGCGCCTTATCGGGATGGTTGATCGGCGAATAGATCCCCGGTCCTTTGGGCAGACCGGCGAGCAGTGCGGCTTCCGCGAGAGTAAGCTTGCGAGCCGGCTTGCCGAAATAAAATTCCGAAGCGGCCTCGAACCCGTAGACGCCGTGTCCGAGAAAAATCTGATTCGCATATAGCGTGAAAATTTGCGGTTTGGTGAATCGCCGTTCGATCTGAACCGCCAGCATCGATTCCTGCACCTTGCGATGGAACGAGCGGTCGGGTGAGAGAAAAAGATTGCGCGCCAGCTGCATGGTCAGCGTCGATGCACCCTGGACCTTTCCCCCGGACTCAATGTCGCGGTAAGCCGCGCCCACGATGCGCCAGAAATTGATTCCCGAATGCCGGTAGAAATCTTTGTCTTCGATGGAGACCAGGGCATCGCGCAGCACCGGGGCAAAATCGTCGTAGCCGGCGACCACCCGCCGTTGCAGGGCAAACGATCCGATCACCTGCCCATGGTCGTCGTACAGCTCTGTAATCGAACTGGGGCGGTAGGCCTCCAACGCTTCGACCTGCGGCAAATCCGTGGTGTAGACCAGCAGTAGGCCGGCAGTCGCTCCCACCAGCGCGGAGATCAGCACCAGCAGGCCAAACAACACGCGGCCCACCAGCTTCCGTCCAGCAATTTCGACCGGCGGAAGATCTTCATAGAGCGACTTCATGGCGAGATGTGTTCAGGATAGCAGGGCGTCATCGGCAAGGCCACAGAGCGCATGGTTGGTTTAACTCAGGCGTCGCATCGTTTTCATCTCGAGATTGACCACGGCTTCCAGCCTAAAGACCTTCTTAATTTGGCCGATGAATTCCCTTGGAGACCCGGCAGAGCAGCATGGCGCGGCGCAGCGTGAGCGGCTTAGGGAATGGTCTCATCCGAACTGCGAAGGAGGCAGAGTGCGTTTCCAGGGAAGTTGGAGGCCGATATTCGTACTCGCACTGGTTCAGATCGGCTCCTGCCAGAACCCAGAAAAAATCCCGCTGGTTGGCGTTGGAACCACCTCTCCTCTAGCGGTTTACTCAATCTGGTTTCACCAGTTCGAGAAGACCCGGCCCGATGTCCAGTTCAGTTACATACCTTCCGGATCGGAAACGGGGGTCGACATGGTGACTTCCGGAACCGCAGATTTCGGCGCAACCGATGTTCCCATGACACAGAAGGAGCTCGCGAAGGCAAAGGTGCACCAATTCGCCACGGTCCTCGTGACCATTGCGCCGGTCTACAACGTTCCAGAGGCACAGCGTCCGCTCAGGTTTTCGCCACAGGCTTTGGCTGGGATCTATTTAGGAAAGATCACCAGATGGAACGATCCCGCAATCTCCGGTCCGAACCCGGGGGTGCAACTGCCCGCCAGCAACATTGCCGTCATCCATAGTGCCGACGGCCGAGGAGCTACCTACATTTGGTCGGATTATTTGAGCAAGGTTAGCGTGGAATGGAAGGGTAGGGTCGGTCGAGGGACGTCGATCCAGTGGCCCGTTGGCAAGGAGGCGAACGGGAACGGCAACCTCGCCAGAATGGTAAAGCAGATTCCGTATTCCATCGGTTACGTAGAACTTGTCTATGCAGTGCAGAACCGGCTGCAATGCGGGGATGTGCAAAACGCCGCCGGGAATTTTGTTGCCGCTGATCTCTCCAGCATCGCAGCAGCGGCGGAAGCAGTGAGCGCCACGCCCTCCGGTTTTCACTCCTCCATCGCCAATCCTCCCGGCGAAAAGGCATACCCCATCTCTAGTTTCACGTGGATGTTAGTCTCCGAGAAAATGGAGTCCACAGCAAAGGAGCGCGCCGTGAAAAAGTTCCTGCGATGGATACTGAACGAAGGACAGACCTACGTTCAGCCGGCCGGCTTCGCCAGGCTGCCGAAAGCAATGGTTGAGCAAGAGCTCAAGGAAATCGAGAAGATTCCGTAGCCAAATTCAAAGCGGCAAACGAGAAAAGCAAAATCGCGCGCCCGATGGCGCGCGATGGAATTCCAAACAAGCTAGCAAGAAGGCTTAGCTAGTCCGGCTTTTCAAAACCTCAATGGCCTTGTTCAATTGATCGTCCTGAGTGCTTTTGGGTTTGGCCTCTGGTTCCGCAGCAGTGGGCGCCGATTCGTCTTCATCGTCGGAGATTACATTGTCCGCTTCGTCGGCCACGAGTACGTTGGGTGTCACCGCGGTCTCCTGAATTGCCTTCCCGCTGGGCGAATAGTACTTCGCCACGGAGAGAATCAGCGCACCGCCGTCCGGCAGGTCGATCGTCTTCTGTACCGAGCCATCGCCGAAGGTCTTGTCGCCCACTACGTCGCCGCGGGCATTCTCCAGGATCGCAGCCGCTACAATCTCAGCCGCCCCGGCCGTTCCTTTGTTCACCAGCACGGCGACGGGAAGCGCAGTCACTGCCTTTGCCGGGTCGGCATTGAACGCCTCCCGCGGGAACTTTTGTCCTTGCAGATAAGTGATGGTCCCGTGATTCAGGAAAAGATTGGCGGTAGCGACGCCTTCGCTCTCCTCGCCGTCCGATGTATTGCGCAAATCGAGGACCAGTTTCTTCGCGCCCGATTTTTCCAGCAGCTTGATCTTGCCCGCAATTTCCTGCGCCTTGCCCTTGGTCAGGGCGTCCACCTTCACATAGCCGATGCCATCTTCCAGCATCTTGTCGGAAACCGGCGGAATGGTCACTACATCGCGGGCGACCACCATTTTTTGCGGCTCCGCCTTGCGCGCCCGCACCACCGAAAGATTCACCGTCGACCCGGGCACTCCGGACAAAGCCTCGCGAATCTCGGGCAACGACATGTCCCGCGTGCTCTGGCCTTCGATCGATTCGAAGATGTCGGTCGCCTCTAAGCCTGCCTTCTCCGCAGGCGACCCCGGCAACACCGACACCACGTCCGCATATCCAAAGCGCTTCGAAACCGTCGCTCCGATCTCGCCCTTGGCATCCGACTTGTGAGTCTTGAACGCCTTGTAGGCCGCAGGAGTCAGGTAGCTGGAGTTCGCATCCAACGACTCGACCAGGCCGTGCAGCGCCCCATCCGTAACCTTGGGAATGTTGGGATCTTCCACGTACTCACTTTGCACGCGGGACAATACTTCGCTATAGACCTGCATTTGCCGGTAGGAGCCGTCGCCCGATGACGCATGCACGCCACCCAGCGAACCCACCACCACGAACAACAACACGGCAAAGGACGAAACCAGAATCGCAGCTTTAATTTTCATGGACATCAAATTTTTCATTTTTCCGAAAAGGAGTTACTTCCTAGCAACTTACCATCATTATATCTTGTAGATGCCGCTTTTTGTCGTCTGGCTGCCCTGGTTCGTCGCCCGTCGGTAACTCTATTGAATTCGGGCCTCCGCATCACAAATTAGACGCTCCGGGCCCACGTTGGTTACCAGAATCTGCTAGGCCGGAGGCTTGAAGCTTAGCGTGATCGTGCTCTGCACTGCTACAGCTCGACCGTTCAGCGAGTAAGGCTTGAATCGCCACTGCTTCACGGCGTCGATAGCGGCGCGGGCAAACACCAGCGACCCTTGCAGAAATTTTGCATCCTGCACGGTGCCATCGCGCCCGATCAGCACCTGCAGAACCACGCTGCCCCGCTGACCGCCAGCTTTAGCCGCATCCGGATACACGGGATCGACCGGCTGAGCCAGGAGTTCCAAGACTACGGCCTCCGGCACACTCACCGGCTCAATGGATGACATTGCCGCCTCCGGCGGCTTGGCGCCGCTGCCTTCGGGCGTCATGGAGGCGATCTGAGACTTTAGGCTGGAAGGAATGCCGGCACTATTCGGTGTGGGAACCGCCGGCTGTGGCGCGGAATTGTGCATCGGCGCCTCCACACGTAGTGGTGGCTGGGCCGGGCCTTGAGAGACCGGCGCATTCGGCGGTACTTGCGGCGCTGGACCCACGGGACCAGGTGACGCACTGACCGCATTTCCCGGAATATTTCCGACGCTCGTCGCGCCCCCGTTCTTAACCTGATCCTCGCCCAGTTGCGTCGGCGCGCCCTGGCTTTGTCCAGCCACGGCGGGCGCGGTCTGATTTTGGTCAGAGGGGCTGCTCCCGTTTACGGTGGGTTGCGACTGCGCAGCGTCCGCCGCTGTGCCCTTAGCCGGTTTTGCCGTCGGGTCAATCACCGGAAGCACGCGAATCTGCGATGGATCGGTCGTCGCATCCGGAATGTTTGCCGCCGGCGGAAGATTGTATTCGTCACCCGACTGGCCAAAGCTGTCATGCAGCGCTACAGGCTGCGGTAAGGGGGCCGGCGGCGGGTTCAGCCATCTGCCTCCTGCACGGATGCCATTCCGATAGAACACCCGCAAACTCTGCCGCGTTCGTGGCAGGGCGGCCAGAATGCACACAATCGCGAGCGTGCCGATCAGAAAGATTTTTCTGACCTTCGAGCGCGGCTCCTGAGCCTGCACTGGCCGCGCACTCTCCTTCGATTCTCCTGCCATGTAGGAAAAGAGAGCGGCTTCAGCGTCCGGCTGGGAATCATTTTTCTTGGGAGCTGGCCGCTCTTCTTGAACCTGGATTGCCGGTGATGGACTGTAGGAAGGTGTTTCCCCGTACGACAGCAGTTCGCTCGTCGCCGAAGCATCCTGCGTTGGTTGCGGCGCTGCCTTCGTCAGGCGGGCTTGCAGCGACGCCCAGCCCGTCAGGGGCTCCTGCGGTTCAACTGGCTCTGCCGGTTCTGCCGGCCCAGTCTTCACTGCGGCGGCCATCGGTTCCAATTCAGACAGCGCGTCAACCTCCGCGGCAGCCGCTTGGTCCAGCGACTTTTGAACTTCACATTCCGTATCGAATTGCGCTCCCGGCGCGGAGCTTGACGGTTGCAGAAATTCTCCTGCCCGGAAGATTTTCTCTGGCGTCGGCGTCACAGAGACCGGTGCCGCGCCGGTCGACGCGGCTGCAGCCATCACAGCTGTTTCCGGCGCGGCTGGTTGAGGGCTTGGCACCCCAGGGGGTGGAGCTGAAGGCAGGAACTTTGAGCGCAGCAGTTCGCAGGCGGTGCTCATGGTGTCTCGCACCTGTTCCGCCCGAATCGGTTTGACCAGCACGGAATTGGCTCCCGCCTGCAACGCCTCGGGCAGCCGGGCATCATCGCTGACGATGGCCAAGGTGAGCGGGCGTTGTGCCGCCTTCAAGTCCCGTGCCGTCTTCAGCAGGAACGCCGCCTCCGGTTGATCCTCCCAGTCGGTGATTACGATCTGAAACAGCTGGGTCGTTACCCTCTCGACTGCGTCCACCGCACTCCGGCAGTACTCTCCCTCGATCCCAAGGTCGGTGAGCACCTGCCAGATAGGCTGGACCATCTCTTCGTTCGAGGAGAATAAGAGGCAGCGCAAGGGCATACTACTCCAGACTAGGCAGCCCCGGTAACCGCGGCAAGTTACCGAGGTGGAATGGGGTAGGGGCCAGAGGTCAGGGACTAGGGGGGAGGAATCAGGGACCAGAGTGCAGGGACAGGGGTAGAGAAAAACGGCAAGTTTTGGCTTTGCTGATCTTAAGCCTGACTTCTAAGCCCTGACCGCCAAGCCCTGACCCCTGCCCCCTGCGTTAGAATGCTAAGTCGCCCTGCTCGAAGAATTCATGGAAACAGCAGACGTCGTTATTGTTGGTGGAGGAATCGTTGGCTCCGGTATCGCTTACCACCTCACGGCGAATGGATGCCGCCATGTGCTCGTGATCGAGGGCGAATCGGCGCAGGGTAAAGGATCAACGGGCAAAAGCATGGGCGGAGTGCGAGCCCAATTTTCCACTCCGGTCAGCATCCAGATGTCGCTCTACTCGATTCCTTTCTATGCCAGCTTCGAGGAGCGCCTGGGCTTCCCTTGTGATTACCGGCCGCAAGGCTATCTGTTCTGCGCTACAACAGACAAACAGATAGCGTATCTGCGGACGAACTACGCGCAGCAAGTGAAGATGGGTCTGAAAAACGTTCGTCTGATGACGGGCGCGGAAATTCGCAGCATGTTTCCGCAATTGCGCGGCGACGATATTGTCGGCGGAAGTTTCTGTTCCAGCGATGGCTTCGTCGACCCTTACAGCGCCATGATCGGATTCATGACCTGGGCGGCTGACCACGGCGCAACGTTGTGGAGGAACACCGTCGTTACCGGCTTCACGCGGGATGCAACCGGGATTGCGTCTGTGGAGACGGCGCGCGGATCTGTGGCCACTCGCAAGGTGGTGAATTGCGCCGGAGCGTGGGCCGCAAGCGTGGCCAAGCTTGCCGGGGTGGATTTGCCAGTCGAGCCGCTGCGTCGGATGCTGGTACCCAGCGAGCCCTTTAACGAATTCCCGCACACTGCGCCGATGATCGTCGACATGTCAAACGGATTTCACTTTCGCCCCGAAGCCCGCGGCTTTCTTCTGGCCTGGAACGATCCCGAAGAAGCGCCCGGCTTCAAGACGGATTTCGACCCGGCTTTTGTCGAGAAGATCCTGACCCGCGCGGCCGACCGTGTACCCTGCTTCGCCAATCTCCCGGTGAATCCCAAGCGGGCGTGGGCCGGCTTGTATGAGATGACGCCGGACCACCATCCAATTCTGGGCGAAGCGCCGGGCTTACCGGGATTTTTTCTTGCCAACGGCTTTAGCGGACATGGCGTAATGCACGCACCGGCCACGGGAAAAATTCTCAGCGATTTGATTCTCACCGGACAGACAGACTTGATTGATGCATCGCTGCTAAATCTAAGGCGTTTCACCGAAGGCCGCTTGATTCACGAAACGGCTGTGTTGTGAGCGCGAGTTTGAAAGGGCGCGGCTTTCAGC
>PLIO01000115.1 GCA_003140075.1 Acidobacteriaceae bacterium | reverse complement strand
ACGTTTTATTCCGTCTTGGTTGAGGTGGAGTCCTCCAAGTCCTTTCCATAAAGCCACCGGCAAGAGTGGCAACTTGGACGCTTTCTGTTTTTCTACCGTATAATGATCGTTTTCCCGCATCCTAGAGGCTGAGGTCGTAGCGATTCATCTGCGTTTGGCGCCTGGCATCAGCGGAGCAAGCTGTCTAGAGTCGTAATGTCGAAATCCC
The DNA here is from genome assembly GCA_003140075.1 of Acidobacteriaceae bacterium. GTDB lineage: Bacteria > Acidobacteriota > Terriglobia > Terriglobales > Acidobacteriaceae > Sulfotelmatobacter. The sequence continues at coordinate 28,331 of PLIO01000115.1, read as the reverse complement.
TAACGGTTGGGCTTCTTTTCTTCGGGCAGGTAGCCGCACTCCGGTCCGCCACGAAGAACACGTCATAGGTATAGCGGCCATCCGTTGAGGTACCGTCCTTCGGATCCGGGTTGATTACCGAACGATAGTGGAACCAGTTTCCGTACTCGTCTGTGTAGTGTTCGTCCTTGTACCTGAGGCCGATCGAATAGACGCCGAGTTCCGGCAGCGTGTGCAACTCGTTGGGCTGCGAAATGCCGTCGTGGTTTTCGTCAATCCAGAGGCGCAGATCCTTGAAGATGGCGTCACGCGAGTCGATAATTCCATCCGCGTTCCCGCCGTTCTCCGGTTTGTCGAACTCTTCCAAAGCCAAGTATCCGTTCGGATGTTCAGACGCTGGTTGCTCGGTGTGGTTGCCGAATAGTTCCTTCCCGTTGTCGATTCTTCCGTTATGGTTGCGGTCAAGCGCCAGGAAAGCGTTCCCAGAGCCAGTTTCAGGCCAGCCTATCTTGATCGCTCGGCCGTCACCAAGGATATCGAACGTAACGCCATTGTCGGACGAGGTCATGTGGAAGCCGCGCCCCGTCGTATCTATGACGATCGGTGATGCGTAGGTGCACGAACAGGTGGACGAGTCGCATACGTATAGGTCGCCTTTCTGACCGTCCCCGCTGCAAATAACCGAGCCGCCACAACATCCGGATCCGCTGGTCCCACCACCCCCGCCCCCACATCCAACCTGTGTGGTGTTCACCGAGGTTGTTTGGATAGTGGTGGCCTCGCACTGTGCGTTCATCGGCATCGCGGTAACACACGCAGTCGTGGTGGTCGTCACGCACGATCCGGAGGTGACCGTTTCGACAACGGTGCCGAAGCTAGGGTTGGAGGTCATTGTCCCACAACTCGTACCGCAATCAGCAACGCCGTCCAGAGACGCGTTGTATGTGCAACTCATGTCGGAATTTTGCCAGTGACAGGTCAGCGTGGAGGTGCCACCGGGTTATCGAGCAGGTTGCCCTGCTGAGCGGAATGTCCTGCTGCCCGACAGCCAAAATAGAGCCGGTGGCGAGTGCCAGGATTTGACCCAACAGGGTCAGGCGAATGCGCGTCATATAAATTCCTCCCGGACTTCTTGAACGCACGGCATCCTGGCACGCATTTTTTCCTCGGCCATTCCGCGGCCCGGTTCTGTTACGAAATCCGAACAGCCCCTTTGGCAGCTGGCAGGTGCCGGCGCTCGAACGAGCGCACGAGGTCCGCAAACATCAACGCCCTCGCCTCAGAAAAAGTTACCGAGCCGGGCAACTCGGCCACGTTTTATTCCGTCTTTGTGGAAGTAGAGTTCGCTAGGGCCCACTTATGAAGCCACCGCCAGAGCGGCAGGAAACGCATTCCGTTCTCCCCAACCATGTATAATGGTCGTTTTCCCATACTCCATCGGCCGAGGTCGTAGCGATTCATCTTTGCTTTCATAGAGGTAGTCTTGTGCCCGAGTGCAGCGACGGCGACTCCTCCGTTGACCGCCCCCACTTCCCTTCATGCTCACGGTTTTCCTATGGATTTAAGTGTCTCGGGAATGCGCTTGCGATCGGGACCCTGCTGTTTCTTGCTCTGGTCCTGCCTGCCGCCTCGCAAAGCGACGTCATTACCGAGATTTACCCGACCGGCAACCGCAGAATTCCCGCCGATACCATCAAGGCTCGCATCTTCACCCGCTCCGGCGATATTTATGACCCCGCCGCCCTGGAGCGCGATTTCAACGCCCTGTGGAACACGGGCTATTTCGAGGACATTCGCTTCAGCCGCGAACAGACGCCGAAAGGCTGGCGCCTGATTATCCAGGTCAAAGAAAAGCCGACCATCCGCGAAATCAATTACGTCGGCCTCAGCTCTGTGACCACCAGTGACGTGTTGGACCGCTTCAAGGAGGCGAAGGTCGGGTTGACGGTCGAAAACCAGTATGACCCGACGAAGGTCAAGAAGGCCGAAGTTGCCATCAAAGGTCTGCTTGCCGAGCACGGGCGCCAGTTCGCCACCATCCGTACCGAAAAACGGGACATTCCTCCGGCCGCGGTTGGGATCACGTTTGTCATCAAAGAAGGTCCGAAGGTCAAAGTGGGCAAGATCAAGTTCGAGGGCAACAAGAACGTAAAGACGCGCGTCCTGCGTTACGCCATGAAGAATTTGCGGCCCATAGGGGTTCCGCACTCGATCTTTCTCGAGAACATATTCGCCCGAACCTACGACGCCACCAAGCTCGACGAGGATACGGAACGGGTGCGCAACGAGTACCAGAACCGCGGCTATTTCAAAGTCATCGTGAACGAGCCCAAGACGCAAATTCACGACACCGGACACAAGGGCCCCCACATCCCATTTCTGCAGGGCGGGTCAGGCAAGGCGGTCGACATTACCATGCCCATCGATGAAGGCGACCGCTACACGCTCGGTTCGATAACCTTCAAGAATAATAAGGCCGTCTCGAACGTGAAGGCGTTGCGCAACCTTTTTCCCATCAAGGACGGAGATGTCTTCAGCAAGGAAAAAGTAGCCAAGGGTCTTGAAAACCTGCGCAAGGCCTATAGCGAGCAAGGCTACATCAACTTCACTTCCGTGCCTGAAACCAGATTTGACGACGAAAAGAAACTCATCTTTCTCGACGTTGACGTGGACGAAGGCAAACAGTTCTACGTCCGCCGCATCGAGTTCACGGGCAATACTACGACTCGTGACCGGGTGATCCGGCGTGAGATCGCGCTCGAAGAAGGCAACATCTACAACTCGCGTCTTTGGGAGTTGAGCTTGCTGCGCTTGAACCAACTGGGATACTTCGATCAGTTGAAGCCCGACGACCCCAACATCACCGACCGCAAGCTGGACGAGAAAGACGGATTGGTCGACCTTACCCTGAAGGTCAAGGAAAAAGGCAAGAACAGCATTGGCCTGAACGGCGGCGTCAGTGGCCTGGAAGGCGCCTTTGTGGGCCTCAACTACGCCACCAACAACTTCCTTGGTCTCGGGGAAACGCTGTCGGTTCAGCTCAACGTCGGCAACCTGGCGCGCAGCATCCGCTTCGGCTTTACCGAGCCGTATATGTTCGACAAGCCTTTGCAGTTCGGTTTTAACGTATACGACCAGAGGACCAAGTACGATCAGGCGCGCCAACTCTCCATCTTCCGCGGTCAGACTCTGGATTTGCCCAACGCCGTGCTGCAGAACCTGCAAAACTACACGCAGTCGAGCGCCGGATTCACCTCCTCGCTGAGTTATCCGCTGCGCCGGTCTTTCAAGCGCGTGGGCATCACTTATTCCTTCGACCGGTCTTCCCTTGCGGCGATTAGCTCGGCATCGAAGAATCTGTTCGAGTTCCTGGCCTTCCGTGGTATCTCCGGCCCCAATGCGCTGGAAGGCATCATCACCAGCAAAATATTCCCCAACTTCTCCTTCAACACCATCGATAGTCCGATCTCGCCTCACCATGGGCAGCAATTTACGGTGGGCGCGGAGTTCGCCGGGTTGGGTGGCACAATTCGCTCCATTCGGCCGATCGTTCAGTACAAGCGGTTTATTCCGGTGCAGAACCGGCGCAACGCATTAGGCTTCAACATCCAGGGATCTTTTATCAGCGGCTGGGGCGGCTTGGTTGCGCCTCCCTTCCAGCGCGCTTATCTGGGTGGCGAGAACGATCTGCGCGGCTTTGACATCCGCTCCGTGTCTCCGGTGGCCTTCCTGCCCAACGTCGGCTCGATCGTTCTGACCAATCCCGACGGAACTCCCGTCCTCAAGAACGCGCAAAATCCCGGCTTGGGGAACTTGGCGATTCCGATTCCCGTGGACCAGATCACGTTTCCCGGCGGCGACCTGAGCTTCGTCACCAACTTCGAATACCGCATCACCATCTACGGACCGGTGGCCCTCGCTCCCTTCATGGACGCGGGTATCAATCCCATCGTTCGTCCCTCGCAGTTGCAGATCGCATCGGTGCAATACGATCAGGTGATCGGCCAATATTTTGGATGTCCCGCGCAGGATCAGGCCACCGCCACAGCCACCGGCACCGGCTGCACTCCGGGCAGTCTCTTGAATCCGCTCCCCTCCGATCGATTGCAGGTTCTGGGAACGACCAACTGGCGGCCAAGAATGTCCACCGGTCTGGAGCTGCAGATGTTTCTGCCGGTGATCAACGCGCCCTTCCGCATCTACTGGGCCTACAACCCGCTGCGCCTGGATAATGCGGCGAACCCGCCGATTCCCATCACTCGTGGCATGTTCCCCAACACCGCTGCCGGCGACTATACCTATCACCTCGCCGTCAACCAGTATGCCCCCAGCTTCCTGTTGCGTGAGCCGCGCAAAACTTTCCGCTTCACCGTAGCCACCACGTTCTAGCAGGCTGCGACGCTGACGATTCGTATCAGGGTATGCCTTCAGCGTCTTTTTCCTTGCGAGCTATGCAGCCGCTCTTGCTCGCCCTGAGCGCGGCCGAAGGAAACCTGCTTTGGCCTTCGAATGGATAGTAGAAAAGCTGAGCAGCTTCCCGCCGACTAAGTAGTCGGTAACTCACCTTCCCATACTTAGTAACTCAACTCGCTGTGGATATCTTTCCCTTGACCGCCCCCCCCCTCCTTCATGTAACTTCTTGTCTCCTTCTCCCAATTCTGCTTTGCAAGGAGAGTTACATGTCAGGTACTCACAGACCAAGCCCTGAGCGCTCGATCAGCCTCGGCTCAACCATCACAATCGCAGCCAAACTTCTACTCGTTTCCACGCTAGCCGTAATCGCTTTCACCCTATCCCCAACCCAGGCCCACGCGCAAGGGTCCTTGTCGCTGGGAACCGTGTTCGTAAGCGACCCTATGGTGTGCTCATCGAGCGGCTGGTACAGGTATCGAAACCCCGCAACCCAGCAGGTGTATGTTATGAACTGTTTCGGAGGACAGCTGCTAAGCTGCCCCAACGCCGATAATCTCAACTTCACATACGCCTCCATGAACCCGGTAGGCATCGTGCCGAACGTCACGCAAGCGCTCGGAGTCGTTGTCTTCTTGACTGGAAGCGGGGGGACGGCGCCGATCGACGAAAACGTCACAGGGTCGACCGACAACGAACTCCTGTATATAGGAGACTACTTTACCGCGGGATATGTGATTGTGCACCTGGCCTGGTCAACGGACTGGGAGCTAACCACAATTCCGAACGAGGCCACTCAGCCCCCAACATTCAAAACGCCGCTTGCCGACCGGCAACGTTCCTCAATTGGATCTACAACAACATCTATCAGCCCGTCTACCAAGCCAATTCGAAAGCAGGCATGTGCGCTCAGGCGGGCAGTGCCGGGTCGGCCGCGGTCGGCTACTCCCTGGCCTTCTACGGGGCGAGCGCATGGCTGGACAATGTCGAGCTTATCTCGGGGCCGGTGCTCAGCAACATCCAGGACGGATGCGAGGAGCCACCCCCGGTCACTTCCGTCACGGTATGCGGCAGCGGGGATTACTGGTGCAAGTACGCCACCGGCAGCTCCTGGTCCTTCAGCCCTACCTACGTAAACCCGGGCATCACGGACGTCCAAACATGGACGAACCCAAGCTGCGCTGTGCCAAATACCACCACCTCCTCCTATTGGAATGGACAATGGCTCGATATGAGCATCGTCGACACAAACTCGGCAACCGGCGCAACCCCCACATTCATCTATAACCACACCGCAATGTCGGGCTGGCTCTGCCGCTCACCCACAGCCAACGGTTCCGAGAATAACTCCAGCCAACAGGGGGAACTCTTCTATGACGCAGTAGGAGCAGCCTCCCTGCAGCCGGCGAATTTCGCCGTTTACCCTGTCGACAACTGCGCAAACGCAGAGGGGGTCTCAAGCCAGACCAGCATCGTCTCAGGAGCTCCCGGCAGCCCAAACGGAATCGTGGCCATCGAGAACGATACGATAGGAAGTACGACGCCACTCGTGCCGGCCCAGTGCGTCAGACACCACTAGCGCGCGGGGGGGAGATGCCCGCCGTAAAAGCGAAGGGCGGCCCGGCCTCTAGGGGTCGGGCCGCCCACGTCTCCTCCAGCACTTTGGGCGCTCAGTCCACCCCCGTCCCGGTCAGCTTCACCCGCGGAGGGTTCGCGCCGCCCTCGACCTCCGTATAAGCGTAAGAATATCTGCTGCCCTTCTTTTTCGGTGAGAAGGCGATCTCCACCGAACAGGTGGCTCCAGCGGCGAGCTGTGCCCCGCAGGTCCGGTGCGTCATCGAGAAGTCTTCGCCGTCTCCGCCGCTAATCGTGATCAAGCCAAAAGTCACCGCGGCCCTGCCCTCGTTCGTTACCGTCAAAGTCCGCGGCGGGCTTGTGGTCCCTAGCTTCTGGCTTCCGAAGCTCATCCCCGTTGGCGAAAGCTCGAGCGGCGTGCAAAAGCCGGAAAGATCGATGACCTGCGGCTTCGAGGAAGCGCTATCGTGAATCGTAATGAGTCCATTAAGTACGCCTGGCGTTCGTGGCGCGAAGCTAGCCTCGATCTCGCAGCTGGCGCCGACCGCAACCGTATCCCCGCACGCATTGGCGATCCGGAAATCTCCTGAAACGGCAACCGAGCGGATCGAGATCGCCGTCGTTCCAGTATTGGTAAGCGTCACCCCCTGCGTGCTGCTGGCTCCGTCGATCACCTGCGAGGGAAAAACCACCGGATCGCTCGGAGAAAAGGTTAGTGCGCCCGTGTTTAGCATGGTGGTCACACCTAGGTCGGGGCTCAGGAGCGCCAGATCCAGCTTGCCGTCGTGGTTGAAGTCTCCCGCGTACGGCCCACCGCCGACGCCGTCAGCATAGAACCGCACCTCGAACGTCCCATCGCCGTTACTCACCAACTCGTCGACGACGGACGGGGGGTCGCTCGCAGCGACTAGGTCCAAGTTGCCATCGCCTCCGAAATAGCCCGCTACAACGTCGGCCACCAGCCCAGGGATGGGATAATTTACTCCAAGCTGGAAAGTTCCGTCGCCCCTACCAAGAAAGACCTCCACCCCATCCTGCGCAATAGCGAAATCCAGGTTGCCATCGTGATTAAAGTCTCCAACGGCAGCGGCAGAGTCAGGGCGCACTTGCAACGGATACGTGATAGCCGGCTGTAGAGTCCCGTTCCCATTGCCCAGTAAAACGCCGAAGTCGGAACTCAATCCAGATCCCCCTGACACCAGCACGTCCAGGAAGTGATCGTTGTTGAAGTCACCGACCGCGAGTTGCTCCGGGCCCTTGAAGGAGTCGTTGTCGCTTGGCGGCTGAAAGGTTCCATCCCCGTTACCTAGGAGCACGCTCACATAGGGAGGGTCGATAATCACCACATCCAGCTTGCCGTCGTTGTTGAAGTCTCCGACCGCTATGTAGTAGGAGCCGTAGGTCGTGCCGGATGCGAGGGGCGGCTGAAAGGTCCCGTCGCCGTTTCCGAGATAGACGCTCACCGTGCTCGGGTCGAGATTCGCCACAACGATATCGAGATTGCCGTCGTTGTTAAAATCGGCGATCGCTAGAGAGTAAGCCAGCTCAGTCGAGTAGGCGACCGGATTCTGGAACGTTCCATCGCCGTTGCCCATCAGCACCACAAACCCATTGTCAACGATCGCGGCAATATCCGGGACACCGTCGCCGTTGAAGTCTCCAACCGCCATTGCGTATCCGTGGCTTGACAGCGACTGCCTGGCTCGCGTCTCAAACTGCGCCCACGCCGGCAGGGCAGCCCCTGCCACGGCAAACCAAGCGGCCAAAGCGTATAGCACGCGACGAAACCGGAAAGGGTGCAGCCAGGACACGGCGAACCTCACTTCTCTTCTTTTTTGGACGGCGCAGCGGCAGGGGGAGCCACTTACTAGCCGCCAAGCTTACCACGACTTCCACGCCTCTCCAATCAGCCTTTCTTCTCCCATTCCAAGAGGCTGGACCCGCCGCGCCATGCGGAATCCACAACCTACTGTGACATCCAACCTTGCGCCCACAACCAGATCCGTTCATCATTGTCCCGGCAGAGGCAGTAAAGTGAGTCCGAACACTCCGGCCAGGAACCGGGGCGCAACTCCTTTGTTTCACGGATTTTGACCGTAAGTTCTTTGGTCAGTTCCGAGCAAATGCGGAGCAGGCAGTCGCCGGGTTAACCGCGCCTGTCATGTCATTTATGATCGCCTGTGAGCCGCTGTAGTTGCTTCCGCCGACGGTGGTCGTCCCGAGTTCGACGTCCTCGGTGGTAGGGCAGGTTACCCCATTCACCGAGAGGGAGGATGCAGCCTGGGACTGGCTTGTGAACTGAAGGTAGAACAGCTCGCCCTGGAACATTGAGTTGTTGTAGTTGCCGTCCTGGCTCTGCTCGCACAGCCACCCCGACGTCGCCGTGTTCGGGTAGTTAAAGCTCGGCAGCCGAGTAGAATCCGCGACCCGTCGCGCAGCTTCCGGTACCCTGAAGCTTCCCATTGTAGGTGACAGTGGACCCCTGCAATTGCGCCGCCGCTGGCAGCGCGTAGAGTAACGTGAAAAGGGCGAGCCCGATTAGGCACACCGAAACTGCGGTTGTTCTCGGAATCATCGTGAATCTCCTCCCATTCTTGGCCCGGCCGTGCTCCTAGGCAGGACCTGAGCCGCAACGATAATTGAAGAGGGTGATCTGCAAGAAGTTGCAACTGTGGTTCGACGGCTCTCTGCCATAAGGAGGGTCGATGACCACCACATCCGGCTTGCCGTCGTTGTTGAAGTCTCCGACCACCACGTAGTAGGAGCCGTAGGTCGTGTCGGATGCTATGGGCGGCTGAAAGGTCCCGTCGCCGTTTCCGAGACAGACGCTCACGGTGCTTGGGTCGAGATTCGCTACGACGATGTCGAGCTTGCCGTCGTTGTTAAAATCGGCGACCGCTAGGGAGTAAGCAAGCTCAGTCGCATAGGAGACAGGATTCTGGAACGTTCCATCCCCGTTGCCCAGCAGCACCACAAACCCATTGTCAACGATCGCGGCAATGTCCGGAATACCGTCGCCGTTGAAGTCCCCAACGGCCATGGTGTATCCGTGGCTCGACAGCGACTGCCTAGCCCGCGTCTCAAACTGCGCCCACGTCGGTACGGCAGACCCAACAACGGCAAACAACGCGCCCAAAGCGCATAGCAGGCGACGAAGGCTGAAAAGGTACAGGGGACTCATGGCGATCCTCACTTCTCTTCTCCAGATGGTGTTGCGGGCAGGGGGAGCCTCAAACTCTGCAAAAGCTTACCACGACATCCAGACCTCTCCAAGCAGCCTTTCTTCTCCCCTTCGCACCTAGCGCCACCAACCATCGCGACTTATCCACACCCCCGCTGTGACAGGTAAATATCCCTTGACACCAAGGAGAACATATGGCATAGTGTTTGCATTAACCGCCGACAAACTATCCCAAAAGAACTCCGTTACACCGTGGAAGATTTTCACAAACGCTTCCCCGATGACGATGCCTGCCTTGAGCAAATCAAAGAACAGCGCTTTCCGCAAGGAATAACTCACTGCCGCAAGTGCCTAAAGTCACGTAAGCACTACCGGGTCAAAGGGCGGACGGCCTACGCTTGCGAGACGTGTGGGAATCACATCTTCCCGCTGGCCGGGACGATCTTCGAGAAAACCAGCACATCTCTGCGGCTCTGGTTCTACGCGATGTACCTGATGGGGAGTACCCGTTGCGGCATATCCGCCAAACAAATTCAGCGCGAAACTGGAGTCACGTACAAATGCGCGTGGCGCATATTCCACCAGATTCGCAAACTTATGAGCGAAGAAGAACTCCGGCTCGGCGGCACGGGTGGCGGCGGCGTGGAAGCGGATGAGGCTTACTTCGGCGGACGGCGCAAAAACGATTCCGGGCGGATGCTGGCCGGGAACAAGGGGCACCTCACGACTGTCATGGGCGTACTCGAGCGCAAGGGCCGGATCGTGGCGCGAGTGCAGCCCGTCTCGATTGCAGCAACCAGCGCACTGGTCAAAGAATACGTGATGCCGGAAACGATGATCTTCACCGATGAAGGCTCGGCATACAACGCGCTGCCTCGGCTCGAAGGCATGGGCTACGAGCACAAGCGCATCAATCACAGCGCGAAGGTCTACGTTGCGGGAGAGGTTCACACGAACACGATTGAAGGATTCTGGAGTTTAGTGAAACGGGGAATCGGCGGCGTGTATCACTCAGTCAGCGCGAAGTACTTGCAGACTTACCTGAACGAGTACTCTTTCCGCTATAACCGCCGCGATTCTGGGAACTTGATTTTCGCCGCGCTTTTGGAGAGGGCAAGCGAGACGTTGTCTCGCAAGCCCTCTTTACAAGCGTGAAAAAGTCGGACTCTGTAAAAACAACGTCCTCGTCCTGATTCTTCTTGGCCGGAGATGCAGGGCGAGTCGGCATGGGTGCCTGTCCGCAGTGTCACGCACCCATCCCGCAATAGTCAACCGCTTTTTACTCACTGTGGTCACTTTGGGACAGCTCCAGACTGGTCATCAGGTCACTAAACTTCGGTAATTTTCGAATGGAAAGGTAGCGTGACACCATGTCAGACAACCGATCAAACGAAGAGATGCTTGGAGAAGTCCTGCGCGAGATCGGAGTGCTTATAGTTGTATTCTTCCCCTTTGATGAGTGGATCACGCTCCACACCCTAACCTGGAAATTTGTGCTCCTATCAGTCTCCCTCAGCGCAGCGTGTATTATCGGTGGAATGTGGCTAGAGAGGAATCGCAGGAGGTAATTTCATTATGGCCTTCATCGTCACTGGACTCTACGTTCTTGCCCTATTTTCCGCAGGTGTTTTCTTCGTCCGCCGTGGAAAAAAAGAAAAGCAAGAGAAGGAGGAGCATTGCTCGACTCCGCCGCGTGATAGAGGAGTCAATAGACGAAACGGGGTTGACCGCCGAAGCGGGATCGACCGACGGGGAGAGCCGATCCTTACACCCTAGGCGAACTCAGGGAAAATGAACGGGTCGAGGATCTGTCGCGCGGCATCGTCAAGGAGTACTTCCGCGTCGCCATGCTTGAGGCACACGCGATTGTCTGAGCACACGTCGAATTGCAGATTGAAATTGGATTTAAGTCCACTCACGGAGATCAACTGAACGGCCTTATTAAGGCTTATCGTTAAAACCCTCGGCTCGGCGTTCGGCGGATCGGGAAGCGTGACGGTTCGTTCGTAAGGCGAACCGTTGGGAATGAGGTCAATTCCCCTGTCCTGAGCTACCTCGACCAACCCGAATACCTCCCGCCATAAATCGTTGTAGATTTTCTCGGCGTTAGACGCTATGAGGCTGTCGCGGCTCCGCCGCTGCCTCCGTTGCGCCAATCTGTCTTCGATCCAAGACATCAGAAAATCATACCGCACCGTGCAAGGGTATACATACTTGTTCTCAAGGAATACTTACCGCTGTGACATCTAACCTTGCCCTCACCAAAAAATCAGTTCATCCTAGTCGAAGCACTGACGGCAGCTACAGCCCGGAGAAGACCGGGCCTAAGTCCTGTGTTTCTAGTATTTTGCGGCTAAGTTCTTTAGAAGACGTATTTTGCGGAGAATTTCGCGCTAACTTGCTGATTCCGATAGGGGACCAAAAAAATTAGGGGTGGGGGGATACCCCTCGATGAATCTCAAACGACGGAAAAGTTCAGCCCGAGCGCGGCTGATCGCGCACTCCCTGAATATATTTTATCGGCAGAAATTCACAGGTTTGGGTTTACAGGCAGACTCGCAGCCAGAGGTTCCGGCGTGACGATTCCTCAACGGCCAGAGGTTGCCCAAAGACCTACCGCGGCAGCTTGAAGATCACCGTGATCTGTGTCTGAATCTCGACCGGCTCGCCGTTCAGCAGATACGGTTTGTACTTCCACTGCTTCACCGCATCCGCCGCGGCGTGCACCAGGCTCGGATCGCCGCTCAAAATCTTCACCGCGGAGATGTCGCCATTCTTGCTGATCGTCGCCAGCAACTCAACCGGACCTTCCGTGTGCATGCGCAAAGCAACCGACGGATACGAAGGCTGCACCGTTTTCACCAGCAGCCCCCGCGAAACCCCCTGCGAAACGTTCATCGCCCGCAGCACAGGAGTCGGAGCCTTGCTCTCGCTGCCTCCAAGATTCGGCATCGTCCCGTTATCGGCGACAGCAATTCCGCTCATGCTCGGAGCGGCCACATCGGCGATCGGCGCAGGCGTCTTAGCCACCCCTTGCGAACCTCCGCCCTTGATCACAAGCGGCTGCGCCGCTTCTGACACAGCTGGAGCTGATATCGCCGCAGCCTTGTTGGCCGCTACAACGGAAGCCGCAGGCTTCGACGAGTCTGCTCTGGAACTTGCCTTGCTCTGGTGAGGTTCTGTATTCTCCGCCGCCGCGCTGGTTTCCGTATCGGAAGCAGTTGTCGCGGGACTGGTTTGTTGTGCAGTGGCCGTGGAACCGGGAACCGAAGACGTAACGGAAGACGGAGCCGATGCAACCGATGACGCATCGGGAACAGGAGTTACCGGTGTCGCGATTGGTGCTGCCTGCGGAACCGCAGCAGGTGTTGCGGGCCGCACAGCCACGCGCGCAGGCACAACCTCCGACCCGCCCGAGCGATTCCACTGCACCCACGCTTCGTATCCGCCCGCTGCAAGCAGCACAACTGCCAACGCTGCCAGCAGGGCTTTCTTGCTTCCGCCGGTCTTCGCTTCACTGACATTGCCGCCGAATGTGAACGATGCCGCGGGCGCAGCAGTCTCAGCGGTCGCTGAAGCGCTCGCGCCGTCCGGGACTTGCTCAACTAAGCTTGCCGGCTCCGAGACAACCTTCGAGGGCGTGTCCTCGATGGTAACGCCTGGTTTCGGTTCGCGGGCTGGGGCGGGCGCGCTTGCAGCGCCTGCTCCAAAGCCCGCGGAACTCAGCGGCTGGTTGGCCGCTATCTCGATCTTGGGTTCGGTTTTCTCAGGCGAGGAAATGACGGAAACGATCTTGGGTGCGGAAGTTTGTGCGGCCGGCTTTTCCGAGGGCTGCGAAGTGATTCCCTCACTCGCCGCCTCGGGCTCTGTGCTGGTTTCGGTAATCTGCGCGGGCACGGAAGCCATAACCCTCGGCTGCGCAGTGGGCTTCTGCGTTGGGATGCTTGCTGTCGCCGCGTTTACCAAAGGTGCAATTGTTGCCGCAATCGGCGTTGCCGGACGCGCAGTAACGAGGCTTGGACCTGCCGCTTGCGGCGCTGCCTTCGGAGCTACCGGCGCGGACACGGCTGGCTTCACGCCGCCATTCGTCTCAGGCGCTGTGGATTTTGCCGCTTCGCCTTTGCGCAGCAGTCCGCGAGCAACTCGCAACGTGCCTTTCGCCTGCTCCACATTGATGGGCTTGGTCAGGACTAAGTTCGCGCCGATGCGGAAGGCCTTTGCGACTCCCGCCTGCCCTTCCACCACCGCTACCGCCAGCGACGTCTGGTTGTGGGTTGCATTGCGCGCGCTCTTGAACAGCAACGTGGCGTTCTGCTCGTTGTCGCAGTCCACCACAACCGCATCGAAGTGCTCGCCCATCAGCTTCTTTACGGCGGCAAACGGCTCGGTGCAGGGAGTCACGGTGAAGTCCAGCTCACTGAGGACTTGCATCACGGTGCGAGCCGTCTTCTCATCGGGGCAGAATAAGAGCGCTTGATAACCCATACTGAAGTCATCGTAGGTACACTCGTAAGGCTCATCAAGTTACGGTGGTAATTCCAGCCGAGCGGGCTTGGGCTTGCCAGAACGGCCTTTTGGGCTGCTGCGCTTTTCAGTTTGGCCCTTGCGAATACAATACCGGGGCATGCGAATCCCGCTGTGGATCAAAGTACTCTGGACGGCGTGGGTGATTGTCTGGGCGCCCGTCTACTGGCTGCGGTACGGTGCGCAGAACTTTCTCTTCTTCTGCGATTTGGGCAATCTCTTCATTGCCGCTGGTCTCTGGCTCGAAAGCCCACTGATATTTTCCTGGCTGGCGACCGGGCTGCTGTTTTTCCAGACGCTATTCACCATCGACTTGGCGGGCGCGTTTGTAAGTGGAAGACACCTGATCGGCGGCACAGAATATATGTTCGACCCGCAGGTTCCGCTGGCGATTCGGCTGCTCAGCCTGTTTCACGTGGTGACACCGCCATTGTTGCTGTGGGCAATTTGGCGTTCGGGCTACGACAAGCGCGGATGGAAGTATCAGACACTGACGGCGTGGGTGGTGATTCCTATCAATTATTTCTGGCGTCCGGAATTCGATGTGAACTGGGCGCGCGGCCCATTCTTTCGCGAGCAGCATGCCATGCCCGGAATCGTGTATGTTTTGGTGTATCTGATTGTTGTTCCCGCGGCTGTGTACTATCCGACGCACCGGTTGCTTGTCTGGTTGACGGAGCGGTGGCGCGCAAGAACTTAATCATCTTTTCCGGCGTTGTCTCCGGGGAAGGGCTTCTTGGCGGGCGATTTCGATTCCGATTGTGGCAGTTCAGCCGAGTCCCGCACGGAGGCGTTGTCAGGCGCTTTTTTTGCCGGGGCATCGGACTTCTCTTTTTTCAATCCCAAGTTGCGGCTCAGGATGAGGGTTTGCGATGACGATGCCAGCGTGGTTCCGGAGTCCTCGACAAAGTTCATGATGCGCAGCAGCAAGTCTTCGCGGACGGCGGCGAATTCGTTGAAATCCCGTGTCAATACGTAACAGAAGAGTTCGACGTTGATAGAACTTGAGGTTAACTCGACGAGGCGCACGCGAGTCGTGTTGGTCTCGATCTTGGGATGGCTGGATACGACCCGCTGGATTTCGGAAAGTACGTAACGGAGGTGGTCGGGCGAAGTGTCAGTGTGCAAGCCGAGTACGGTTTTGAAAAGGATCTTATCGCGCCGGCTCAAGTTCTCGACGTTGATGGCCGCGACCGTGCCATTGGGGATGGCCAATAGCGTCCGTTCTTCGGTGCGCACGCGAGTGGAACGCAGCCCGATATCCTCGACCGTTCCTGTGCGGTCGCCAAACTTGCAGACATCACCGACGCGAATTACTTCATCGCCCAGGACCGAAACGCCGCCGAACAAGTTTGCGATGGTCTGCTGCGCTCCGAAGCCGATGGCCAGGCCTCCAATGCCCAGGCCGGCGAGAGCTGTAGTCAAGTTGAAGCCCAGCACCCCGAGGATGAAGAACAGTGCGGTCAGAAAGACCAGCGCTTTAACGATGCGTTCGCCGAGCAGCATCAGCGAACCTGTGCCGGAATGACCGTGGGCGAGAGCCCGGCTGCGCACCCGCTGCAGGAACCACCGGATCAAGCGCCACAGAATCCAACTGGCGCCGATAATAACGGCGACTTCGACGCACTGGAAATAGTAGTGCCGCTGCAGCAGCGGCATGCCGAGATAGCGCGCCCCGATCCGGTGAATGAGCGTACCGAGGAGCAGCCACGCCGGCCCGGACACCGAGCGCCAGTGCTCGAGTTCCGCTTGTCCGCGTCCGAGGATCAACCATCGCAGAGGAACTTCCAGCAAAACCAACAGGAGCCAGCCCGCTGCCGCCGCCACGGGAATAAGCAGCAGCAGAGCCAGCCATTGCCACAGCGGCATGCCAGCTAACTGATGCTTCACTACCCACTGGGGCAGTCGTGTTTCTACCTTTCGCGCGCCGACTTGATCGTAAAGTTCGGGAAGTTTCGCCAGAGTGCCGGAAGAAATCAGCCAGATTTTTCCTGCAGCCGGATCGGAAACTCGAACCAACTCCAGATCTGTTTCTGCGTCGCCGGACGACATGGTTCCCAGCCTCTGCCGGCCCAGGGGCTCGCCTTCCTGCGGTATACCTTCCGGCTGCTTGCTCCCCAGGGTGCCGGAATACGCGCGGTCCATCACTTCCTTGAGATCGGAGGCTACGGCTTCGCCTTCCATCTGGCGACGCGCGGCGCTCATCTGCAGATATTGCGCAGCGATGCTGTAGTTGCCCGCTTGCGCGGCCTGCAGAAATCCGAAGACCGTGCCATAGGGTGTATCGCGACCCAGCGGGTCGGTTGGGGTCGCGGGCGAAGTGCTGGTGGGTGTCGCGGGCTGCAGGATCTGGCTTAGAGGACTCTGCGCTGAGAGCGGCAGGCTGAATGCCAGCGCGAAGACAAGGAAAGTAACTCCTCTGGAAAATTTGCACATGGGTTTCTTCCCCATATTATCCGTGTTTGGGACGAAAGACGTGCGTGCTGCTACCAAAGAAAACTTCCGCGGACTCCATCACGGTTTCCGACAGTGTGGGATGGGGATGAATGGTCATGGCTACATCGCTCGCCAGCGCAGCCATTTCGATGGCGAGAACTCCCTCGGCGATCAGTTCGCCGGCACCGGCCCCGACAATTCCCACGCCCAGCACGCGCTCGGTCTGGGGATCAATGAGCAGTTTTGTCATGCCTTCAGGGCGGTCGATCGTAATGGCGCGTCCAGAGGCGGCCCAGGGGAACTTCGCAACTTTAATTTCGCGATTTTCCTTTTCAGCCTGGATCTCGGTGAGACCGCACCAGGCTACTTCCGGATCGGTGAACACCACGGCCGGAATCGCGCTGGGTTGGAATGCGACTTTGTGTCCAGCGATGGCTTCGACGGCGGTGCGTCCTTCATGCGAAGCTTTGTGCGCCAGCATGGGTTCGCCGACTACGTCGCCAATAGCGTAGACGGACGGGTCGGCGGTTTGCAGTTGCTTGTTCACTTCGACGAAGCCACGAGGGTTAACGTGCACCTGGGTTTTATCGAGTCCGGAGATATCCGAATTCGGTTTGCGTCCCACGGAAACCAGCACGCGGTCAAAAAATTGTTCGCGGTCTTTCTCTGGCACCGCTGCGCCTTCAAAAGTTGCTCGAATTCCTGCGCCATCTTCCTTGAGAGAAGCGACCGTGGTGTTGAGCAGAATGGCCGCGAACATTTTCTCCAGACGTTTGTGCAGCGGAAGAACCAGATCGCGGTCCGCGCCGGGAAGCAGGCCCGGCAACATTTCTACCACGGTGACACGAGTTCCCAGAGCCGCGTATACGGAACCGAGTTCGAGTCCGATGTATCCGCCGCCGACCACCAGAAGGCTGCCGGGGATGTCTTCAAGATTGAGAGCGCCGGTGGAATCCATCAGGCGTGGCGAATCGAGCTTGAACGCGGGAATGATCGCGGGGCGCGAGCCAGTGGCAAGAATGATTCGATCGAAGCTGAGAACAGTTTCGGTGGCGTCCGCCTTGCTGATGCGTAACGTTGTTGAATTTTCGAACGCCGCGCAGCCCTGGATGTATTCCACGTGGCGCTGCTTGGAAAGCTGTCCCAGGCCACCGGTCAGTTTCTTGACGACGCTTTCCTTCCAGCCGCGCAAGCGTGCCAGATCGATCTTCGGTGAAGCGAATTCAATTCCCCAATTTTTCGACTGCTGGGATTCTCCAATCAGCTTGGCGACATGCAGCAACGCCTTCGACGGAATGCACCCGCGGTAAAGGCACACGCCGCCGGGATTCGCCTCGGGATCGATCAGAGTAACGTTCATGCCGAGATCAGCGGCGAGGAATGCGGCGGCATAGCCGCCGGGGCCTGCGCCGACGACAGCGATTCTTAGGTTTGCCATTGGTCCGCTTTCGAATTGGGATCCACTATAGAGGGAAAGACCTGCGCCATAAAAACAAGTTCGAGGTGAACAAACGCAAGGAGAGACGCTAGCATCTCACCTGCTGTGGCTGATGATTGGCACAACGTTTCGAATCGTCTCAGACAAGCCTCGCGTAGTTTGGGAAAGTTCGACACCTGTCGATCAAACCTCCATGTGACGAGGTCGTCTCGAACGCCGTGGCAATGAAAGGCGAGCAAATAGAACCAGCGCAAGCCGGATCGAATGGTGGCTGCTACATACTCGGCCTCATCCTGCGGGGGACTATCGCCGAAATCCAACAAGAACTTCTGAAATTCACAACTGACACGGATCGAAATATGTAACAGCTCGCGTTCTTTTGCCGATTCAAAAAGCTCTCCTGTTGCGGCCATGATGCGACTTTCGACTTCTTGAGTTTTTTCTTTTACGTATGCCACATCTTCCTGAAGCTTTTTGTGTCGCGTTACTTCGGCGTATGGTGGTTTTTCCATGCGAAGGGTTGAATAGCCCCTATCCTTGCACCGAAAGCAGGAAGGGCTGCTCGAAGGCCTCCGCCACCCAGCGCAGAAAACGCGCGGCATCGGCGCCATCGATCAAGCGATGATCGTAGGAGAGCGAGAGCGGGAGAATGAGCCGCGGCTCGAACTTTCCGCCGATCCATTCCGGCTCCATGCGCGAACGCGAAAGCCCGAGAATGGCGACCTCGGGATGATTCACGATCGGTGTAAACCCTGTGCCCCCGATCCCGCCGAGGTTGGTGATGGTGAAGGTTCCGCCTTCCATATCGGCGAGCGTGATCTTCTTGTCTCGCGCTTTCTGCGAAAGTTGCGACAACTCGACCGCCAGCTCGACGATATTTTTCTTGTCCACGTCGCGGATCACCGGAACCAGCAGTCCGCGATCCGTATCCGCAGCTACGCCGATATGGATGTACTGCTTGTAGATGATCTCTTCCTTCTCCATATCGATGGTGGCGTTGAATTGCGGGAAAACCTTCAGCGCGGCGGCGCAGACCTTCAGGGCGATAGCGGTCACCGTCATTTTGCCGCCGGCCTGTTCGGCCTTGGGAGCAAAACGCGCGCGCAACTGCTCGAGTTCGGTGATGTCGGCGCGGTCCTGCTGGGTGACGTGAGGGATGATGTTCCAGGATTCCGCCAGGTGCTCGGCCGTTTTTCGGCGAACGCCGCGCATGGGAACGCGTTCGATTTTGCCCCACTTTGCGAAGTCGGGCAGCTTGGGCTCCATAAACCGCCCGGCGCGCGGCGGGGCCTGCGCGGCTGCGGCCGCGGAGGTGAGCGCGGCCTTGGCGTGAGCTTTGACATCCTCTTCGCTGATGCGCCCCCCCGGGCCAGTGCCTTTGACTTCGTAGATGTCGACACCGATCTCGCGCGCCAGACGGCGCGTGTGCGGAGCTGCGGGAACGGGTTCTCGGTATTCGGTTCCGGCGACCTTGCCCAATTGCGTAGGCATGGAGAATGCGGCGGGACGCGGCACTGGCTGGTCGGGAGGCAGCGCCTGTTCCTCGGTTTTGCCCTCCGCGCGAATCGCGGCCTGGAAGGCCAGACGCGCGCCATGTTGACCGGAGACGTGCTCGACCGGCCCGCGCGGCGGGCGAACCGCTTCGGCCTGCGACGACGCCGAACTCTGCAGGGTGAAGATCACCTGCCCAACCTTGATCTTCTCGCCTTCCTTCACCTTCACTTCATTCACAACGCCGCTCACCGACGAGGGAACCTCAATGACAGCCTTGTCGGTTTCCAGTTCCATGACCGGCTGGCCTTCGGAAACTTTGGCGCCGGGAGCGATCATCAAGCGAACCAACTCGCCCTGCGAAATGTTTTCTCCCAGCTCCTGCAGCCGGAACTCGGTGGGCGCGGCGCCGGCAGCGGAGCGGCGATCGGGCTGTGTTCGCTGAGGCGGAGGTGGCGACGGTTCCTCTGTGGAAGACATCTGCGGTCTTGCCGCAGCCGCTTGCGGTTCGATGGATACAGGTTGCTCTATGCTTTTTGCAGGTGCGCTTTTCTGGAAGGGTTCAGCCTGACGCGCAGGTCCGGCCGCGGCCGCCGTACCGTTGCTGTCGGCGGTAAAGATCACCTGGCCAACCTTGATCTTTTCGCCTTGCTTGACCAAAACTTCTTTGATCGTTCCGCTCACCGACGAAGGCACTTCCACGACAGCCTTATCGGTTTCGAGTTCCATCACCGCCTGGCCTTCGCTGACCGTCGATCCGGGCGCGACCATAAGGCGGACCAAGTCGCCTTGTTCAATATTCTCGCCGAGTGCGGGTAGCTTGAATTCGATCACTGATTCCATTCCTTCTTGTCTTCGAAAGATATTCGCAACTCAGCGTCTAACTCGTGGCGGGGTTCGGTTTTTCCCCATCAATCCCAAGGTCAGAGATGGCCCGCTTAACCAGATCACTGCTGACTTTCTCTTCGCGCGCCAGCGCTCCCAGCGTGGCGAGCACAATGTGCTTGGCGTCCACTTCGAAGAAGTCGCGCAACGCTGCCCGGCTCTCGCTGCGGCCGAAACCGTCTGTTCCGAGCGATACGAGTTGTCCCGGCACCCACTTCGCCAGGGACTCCGGCAGCACCTTCATGTAATCAGATGCGGCGATGAATGGTCCGGGCGCATCTTTCAAACTGTCGGTGACGAAGGGCGTTCTGGGCGGCTCGCCGGGGTGCAGCATGTTCCAGCGTTCACAGTCGTTGGCATTGCGATAGAGCTCTTTATAGCTGGTGACGCTCCACACATCCGCGGCCACGCCATATTTTTCTTTGAGCATGGTTTGCGCCTTCAACACCTCGTACATGATGGTTCCGCTGCCCAGCAACTGCACCCGCAGCTTTGCGTCCGGAGCCTCCGCCGACTTGTAGCGGTAGAGTCCGCGCAATATGCCTTCGCGGATGTTTTCGCCCTTCGGCATCTCCGGCATGGGGAGCGGCTCGTTGGTCACAGTGAGGTAATAGAAAATCGATTCCTGGTCCACGTACATGCGCTTGATGCCTTCCTGAATGATGACGGCGATTTCGTACGCGAAGGCGGGATCGTAGGCCAGCAAATTGGGAACCGGCAGCGCGAGCACGTGGCTGTGGCCGTCCTGATGCTGCAGGCCTTCGCCAGCCAGAGTGGTTCGTCCAGCAGTGCCGCCGACGAGGAATCCACGGCAGCGCATATCCGCCGCAGCCCAGATAAGATCGCCGATGCGCTGGAAACCAAACATGGAGTAATAAATGAAGAAAGGGATGGTGTTGATGCCATGGTTGGCATAGGCTGTGCCCGCCGCGATGAAAGAGCACATCGACCCGGCTTCGGTGATGCCTTCCTCGAGAATCTGTCCGTCCTTCGCTTCCTTGTAGTAAAGCAGCGTGTCCATGTCGACGGGTTCGTAAAGTTGTCCGGCACTGGAGTAAATGCCGATCTGGCGGAACAACGCCTCCATGCCAAAGGTGCGGGCTTCGTCGGGAATGATGGGGACGATCAGCTTACCCAGTTCCGGGTCGCGCAGAAGCTTCGAGAGCAGGCGCACGAAAACCATGGTGGTGGATGCTTCGCGGCCATCGGTGCCTTTGTAGAACTCTTCAAAGTAGGACTCGGGAACCGGCTTCAGAGGCGCGGCAAGCACTTTGCGTTGTGGCATGTAGCCACCCAATTGTTGCCGCCGCGCCTGCATGTACTTGATTTCGGCGCTGTCGTCAGAGGGCCGGTAGAAGGGCGCATTGTGCAGTTCGTCGTCTGGAATGGGAATTCCGAAACGCGAACGGAACATCTCCAGCTCATCTTCATTCAGCTTCTTCTGCTGGTGCGTAATGTTCTTGCCTTCGCCAGCTTCGCCCAGGCCGTAGCCCTTGATGGTTTTGGCCAGGATGATTGTGGGAGAGCCTTTGTGGTCGACCGCGGCCCGGTACGCGGCATGAACCTTGATGGGATCGTGCCCGCCCAGCCGCATCCGCGCCAGTTGCTCGTCAGAAAGATGCTCCACCATTTTCAGCAGACGCGGGTCCGTACCGAACAAGTTCTGGCGGAAGTAGGCTCCGCTCTCAACAAAATACTTCTGATATTGGCCGTCGCTGATTTCTCCCAGACGCTTCACCAGCAAGCCGTCGCGGTCGCTGCGAATCAGGCTGTCCCAATCCGAGCCCCAGATGCATTTGATGACGTTCCATCCCGCGCCGCGGAAGATGGCTTCTAGTTCCTGAATGATTTTCCCGTTGCCGCGTACCGGACCGTCGAGACGCTGCAGGTTGCAGTTCACCACGAAAATCAGGTTGTCCAGATTCTCGCGCGAAGCCAGCGTAATCGAGCCGAGCGACTCCGGTTCGTCCATTTCACCGTCGCCCATGAACGCCCACACTTTGCCACCGGTGGATTGTTTCAGCCCGCGATTTTCCAGATACCGGATGAAACGGGCGTGATAGATCGCCTGTATGGGGCCGAGGCCCATCGAGACCGTGGGGAACTCCCAGAAATTCGGCATCAGCCACGGGTGAGGATATGAACTCAGCCCGCCACCCGGCTTCAGTTCGCGGCGAAAGTTTTCCAGTTTCTCTTTCGGGATACGGCCCTCAAGGTAGGCGCGAGCATAAATGCCGGGCGCGGCGTGGCCTTGAAAGTAGACGAAGTCGCGGTCTCCGCTCTCGGTTTGGGCTTGAAAGAAATGGTTGAAAGCGACTTCGTACAAGGTCGCCGCCGAAGCGAATGTGGAAATGTGGCCGCCGATGCCTTCCTGAATCTTGTTGGCCCGCACCACCATGGCCAGAGCGTTCCAACGCACCAGGCTCTTGATGCGGCGCTCCATTTCCTGGCTTCCAGGGAACGGTGCTTGTTGAGGCGCTGCAATCGTATTTTGATAAGGGGTGGTCGCTGAAAAAGGAAGGTTCACTCCGGCGGCACGCCGCGCGTGCAGCGCCAACTGCTGCAGCAGTCGCCCCGCGCGGACNNTCTCCGTCGGATAAGGCCGAATGCTCCATGATATTCAATTATGCGAAATCTTGCTGGACGTAAGGCCATGCCAAACGTTTTCCAACTCAAGTGTTTACAATGCTATGTGTTAGAGCCGCTCTTTCTGAGTAGATTGTGTGCGGTTGCTTTTCTGAAGGTACTGACTCATGTTCTTGCGAATCACACTGCTGGTAGTTGTGGTTGTGATTATCATCTTTCTTGTTCCACGCCTCTTGTCGGGTTCGCGCGCCGTTCCCGCCCAGGGCAGCACCGCACCCAGTTTTACCTTGGCGTCGCAAGAAGGTACTACCGTCAGCTTGCAGGATTACCGCGGCAGTTGGGTGGTCCTCTACTTTTACCCCAAGGACCAGACTCCCGGTTGCACGCGGGAAGCGCACAATTTTCAGGTTGATCAGTCCAAGTACGCCAAGCGGCAGGCGGTGGTTCTGGGCGTGAGCGTGGATAGCGTGGACTCGCACAAGAAGTTCTGCGCTAAGGAAGGACTGAACTTCAAGCTACTAGCCGACCGCGATGGCAAGGTGAGCAACACCTACGGTTCGCTTACGAACCTTGGAGTGGTGAAGTTTGCCTCGCGGCATACCTTCCTTATCGACCCCGCCGGCAAAGTCGCCAAAGCATACACCAGCGTGAACCCCGCCCGGCATAGCGAAGAGGTGCTGGCGGCGCTGGATCAGATGCAAAAGGAGTAGTGCGTTACCTGAACATTTGTGCCTGCAACTATCGACAGCGGTTCACGACCGACGTCAGAAGCAGGTCACTGTAAATTTCCAGCTTCCGTGACCGGCAGTGGTGGGAAACATATTATGCCCTCTTCAGGATTTTCCCCGCGTGCATAGACCGGCGCATTCCTGGCCAACCAAAGACCAACCTCGGTAGTGGTGTTTCGAACCGTTTCGGGCACCATCGCGGGTGCGTCATGTGGATATGTGTCTTCGTAATTATCCACCGCCCATTCGGAGGGAATGGCATGTTCCTCCTTCAAACGGCTTACAAAATCCTGGGTGTCCTGACTAAAAGTATTGCCGGTGAACTGACGGAAAGTCTCAAGCTGGCCCGCCGAATTCGTAGGCCAGGGGTAAGGAGAAAGCAACATTGTGGTTCGCAGGCCGTGGGCATTCCCCCACTGGATGGCCTGCACGATAAATTTCTCATAGCCCGGACCGCTCCCGCCAGTCAGAAAGAAGTTTGGGGGAACGTCGAACGCGATTGCTTTGCCGTACAACGCCTCGCCCCGCTCCAGAGCATAGAACGGGTTGGTCGCAAAGACGTTCTCCCCTAGTTTCGGTTCGTCCGGATCATTTGGGGCTACTACCGGAGCCACAGAGTCAATCCCCGCGGTTCTGGCCGCGTCCACGTACTCTCTCCACTGCTTTAGGTCCTCTTCCAATTGCCCCCGACGAGCCGAATCGGAAGG
The DNA here is from genome assembly GCA_003140075.1 of Acidobacteriaceae bacterium. Lineage (GTDB taxonomy): Bacteria > Acidobacteriota > Terriglobia > Terriglobales > Acidobacteriaceae > Sulfotelmatobacter. The sequence continues at coordinate 4,391 of PLIO01000115.1, read as the reverse complement.
TGTGTTCACATTGGCTTCGGAAGGATGGAGACCGTTTTGTATATACAGACTCCGATAGTACCCGTAGCTAGGAGGAAGGGTGAAATAATTCCAGCCCACCTGCCCCAGTTCAGCCTCGCCGGGGCCGGTCCCGGTAAACATCGTCTCTATCGCCTTAAGGAGGCCGGGTGGATTTTCAGCTGCGCTTATCGCATTTGCGTGTTGGTAGAGTCCCACGTGACCGGTTTTGAGAAGTTCTTCGAACAGATCGCCGTAACGGAGCGCATCAAAACCACCGGTCCCGCCGACGAAGATATATTCGCCTAGATTTGAGCAGACGCTGTGCGCGCCTGAATCGCCGGCTGGATTCTCCTGAGGCGCAGCATACGCTGCAGATATTGCGGCCACGGTTGCCGCGACTATTGTCAGGAAACGGCAGAAGGGTCGCCACCCAAGCTTGCGCATCGAAGTCACCCGCAGAGACCTTCCTCATTTGTTAACATAAGCGTGTTTCCGCGCCAATTCAAATCGAGTACAGCAGCTTGCCAAAGCCCTGTGGTTATCGTTTATCCTTAACCCTGGGAAATGCCTAAAGTTCTGAAGGAGCGTTTTATGAAGACTTACTCGGTACTTTTTCTGACTCTGACCTTGGCTGTGCTTTCCGCCGTTGCTGCGGATCAGCCTCAGCCCCCAACCGCAGGTACGCAAGCTCCGGCTTTCAGCCTGCCCAGCCAGGAAGGGGCGCAAGTGTCGCTCGATCAGTTCAAGGGCAAGTGGGTGGTGCTCTATTTCTATCCCAAGGACTTCACGCAAGGCTGCACGATCGAAGCACACAACTTCCAGCGCGATATCGATAAATACACGGCGAAGAACACCGTGATCGTGGGCGTCAGTGTGGACGACGTGGACTCGCACAAGAGCTTCTGCGCCAAGGAAGGCTTGAACTTCAAGCTGCTCGCCGATTCCGGCCATGCTGTCGTACAAAAGTACGGCTCGATCATGGAATACAACGGGATGACACTGGCGGCCCGCAACACGTTCTTGATCGATCCCACAGGTGTAATCAGAAGGGTTTATCTCAAGGTGAGTCCGCAAGGTCACAGCGAGGAAGTACTGGCTGATCTGCAACAGTTGCAGTCCGCGAAGTAGTGTCAATCGGCCTGGCGGGATGAGCTCCGGCCGTTAGCGGAATTGACCGCTATCGCGGATCTTTCTCGCCGCCTCCTGCAGGAAGTCGTCGACGTGCTGGTTGGGCTGAGGCTGCAGCCCGGTCTTGGCTGTAATCCTGCCCGCGATTTGAATCGCAGTATTCGTGCGAACGTAGTTGTCGAGCTCCCATCGCCGGTGCAGGTAGGTTTCAATCAGAATGAGCTCCTCCGGCGTAATCTGTGCGAGGCCCGGAGTGGGTGCTGCTCCTTCGTTCGCACTACGATCCTCGGTATTCCACGATGGCCGCGCATCCTCGGTAGGTTTTTCGTGTACGACCACAGTGCCGGCAACGAAATCGCCCAACCTCCGGCTCTGCCGGTTACACATCATGCAGACGATGCCTACCCCATAGATTCCCGGCAACCCATCCACCGCGCGCATCAGGTTCCTGCCGATCGCTTCAAAAGCGTTGATGGGCCTGCCCGAGTCCTTGATGACACGAATGCCGGCATAGCGTTTGCCCGGCGTCTGCCCCTTCCAGAGGGTCTCGAAGAAGGCGAAATAGCCCCAGTAAATGGCAAACAAGATGAAAATAGCCAAAGCCGGACCCAACAAGCGTGGGAGAAAAGTAAAGACCGAGGATCCGACGGGAAGGCTGAGGATGAAGATAAAAGCAGTTATGAGATAAAAGATACTTTGGATTAGAGTATCGATTGCCAGGGCGAGGAACCGGCTTCCGATTCCCGCCAGGGGCAACTCCAGAGCGATCTGCTCCGGAGTGTCGATTTTTAGTTGGTCAAACGAGTCCACGATGATTTCTACCCGCTGGCTGGAGAAACGCAAACCATATTGGAGCAAGCTGGAAACGCTGCTGGAGCAAAGTGCGAAAAGCGGCCTGAAGTCGCTCTCCCGCTCCGACTTGCAGGAACTCAGTCTTCTGTATCGCCAGACGGCAGCGGACCTTGCCGCCATTCGCGAAGACCGTGGCTCCGTGCACTTTGCCCGCTACGTGAACCAATTGCTCGTGCGCGCTCACAATACCATCTATTCCGGCGGCAGGGCGAGCCCCACGGCAATATTTTCGTTTTTCTGGAGTACCTACCCGGCGGTGTTTCGGCGAAATCTGAAACATTGCCTGTTGTGCGTGTTGATCTTTCTGGTCGCAGGCGTCGTTGGCGCCGTCTTGACCTATCAGAATCCCGATTTCAAGGTAAAGCTTCTGGGACCGCAAATGGTGGAGACGATTGACCGGCACGAAATGTGGACGCACTCGATTGTGGGCATTAAACCCCTGGCCTCCAGCGCCATCATGACCAACAACATGAGCGTGGGCTTCACTACGTTTGCCTTGGGAATTACGGCGGGTCTCGGAACCATCTACATGATGGCGTTTAATGGCCTGCTGATCGGGGTTATTGGGATGGCGTGCTGGTTGTCGGGCATGAGTGTGCAACTGTGGAGTTTCGTTGCGCCGCATGGAGTACTCGAGCTGCCAGCTATCTTTATCGCCGGCGGAGCCGGGTTGCGGATCGCGCAGGGGCTTTTGTTTCCGGGGCTCTTGCCTCGGCGAGAGTCACTGGCTAGATCGGGATTGGAGGCCGTGCAGTTGGTGATTGGGACAGTTCCCATCCTCATCATTGCGGGCTTGATAGAGGCATTCGTTTCGCCGACGGCGCTCGCCATTCCGTTGAAGTTCTCCATGGCAGGAGCTTTGTTCGTACTGCTGGTGGCTTATTTGGTTGGATTTGCGCGGGAGCGGGTTTCACAAGGATCGACACCAAGTCAGAGTTGATTTCGTTCCTTGATTTGCAGATATGCGTCCACCAGCACGGGCGAGATTGCACCGGAATTTACCTCCCGCGCGAGAGCTCCCCGCTCCCGCAAACGAGCCAACAGCAATTCCCGGCGATGAACCATCTCCTGCGCGGCAGCCACCTGGTACATGTCGGCGGCGTTCTGTGGCCTCTTCGTCGCCAGTTCACCCAAGTCCGGCTGCCCGATGACGACAAACAGAACCAGATGCCTGGGCATCATCATCGAGGCAGCTTCGATGACTTCGGGCATCATCGCAGTCTCCGCGAGATCGGTCAGCCACACGATGAGGCTGCGCCGTTTCTGGTCGGTAAGCAGACGCCCGGCCATGTGCAGGTGATCAGCCTCGGAGGTTTCCTCGTGTACCAGCGCCAGCCGCTCAATCAGCTGTCGCAAGTGAGCACTGCCTTTCGCGGCGGGAAGCTGTTGACGAATCGCCCGACCGTAGGCCACTAGTCCTACGCGGTCGCCGGAATACAGAGCTACTTGGGCCAGACTGAGCGCGGCATTGACTGCATAATCCAGCTTGCTGAGGCCTCGCACGCGGGCCCGCATCAGCCGTCCGGAGTCAATGACAATCCAGACCGTCTGGCTGCGCTCGATCTGATAGACCCGGGTGACCAGCTTTCCGCGCCGCGCCGCCGCAGTCCAACAGATATCGCGATACTCATCGCCCTGCTGATATTCACGCAGGCTCTCAAACTCGCGGCCGATGCCCCGCACACGCGAGTGGCGCTTTTCCATGGCAATCTGCCGGCTGCGCAGCAGGTAAATGGAGTGCCGCTTCGCCTCTTCCAGGTTGGGATAGATCCGCACAGTCTGTCCAACCGAAGCCTGAACCCATCTCTCCGCGATGTGCAGGACGCTCTGATAGCGTAGGTAGCAGTCGCCCAAAATCGCGTCTCCCCGTTGCGCCGGGCAAATCCGGTAGGTCGCCGTCGCTTCGCTGCGTGGCCCCACTCGAACTTCGAGGGTTGGAGGCTCGCTTCTCAATTGCCCGGGAACGGTGTCCACCATCTCAGCGTGGACAGTCTTACCAGAGGCATTGATCAAAGTGAGATCGAGATACGATGGGATCGACAACGGCACCGGCGACCGCCATGTTCGTCTCACCGTGAGTTGCGAAGGGTTCGGCAGTTGCGCGAGATCGGCAAGCCAGGCCAGAACCACCAAGCAATCCCAGGCAACCAGGGCGTAGACAAATCGCCGGTCGAAGAAGGCAGGGCCTAGCCATACCAGTCCCACAAAAAGCAGCATAAAGAAACGGCCGCCAAACGCGACGCCGAAGCGCTTGTAGGCGTGGGCCGCCGCCTGCACCTCGGCGGGAACCAGCTTGCCCAGCTTGTTCACTTCGGAACCTCGACTGCGCGCAAAACGTCTTCCAGAACCTGGTCCGGCGTAATGCCTTCCAGATCGGCCTCCGGCCTGAGGATGATGCGATGACGAAGCAC
>PLIO01000212.1 GCA_003140075.1 Acidobacteriaceae bacterium | reverse complement strand
GGGCGGACGCATCAAATTCGGGCGCATCTCAAGCACCTGCGGCTGCCGCTGGTGGGCGACGAAATTTACGGCGGGGCGCCGCTGTGGCTCTCCACGCTCAAGACGGAATACCGTCTCAAGCCTGGCAAGAGCGAGAGGCCGCTCATGGCGCGGGTGGCCTTGCACGCCGAGCAATTGATCCTTCCGCAGCCCGGAGCCGGCGAGGGCCAGAACGCGCCCATCCAAGCCCCCTGGCCAAAGGACCTGGAAGTGGCCGTGAAATATTTGCGCCGTTTCGCAGGCCGCCCAAAAGCTATATGAAGAATAACCCTTTGATCCGCGCCACCCTGTTGCTGCTGGCCGCCGCCGTCTCCTGTCGCCGGCTTAACAGAAGCTCTTGCGTCGCGCGCATCTCGCCGATCTGTGCCGCAATCTGCCCCATCCACTTTTCCCCGTTATTCGCCCGTGCCACGGCTTCCACCCCCGCCGGCAGTCCGCTTTGCCTCCGCACCTCAATTCCGTCCGCCAGTTCCGCCAGACGGGCTGCGATCAGCGGCTCCAGCCGCTGGGTCGCTTTCCGCTCCCTGGGGTCGTCCACGATCAGATCGGGCAGTTCCTTCATGTCCTGGCGCACTTGATCCGCACCCGCCCTATACAGCTCCAGATATCTGTCCTGGCCCGTAAGCATGTAGCCTCGGTGCCCGGTTTCAGCCTGAGTGATATCGATTCGAATCGCCTGCAGCTTCTCCACCACCAGCAGCGTGTGCGTCACCCACTCCCGATCTTTCTCGTTCCACACTTCGCTCCAGAACGAGAGTGTGCCGACGCATATGACAATGAGCAACGCGCACGCGACAATCGCCTTGCTGGAAGATGTCATCGTGCCCCGAGAGAGCGCCCTCTGTTCCTCATCGGCCGACTGGCGACAGATCTTTAGAGATTGTGACGGCGTGGGACACTCTGGATTCGCCGAGAGCCTATTCGCGTCACGGTCGCATCGTGAATAGCGCGGTCCGCGATCAAGGAAGCGCGGGTTCCGATTCGGAACACCGTTTCACTTTTTCTCTTCTAGGACAGCTTTCCTCACTTGCTCAGCGTATAGGCTTTTAATCACAGAGTCACGCAACTCACTTTTGCGCGTTCTCCGAATTTGTTTTCCCAGGAGAGAAGCTATATGCCGCAACCCACGCAAGCACAAATCCCCACCATCCAAATTTCCGTGATCAACGAGAGCACCGTTCTGGCCGACGCGGATGTCGTGCCGGTCGTGGCCGCGCTCCAGAAGCAAGTGACCAATGACTTCGGCCCCGTCTGGGGCACCGCCGCTCAACTTACCGTCGTCTCCAAAGGCACTCCGCCGCCCGCCGGCAATTGGTGGCTCGTCCTGCTCGACGACTCCGACCAGGCCAACGCTCTCGGCTACCACGACCTCACCACCGAATCGCTTCCCATGGGCAAGGTCTTCGCCGCCAGCGACCTGAAGGCGGGCACATCCTGGACCGTCACCGCCAGCCACGAACTGCTGGAGATGCTCGGCGACCCCAACATTAACCTCACTGTCTTCGTGCAGAGCAGCAACACTGCGGGACTTCTCTATGCCTACGAAGTCTGCGACGCCTGCGAAGATGACAGCCTCGGCTATCAGATCGATAACATCCTGGTCTCCGATTTTGTCTACCCCTCCTGGTTCGAAAGCTTCCGCCCGGAGGGTTCCACGCAGTTCGATCGCATGAACAAGATTCACACTCCGTTGCAGCTGCTGACCGGCGGCTACATCGGCATATTCAACGTGACCTCCGGCAGCGGCTGGACGCAACAGACCGCGGAGAAGCGTCCCACCAACGTCCTGCACCGAGGCTCCGTCGGCACTCGCCGCGAACGCCGCAGCATTCCTCACGAACTGTGGATCAACAGCCTGCCGCAGAAGAAGATCGTGAGCAACGCGCAGAAGTACCGCCAGCAACTGGAGACCATCCAGCAGCGTCGCGAAGAAGTAGCCGCCTGAAAGTTTCCTCTGGGTCCCTTACTCTCACGCCCCGCGCGAATAACGCGGGGCTTTTTTTGTTCGGAGCGCTTAAGGCGGGCGGCGCGATTCAGATCCCCAGCTTCTTCACTTCCTCGTTGTAATACTTGCGGTACAGGATGTCCCACTCTTGCGAGCCTTCGAGGATGGTTCGTTTCTGGCTCTCGATCTTATGCCGGGCGGCAATGTCGATCCTCTCTTCGTGATTGAGCAACTCTTCCAGAATTTTGCGGGTTTCCTGCCGGATGGCGTTGGGGTCTTCAATGAACTCGACCTCGTCCATCTGCTTGAGCACATCGAAAACGGCCCGGGCCAGCACGTTGACTTTGTCTCGGCTGAGTCTCACAGCACCGCCTTGTACTTGCTCACCAGTTGGGTCTTCACTCTGCGAAACATTTCCTGGTAATTGGCCCCGCTCTTGTTCATCTCTTCGGAGTAGGCTTCGAGAATCACGCGAACTTCATCATTAATGCGGTCTTCGAGGGTGAGTTCTTCCAGCAGAGCGGCGTGCACGCGCTCCGTGACTTTCGGCACGGCCGAAGTCTCGATGGCCTTGCCCGCAATCAATTTCTTGGTAACTTCGCGGGCCAGGTAGCCCACATATTCCTTGGAAAGAAGCATGTGCGGATAGAGTTTCCTGTGTCAGCAGGTTTTTGTTTGCGAATCATAAAGTGTAACACGGCCTTCGCGTGGAGCGCATGCCCCACAGTTCGCGGGACTTCCCAGAAGCGATTAAGGTTTGCCGATCCGGTCTCCCCGCTGGCACCTTCATGCCCACTGGGCATACAATACCTGATCGTAAGCAGAGTTTTACTATGTCACCCACGCCAGACGATTTAACCAACGTAAAAGATGACATGATCGCCTTCATCGAAGGCCATGGCATGAGCCGTTTCCACGGATACGTGGATTACGACGAAGTGCAGTGCATCATGTGGGAGACGGGCACGAATCCCGACGCCTGGAAGGATTTCGTCGAACTGGCCAAAAGCGCGGGCGCGCCGTTCCTCACCATGCATTCCTGGAAACTGGAGCGCGAGGAACTGGACGAACTGGTACAACGGCTTTCCCACTCCGAGTTCACCGACGGCGACGACGTGGAAGATGCGCGCTGGCTGCGCAGCCACGTCGGCAAGGTCGGATTTCTGCAGTTGGGTTGGGCCTATCAGGGATCGATGTTCCTCTGCGAAGCCAGCACCGATTGGTACGACCGCTATCAGCATCTGCTGGAAGTGTCGGAAGATTTTGGCGGCATCCCCATCGACGAATCGGACCCGGACGAAGAGGGCTAGCGGTGCGCTGGGAACTGGCGGCCGATCCAGCGCAGGTGGGGAACTTGGCTGCGGCTCTCCGCGACTTGCCCCAATTGCCGCCTAACCGAACATCCAATCCCGCACGGCGCGACGGCACTCTCTACACGCTGGCTCGTCTGCTCGTCCGCCGCGGCATCACCGACCTTGACTCCGCTGCTCGCTTCCTCGCTCCGTCTGTTACCCACCTTCATGCACCCGAGCAAATGACTGGCCTGCGCGCCGCCGTCGACCGTCTCGATGCCGCCATCGAACGGAAGGAACCCATTCTGATTTACGGTGACTACGATGTCGATGGCACGATGGCAGTCATCGTTCTAAAGACCGCCATCGAACTCTGCGGCGGCGCCGCCGACTTCCACGTCCCTCATCGCATTCGCGAGGGCTACGACCTGCGCGACGATGTAATCGAACGCGCCGCAGCCGCAGGCATTCGCCTCATCATCAGCGTCGACATGGGCATTCGCGCCTTTGCCCCGGCGGAGACCGCGCGGCGCCTCGGCGTCGATCTCATCGTCACCGATCATCACTTGCCCGGACCGGACGGCGTGCCCAAAGCGCACGCTGTCGTTAATCCCAATCAGGCTGGATGCGAGTACCCGTACAAACAGCTTTGCGGTGCTGGCGTCGCCTTCAAAGTGGCGCAGGGATTGATGCAACGCCGCCTGCCCGAAAAAGATCACGCGCGCATGTTGCGGTCGTTCATGAAAGTTGTCGCCATCGCGACCATCGCCGACTCCGTGCCGCTCACCGGCGAGAATCGCGTCTTTGCCAAGCTAGGCCTCGACGAGCTACGCCGGGCCGTCAATCCCGGCCTGAAAGCGCTGCTTGAAGTGGCGCAGATTTCCGACAAGCGTCCGCCCACCTCCACCGAAGTCGCTTTCCGCATCGCACCCCGCATCAATGCCGCCGGACGCATGGACATAGCCCGCGACGTGATCGAACTCTTCAGCGTGAAGGATGCCGACCGTGCCCGGCTCCTTGCCGGGAAACTCGACCGTTTGAACGCAGAACGCCAGGAAGAAGAGCGCCGCATTCTGCGCTCAATCGACGAGCGCATCACCGGCGATCCCGCGCTGTGCGAAGCTTACTGCATCGTGGTCGATGGCGAAGGCTGGCACCGCGGGGTAATCGGCATCGCGGCCACGCGCGTGGTCGAGCGCTACAACCGCCCTGCCATCGTGATCTCGCGCGAAGGCGAGGAAGCTTTCGGCTCCGGTCGTTCGATTCGTCCCTTTCATCTGCTCGAGGCCGTCGAGTCCTCGCACAATCTTTTCACCCGCTACGGCGGACACTCCCACGCTTGCGGCTTCGCCATGCCATCGGCGAACGTTGCTCAACTGCGCGCCGAACTGGATGCCTTCGCCCGCACCCGCCTCACCCCGGCCGATTTCGACCCCGTGCTCGATGTCGAAGCCGAACTGGATCTGGACGAAATTACTCCCGCGCTCTTCCAGGTGCTGCGTCTTCTGGAACCTTACGGCGCTGGCAATCACGAACCATCATTCAGCGCCCGTAATGTCCGCCTGGTCGCGCCTCCCAAGATTCTGAAAGACAAACACATCAAGCTGAAACTGAAAGCCGGCGAGGAAATCGCCGGGCACGAATTCGCCCCCGCAGAACTGAGCGAAAAAGAGCCGAGCGAAGAAGAGCCCGGCAAAGAAGAACTCACCGCGGCCGCAATCTTAGCCACTCCGCGCTGCCATCCAGATGGCGCTGCCATAAGCCGCGATGAGAAAGCCGAAGCCACAGGTTTTCAACTGAGAACCGAGAACCGAGAACTGAGAACTGGAATTAGAACTGTCATCGACGCTCTCGGCTGGCACATGGCCGAACGCTTGCAGCAATCCCCGCTCCTCGCCGGAGACGCCATCGACATTGCCTTCACCATCGGCCACAACGA
>PLIO01000110.1 GCA_003140075.1 Acidobacteriaceae bacterium | reverse complement strand
GTCAGCGCAAACTGGCGAAACAGAATGCCAGTTGTCCCGGGAAAGAATGCAACGGGGACAAACACAGCAACCAGCACCAGCGAGGTGGCGATGACAGCGCTGGTTATCTCAGCAGTGGCGGCCGCCGCCGCTTTATGGGAATCGTGTTCGCCTTCAGTGATATGACGCTCAATGTTTTCAATCACTACGATCGCATCGTCGACGACCAGGCCGGTGGCGAGCGTGATGCCGAACAATGTCAGTGTGTTGATGGAGAAACCGAGTAATTTTACAAAGATGAAGGTACCGATGAGCGAAACCGGAGTGGCGATGAAATGGATCATGGTCGTCCTCCAGTCGCCGAGGAAGATAAAGATGACCAGGATGACCAGGAGGATCGCCGAACCTACCGTGTAGACGACGTCGCGGATCGACTCGCCCACTGCGTCGGTGGTGTCGAATGCGACCTTGGAGTGCATTCCCGGAGGGAATTTTTTCGAGAGGCGGTCGAGTTCAGCGATGGCACGACGGTCAACATCGAGCGCATTCGCGGTGGAAAGCTGCGTGACGCCGATGCCGACTGCATCCTGCCCGTTGAATTGCAGGTCCGAGCTGTAATCCTCGGCGCCTAATTCGGCACGGCCCACATCTTTCAGGCGGACTAAAGTTCCGTCGGCATTCGTTTTGAGAATAATGTTTTCGAATTGGCTGGCTTCGCTCAGGCGTCCAACGGCGCGAACGCTGATCTGATACTGCTGTCCCGGTACCGCGGGCTGCTGGCCCACTTGTCCAGCGGCGACTTCCACATTCTGCTCGGAAAGAGCGCTGACCACATCGGGCGCGGTCAGTCCGCGCCCAGCCATGCGCACCGGGTCCAGCCACAAGCGCATGGAATACTTCCGCTCACCAAAGATGAGCACATCGGCGACTCCCGGAATTCGCTTTAGAGAATCCTTGACGTAAACATCAAGGTAGTTGCTCATGAACAGCGTCGAATATTTGTTATTATCGGCCGTGATGGCTCCGCCGAACACGAAGTTCTGCGAACTCTTCGCCGTGGTGATGCCAACCGCTTTGACGGCAGCCGGCAAGCGTCCCTGCGCTGTGTTGACGCGGTTCTGGATGTCGACTGTGGCCAGGTCCGGATCTCGGGTCAAATCAAAGGTGGCCGTGATGCTGCTCGTTCCGTCGTTGCCGCTGGTCGAGGTTACATACTTCATTCCCTCGGCGCCGTTGATCTGTTGCTCCAACGGAATCGTAACCGCGCTCTCCACTGTCTGGGCACTGGCGCCGATATAGGCACTCGATACATTCACTTGCGGGGGCGCCAGGTTGGGAAACTGCGAGATGGGAAGTGTGGGAATTACGGCCGCGCCCCCCAAGATGATCAGCAGGGCGCACACCGTGGCGAACACCGGGCGTTTAATAAAGAAGCCAACGAACATAGGAGATCGGCTTTCGGGAGCAATTGGCAATTGGCAGTTAGCGCAAACCATCGGCACGGCACTCCATCCGGCCAACTGCTAATTGCTGTTGAGTTTTGAAACCTGCAGCTTAACTTTGCGGAATCACCGGCGCCCCATCCAGCAGAAATTGCGTGCCGGAGACAATCACTTTGTCGCCGGGCTTGATGCCTTCCTGGACTTCGTAATCGTTCCCCACCGTCTGTCCAATTTTCAGTGCCTTCTGCCGCGCCACGTAGGAGCCGCCGTTTTGGGGTTCGGCCACAAAAGCGAAGTACTGCCCCGCCAGCCGCGACACAGCCAGGATCGGAACCTCCGGGTTCTGGTGGGTACCCCACACGACGCGTGCGCGGATGAATTGCGATTGCCGCAGGGCTTCGTTGCTGTTGGCGATGCGCGCTTTCACCAGCACGGTTTGCGTCGTATTGTCCACCTGCGGAGAGATAAAGCTGACGCGGCTGTCGGCCACTACCTTACCGTCACTGTCCAGCACCTGCACGGGCAGGTTCAGCTTGAGCTGAGAAGAGTGTTCAATGGGCACGTACACGTAGACTTCCAGACTGCCGGGCTTGTCCACGGTGGTCAGTTGCGTTGCGGTCGTGACCCGGTCGCCCACGCGTACCGGAACATCTCCCACAATTCCACCCCACGGAGCCACGACCCGGTAGTAATGCAGTTGCACTTGCTGCTCACTGACCTGGGCGTCGAGCGATTCCATCTGCGCCTGGGCCGCGTCCAGTGCGGACTTCGCCTGGTCCAGATCCTGCCTGCTCACGACGCCCGCCGAAAAGAGTCCTTGGGAGCGCTCGAACTGCTGCTTAGTCCAGTTCAGGTTCGCCTGTTGTGCCGCTCGGGAGCTTTCCTGGCTCTTGACCGTAGCCTGCTGCTTCAGGGGATCGATCTCCATCAGCGGCGCTCCGGAGCCAACCGACTCGCCCGAGTGAACGAAGATCTTGGTGACCTGGCCCTCCACCTGCGGCATGATGACAGCCGAATCGCGCGACTTCACTGTGGCCACGTATTCCGTAGCATCGTTGACCGGAGTAGCGCGCGCCTCTTGTACCTTCACTGGCATTCCGGGCGGACCCTGAGCTTGGGCATTCGACGGCGTGCTTCCCGAGCATGCCATCATCGCTCCGCTGGCTGCAAGCGCCACAAGTAAAAGGCTATGAACTGAATAGTTATGAGATTTCATGAACATGAGCTTTCGCTTCGCATTTCCTGCGTTGTCAGCACTGATTACTCCACTACTCTGGGGGCGCTTGGGTCTGAAAGCTAACCCAAACGTGATTAGACGAGCGGCGCGCCCCAGCGTTAGACGCCAATTGAAAGATTCGTCTGGATGGCTTCCGGACGCAAAATAATCTCGATCTGCTGGCGAAGAAAGAGGGAAGGACCAGCTTTGACCCGTTTAGCATCCTTAACCTCCTTAACATCAACATCATGTGATTCTGCGACATTGTTCCGCTAAGATCGCTCTCAACCAGCCTGCTGTTCAAATGGCGCCGGATTTCCAAGCGCTCCTCGCTACGGCCTGGCCTTATGCGATTACTTGATCATTGAAAAATCCGTCGGGCGCATGTATGTCACATCGACTTTTTCCACGAGTTTTTCAGCCTGCTCGGCTTTTATGACGTCCTGAAATTCAGGGTCGGCCATCATCGCTTCCCAGTTTTTTTTCGCTTCCTCCCGGCTGGCATCAGCGACGATCCAAATGAATGAGTTGTCGGATGCCTCTTCGGTTACCCAGTAACCCACAACCTTCAGGTTGTGCCGGGCAAGTATCTTGGAAGTCTTGTCGCGAAACCGGGACTCAAGCGCTGGCAACTTGCCCGGCAAGGCGTGATAAACCCGAAGCTCGAATATGCGGTTGCTATCGGCCTTAACTTCGTTGACATGAAGTAGCCGGCTGGTGATTGACGATCCGGCGGCAAAGACCACCAAGGCGATACCGCAGGCAGTCCAGCATTTCGATTTCCAGAAGCTGAGTGTCATAGCTGTTTTCCTCGTAATTAGTGAGAATTGACCATCCCGGGTCTTACTGCTTTAAGGTGGCAAATCCGTCAGCAAGTGGGTTTGAGCACCCGAAATACCGCCGGTGCGAGTAACACCGACAGAGGCCCCAGAGTAAGAAACCCAAGCGGATACCACCACGGTACCGGTATTGTGCAGACCATTAGGTCCATCAAAACGACAACCGTAATCATTACGATCAATGCTAGAAATATCGTTGCGCCTCGACGAATACGCGCAGCGACGCAACCACCGATTGAGGTGGTCGCGAGAAACACAACCGGCGCCAGAACGACGTACGTCGTTTGCTGTGGGGCAACCAAGCTCGAGATAGCCAAGTCGGCGGCAAACTTGAGCATTCCCATGACGATGTACACCCCCATAGCGATGCTCATGCTGGTAAGCCAATCCCGGCCTCGCAGCGAGGACCAGACCATCGACGGGACAGAACGACAGGCTTGACTCCAAAACCATCGTGACGCAGCGAGTCGCGACGCAGATTCGGCGCGAAGAGTGTATTCCTCGATGAGGTCGCCTAGCATAGCCTCTCGATACGGCGCCGGTATGACAGATTCGAGAAGCCAGCAAGCGAGAGCGGGTGGCGAATTGCGCCTCATATACCTTCCCAGCGGCTTTCTAATCCAGCCGTCATGCTGCGAATGGTTTCCTCCGATACTTGCAGTGCCCGCCTGCCGGCAGCCTCAACGCGAAACAACCGTTTCGCCCGGCCTCCACGTTCCGGGGTCGGCTCGCCGGTGAATGAACTGACGTATCCCTTCGCTTCGAGCCGCTCCAAAGTCGCGTACACGGCACCGATAGAGATGTTGCGGCCGATACGTTCTTCAATCTCGCGTCGCACGATCATTCCATGGGCGCCGCTTCCATCCAGGCGCGCCAGCGCTAACAGGATTATGTGCTCCAGCGATCCGAGAAGTTCCCCCCGTCTCATTTGTTTTGGATTATAGAACAAATAACCCAAGAGGTCAAGGTGGGAAAGAGGGCAACCGGTCAACGCTTGAAACAGTCGGCCTGCGGCCAATCGGCGAGCGTAGCTGATTCTGCGAGTCTGCTAGATTATCCAGTATGCCATCAATGCCGAACCAGCCTGCCCGCGGCTTCGCCAGCGATAACAATGCCGGCGTGCATCCTGAGATGCTAGAGGCCATCGCCCGCGCCAACCAGGGCCACGTGGTTGCCTACGGCGAGGACCCATACACTCGCTCGGCGATCAAGAAGTTCGAAGAGCACTTTGGCTCCGACATCGCAGTCTTTTTCACCTTCAATGGGACCGGCGCGAATGTCCTCGGCCTGCAGAGCCTGACCCAGTCCTTTGACTCAGTACTGTGCAGCGCTTATGCCCACATCTACGTGGACGAATGCGGCGCACCGGAGAAGCACACCGGCTGCAAGTTGATTCCACTGCCGCAACAGGATGGCAAGATCAGCCTGGATTCCGTACGCGACGCCTACCACGGTATTGGCGATCAACACCACTCCCAGCCCCGCGTCATCTCGATTACGCAATCCACTGAGATGGGGACGGTCTACCAACCGGAAGAAGTTCGGGCATTGGCCAGCTTCGCCCATGAGCATGACATGTTCCTGCATATGGACGGCGCTCGCATTGCCAATGCGGCCGCCTCGCTCGGCCAGAACCTCCGCCGGGCCACGCGCGATTTAGGCGTGGATGTGCTCTCCTTCGGCGGCACCAAGAATGGAATCCTGGGCGGCGAGGCGGTAGTGTTTTTCCAGCCGGGATTGAGCCAGGATTTCCTCTATCGGCGTAAACAGGGCATGCAGCTCGCCTCGAAGATGCGCTTCATTGCCGCTCAATTTGAGGCTCTGCTCAGCAACGATCTCTGGTGCCGCAGCGCCGAACATGCCAACCGCATGGCTCGCCTGCTGGAAAAGGAAATCAGCCGCATCCCGGAAATCAAAGTCGTGTGGAAGGTGGAAGCCAACGGGGTCTTCGCCCAGATCCCGCGCCACTCCATCGAAAAGATCAAGCAGCATTACTTCTTCTATATATGGGTCGAGGAAGAATCGATCGTGCGCTGGATGTGCTCGTTTGATACGACCGAAGACGACATCCGCGATTTCGTGAAGGTGGTGGCGGAGGCAGTGAAGGGGTGACGGACGGCGCTCATATCCGGCTCTTATATAGTTGCTTTTTGCCCCGCCTTTGACTAAATTTACGATTTCCCCGTTGCGTGCGCGTTTAAGTCGACCGCTCGGTCCCAGGAGTCAGGATGAACCGGAAGTGGTTCAGCATTGCCGCCCTTATCATCGCCGCGATTACGCTGCTGAGTGTTTCCAGTTGCGGGGACCCGCAGGAACTGGTGTCCATCACCGTTCAGCCTGGATCAGTGACTTTTGGCGCCTCGAATATTCCCGTGGGCGCCGACGCGGGGCTGACCACACAGCTGACAGCGTTAGGCACCTATGTTCACCCACCCGTCACTAAGGATATTACGAGCCAGGTGACTTGGGCATCGAGCGACAACCAGGAGGTCACGGTCAGTTCTACGGGACTGATTACCGCAACGGGCGTGGTTTGTGGCCCAAATACTCTGATTTCGGCCACGCTAACTACGAACGCCGACGGGTCAGGTGTGTCTTCTTCCGGGGCTATCGTAACTGGCTCCATGGCCGCCAGCGTCGTCTGTTTCACCAACACGGGCGGGGGCGGCAGCGCGGCGCCGATTCTAACCGTTAACTTCCTAGGCAGCGGTACGGGAACTGTAACCAGTCCTACTTTCAGTTGCGCAAGCACAGCGATCAGCTGCGTTGACAGTTTTCCGGCCGGTACCACCGTTAACCTCACCGCCACTCCAATTGCGCCCTCAACCTTCGGAGGTTGGTCTGGCGGCTGCACTGGAACCTCCACCTGCATTCTCCTAATGGAAAGCGACACCACGGTGACTGCAACGTTTAATTGAGCAAGGGCGGATAACCGGCCAGTTCACGACTGTCACTCGCTTTCTTCCAGCAGCCTTCCTAGCGTGGGTTTGTGCTTTGCCGGATTCTTCTTCTTGTGCGGAACCACCTTCGCTGCCGGGGGTTCACCGATTCGTTCCCGCGCCAACTCCTTCACCGCCTGCACCGCGCGAAACCGCTTTACCTTCTTCTTGCGCGCCATTCTTCTGCGTACCTCAGCCTTCATGTTGCCATAGCTTTGTCTGTGGCAAAACTGTAATAATCAATCTTTGCGGTTGGATCGAAGGTTGGCGTTTGCGAAAGCGTATGACCGGCCAACGACTAACGACTGTTTTTAGCTTGCCCTGAGCTGAGCGAAGGGACCAACGACGATCTCATGGAAGAACGCGATTTTTTCGACGAACGCACAGAAAAGAAACCAGCGACGTTAAACTGTCCCCACTGCCATCAGCCAGCGGAGTACGAGGTCACCTGGGTGGTGCGTACCAAGAAGCGCCAGCTTGCCGGACGCGCCGACGAACGCGACCGGGCCCGCTTCGCCAAAGCCCGCTCCTACATGCTGCGCAAAGACGACTTGATGGCCTGCAAGAATATGCGCTGCCGCAAACGGTTTGAAATCTCGGGCGTGCAGTCAGTCGTCTTCACCGAATAGCGTTCAGCATTCAGTAATCAGCATTCAGCCGGTCCAGTTCAGTTCTCCAACAAAGCTGGCCGAATGCCGAGTGCTGAATGCTAAGCGCTGGTTTATACTCTTCTGTTTGTGCGCAGGAGTAATTCATTGAAAATCCTGGTTTGCATGAAGCAGGTGCCGCAGAAAGATGCGCCGCTCAAGCTCAACGAAAGCGCGGCGTGGATCCGCGAAGACGTCTCCTATGAAGTGAACGAGCCCGATGCCTACGCGCTCGAAGAAGCGCTGCGCCAGAAGGAGAAGCACGGCGGAGAGGTGGTGGTCATCACCTCCGGTCCGGCGCGTGCTCAGCAGGTGCTGCGCGAAGCGCTGGCCAAGGGCGCGGACCGCGCCATCCATCTCGAAGACAGCGCTTTCGTCGGACTCGACGCCTTCAATACGGCGAAAGCCTTTGCCGCCGCGATCAAAGACGAAACCTTCGACTTGATCTTCACCGGCCTGCAGTCCGACGACTACGGCTACGCGCAGACCGGCGTCATCCTCGCCGAATTGCTGGGCTGGCCCCACGCCACCATCATCATGCAGATTGAAAAAAACGAATCCGGCATTCGCGTGAAGCGCGAACTCGAGGCCGGATTCTTTCAGTTTGTGGACATGCCGCTGCCCGCCGTGCTCACGATTCAGTCCGGCATCAACAAGCTGCGCTATGCCACGCTGATCGGCATCAAGCAGGCGAAAAACAAGCCGCTGCGAAAAGTTTCGCTGGCCGAAGTGCAGTCGGCGATTGGCGAGAACCTGCAGAAGATCGAGCGCCTCTACGTGCCGCAGAAAACGAAGAAGACCGAACACATCGAAGGCTCGCCCGCCGAGATCGCGAAGAAGTTGGTGGATAAACTGCGCAACGAGTTACGCGTGTTGTAAAGGATCGTGTCGATTGAGAGAAGATCAAATTATTTTTACCTAAAGGATTTCGTGACGTGACCCTTTCGTCCCCATCCCCGTCCCTCCAGAATTGGAATGCGGCTGGCTATGCGGCCAACGCTCACTTCGTGCCGGCGCTGGGGCAGCCTGTGTTGGATTTGCTCCAGCTGCAGCCCGGTGAGCGCATTCTCGATCTGGGTTGCGGAGATGGAGTCCTCACTGAAAAACTGGTCGCGCTCGGTGCCCAGGTGATCGGCATCGACAATTCTCCCGACATGATTGCCGCCGCGCGCCTGCGCGGGATTGATGCGAGGATGATGGACGCCAGATCGCTGACGTTTGCGAACGAATTCGACGCAGTCTTTTCCAATGCCGCGCTGCACTGGGTGAACGACGATCCGGACTCGCCGATCAGAGGCGCATTCCGCGCCTTAGTGTCGGGAGGAAGGTTCGTTGGGGAATTGGGCGGTCACGGCTGCGTCAGCGCAATTGCTGTTGCGCTGATGGTCGCACTTGAGCGCCGGGGCATTCCGGATGCCCCTTCGTGGATTCCGTGGTATTTTCCGACTGTCGACGAATACGAAACGCGTCTGCGGCGGGCCGGCTTCGTGCCGCAGAGTGTGCAATTAATCCCCCGCCCCACGCCGCTGCCAACCGGAATGCGCGGGTGGTTAGAGACATTCGCCAATCCATTCTGCGCCGCGCTTGCGCAGAATGAGCGCGACGATTTTCTTGACGAAGTCACGGCTTTGCTTAAACCGGTTCTGCGCGATTCTCAGGGGCGCTGGACCGCCGACTATATGCGCCTTCGCTTTGTGGCGATCAAGAGCTGAGCCACGGAGCGGATCTCGTCGCAACAGCAGCAGGCTCAACGGATCTAGGCATCGTCCACAAGGACGGCACCATAAAATGCAGCTCGTGAAGGATTAAATGGCTGACACCATCCTCGTAGTCGTCGAACAACGCGAAGGCAAACTCAACCGCGTCTCCTGGGAGACCATCACTGCCGGCCAGGCAATTGCTGCGGCCACTGGTTGGACTCTCGAAGCTGCCGTCGTCGGAGGCAGTGCGTCTGCCTTCGCGGCGGAAGTGGCCACGAAGAAAGTGGCGAAGGTCTACGCCGTCGAATCGCCCAAGCTCGAGCCTTACACGCCTGATGCCTTCGCTGCCGCGCTCAAGCAACTCCTCATTGTGAAGCAGCCCAAGCTGGTGCTGATGCCCCACACCTATCAGGTGCGCGACTTTGTCCCCAAGCTCGCTACGGCGATGGGACGCACCGTGATCAGCGACTGCATCGGCTTCAAACACGAGAATGGCAAGCTAGTTTTCACACGCCAGATGTTTCAGGGCAAGCTGGCCGCCGACGTCAGCTTCACCTCCGACGCTCCCTGGTTTGCCACGTTCCAGAACGGCGCGTTTCGTGGCGATAAGGCTGAGGCGGGCGCGAGCGCAGTTCCGGTTGAAACGGTAACGGTCGACATCGCCGATGGAGTCATCCGCAACAAACCGCAGGAAGTGTTCAAAGAAGCCAAGCAGGCTGTCGACCTGACGCAAGCCGAAATCATTGTCTCGGTCGGACGGGGTATCAAAGAGCAAAAGAATATCGAGATCGCCAAGCAACTGGCCGAGGCTCTTGGCGGAGACCTGGCCGCATCGCGACCGATCTGCGACTCGGGCTGGCTTCCCATGGATCGCCAGATCGGGTCTTCAGGCCAGACGGTCGCGCCCAAGCTTTATCTCGCGCTCGGCATCAGCGGCGCGATCCAGCACATCGTCGGCATGAAAGGCTCGCGGACCATCATCGCCGTGAACAAGGATTCCGAAGCGCCAATTTTCGAGATTGCGGACTATGCAATCGTGGGGAATCTTTTCGACATCGTCCCACCGCTGATTGAAGAAGTGAAGAAGGCGAAGGCGGGGAGTTGAACTTCATGGCCACGGATTCACACGGATGAACACGGATAAACCACAAGATGACAAGCCCGAGAGTTCCAACGATTACGACCAATTGTTGGCTCGCATCCGAGAGCGCCGGGAGCAGATTCGGGAAAGGCAGGGAATACTCACAGACAGCGCCGAGCTGATTCGAGAAGAGAGGGACCGCCGCTGATGTCTTTGACGAGAAAAAGAAGAAATGATCCGCGTTGATCAGTGTGAATCTGTGGCGAAAAAGTTGGTTGGCTAAGTGCTAATTGCCGAATGCTGATCTTCCGCAAACCAATAGAAGGCATCGAGCGCCCGCAGATGCCGGCCGACGTTGTCATCGTCGGCGGCGGCCCCGCGGGCATGGCCTGTGCCCTGCGCCTGTCGCAGCTTATCGACGTGCACAACGCCGCCCATCCCGACTCGCCCCTCAGCAAAGAAAACATCTACGTGCTCGAAAAGGCCCGCGAGATCGGCCAGCACTGTCTTTCCGGAGCGCTGCTCGATCCCCGCTCCATGCGCGAACTGCTTCCTGGATTCGAGAAAGAGGCTCCACTTGACGCCGAAGTCACGAAGGAAGCCGTTTACTTTCTCACCGAGAAGAGCAAGTTCAAGCTGCCGATCACGCCCCCGCCACTGCGCGATCACGGCAATTACGTCATCTCGCTGAATCGTTTCGTGAAGTGGCTCGGCAGCAAGGTGGAAGAGACGGGCATCACTATCTTCACCGGATTCGCCGGCTCCGAGCTTCTATATGACGGCAACCGCGTCACCGGAGTCCGCACCGACGATAAAGGCGTGGACAAAGAGGGTCACCAGAAATCCAACTTCGAGCCGGGATACGATCTCAACGCCAAGATTGTCATCCTAGCCGAAGGCCCTCGCGGATCGCTAACCAAACAGCTCGTCTCGAAATTCGATCTCGCGAAAAATGCCAATCCGCAAACCTACGGCGTCGGCGTAAAGGAACTCTGGGAAGTTCCGGCTGGCCGCATCGCGCCCGGCGAGGTTATCTACACCATGGGCTGGCCGCTCACCACGAAAGAATACGGGGGTGCGTGGATTTACGGCTCGAAAGACAATGTCGTCTCGCTCGGCTTCGTTACCGGACTCGACTATCCCGACCCGCGCCTCGACCCGCAGCGCGTGCTGCAGGAATTCAAGCGGCATCCCTTCGTCGCGAAGTTACTCGAAGGCGGCAAGATGATCCGTTACGGCGCGAAGTCCATGCCTTACGGCGGCTGGTGGGCGGTCCCGCCGGTCGCGGGCAACGGCTGGATGATCCTGGGCGACTCCGCAGGCTTCGTAAACTCCGCGCGCCTCAAGGGAATTCATCTGGCCATCAAGAGCGGCATGCTGGCTGCAGAGACTGCGTTCGAAGCGCTGAAGAAAGACGATCCGTCAGCCGCCGTGCTCGGCGAATACCAGAAGAAAGTGGAATCCAGCTGGATCAAAGACGAGCTCTGGAAAGTGCGCAACATGCACCAGGGCTTTGAGCACGGATTCTATGCTGGTATGCTCCACACCGGTTTGCAAATGATCACCGGCGGACGCGGACTCCGCAATCGCTATCTGGCAAAGGCCGGCTACGAGCACATGCGCAAGCTCCCCGACCTGCCTGCTGATGGAGGCGCGGAAGCTCACCTGCTCGGCCCCGCCAAGGGCGACGGCAAGCTTACTTTCGATAAACTCACTGACCTCTACCACTCCGGTACCAAGCACGAAGAAGACCAGCCTGCGCACCTGGTGATTGACGATACCAATATTTGCAACACGCGCTGCGTGAAAGAATTTGGCAGCCCCTGCCAGAATTTCTGTCCGGCGAACGTCTACGAATTGGTCGACGACCCAACACAGCCCGACGGCAAACGCATCAGCCTGAATCCATCGAATTGCGTCCACTGCAAAACCTGCGACATCGCCGACCCCTACCAGATCATCACTTGGGTGCCACCGGAAGGCGGCGGGGGGCCGAATTACGACGGCATGTGAGTCTTGAGGCTCAAATATGAAGACCGACATGACGCTGCGAGTATTTGCCGTACAGGTTTTATCGCTCGTGGTTTTAGCCACATCCGCCTTCGCTCAGCAGTCGGCTCAACCCGCGCCCCAGGCGCCACCCGCCGTTCCTTCCACCGGCTTCCCAGGCCTGGACCAATACCGCGCCTCGCGCATTGCGGTCTTCACCGATGATTTCGGCCAACTCGCCCGCTACCGCGACGCCAATGCCGCCCTCGTGCCCCCTTCGCCCGGCGAGAACCGTGTGGTCTTTTTCGGCGACTCCATCACCGACAACTGGCATCTCGACGAATACTTTCCCGGGAAGCTCTACATCAACCGCGGCATCGGAGGCCAGACCACACCGCAGATGCTGGTCCGTTTTCGCCAGGACGTGATCGATCTTCATCCCAAAGCGGTTGTCATTCTTGCCGGTACCAATGACATTGCCGGTAACACCGGCCCCATGCGCCTCGAAGACATCGAGGCGAACTACGCATCCTTCACTGAACTAGCCCGCGCCAGTGACATCCGCATCGTGTTCTCGTCAGTGCTGCCGGTGCACAACTACACGCCACAATCGCAGAGTATGTTTGCCCAGCGCTCGCCGGAAAAAATACTCGAGCTGAACCGCTGGCTGAAAAGCTACGTCGCCACGCACCCCGACTGCCTCTACCTCGACTACTTCAGCGCCATGGTCGACGACAAGGGATTACTCAAACGCGACCTCGCCGACGACGGCCTGCATCCCAACGCCGCCGGGTTCAAGATCATGGCGCCGTTGGCGGAGGCGGCAATCGAAAAGACCCTCAAGTAAGCATTCAGCAGTCAGGACTCGGCATTTAGCCGCTACAATAGGGCATTAGGCCGTCGACCGAGTTCTTTGGCTGAATGCTGACGGCTGAGTGCTGAATGCCCCTCACCGACAAATTCGGTCGCCCCATCACCGACCTGCGGATCTCGATCACCGACCGCTGCAACTACAGGTGCGTTTACTGCCGCACCGGCAACGAAGGCGCGCTGTATGGCGACTTGCCGTTTGAAGACTATCTGCACATGGCGCGCGTGCTGGTCGGGATGGGAGTCACGAAGATTCGCCTCACCGGCGGAGAGCCGCTGTTGCGTAGAGGCGTCGTCGAGTTTGTTCGTGAGCTCGCCCAGCTGCGCCCCCAGGGGCTAAAGCCCGCATCTTTTTCCATCGGCAACGGCGCGGCTGAAAGCCGCGCCCTTTCAAAGCCAAATTTCGCGGCGAGTTTCGATTCCGGCGAACCGCTCGATATCGCGCTCACCACCAATGGTCATTTACTCGCCGATTTGGCGCAGCCGCTCAAAGCCGCCGGGCTCACACGCGTCACGGTCTCGATGGACGCGGTCGATCCCGACCGCTTCGCCCGCATCACCCGCGTCGCCAACGGATACGATCACGTACTCGCCGGCATTCGCGCCGCGCGCCGCGCCGGATTGTGGCCGCTGAAAGTGAACTGCGTGCTGATGCGCGGCTTCAACGAAGATCAGATCATCCCCTTCGGCATGTTCGCGCGCGAAGAAGGCGTCACCGTGCGCTTCATCGAATTCATGCCGCTTGAAGAAGGGCGCACCTGGTCGCCTACCACGGTGGTCACGCTCGACGAAATTCTGGCGCGCATGGCCGAATACCGTCCGCTAGTCGAAATCCCGCACGCGCGCTCGGAAACCGCCCGCCGCTACCGCTTCGACGACGGCGTCGGCGAAATCGGCATCATCGCCCCCGTCTCGCATCCCTTCTGCGGGCACTGCAGCCGCATCCGCATCACCAGCGACGGCAAAATCCGCACCTGCCTGTTCTCTGTCTGGGACCATGACCTCCACGCCCAAATGCGCCGCGGCGCCAGCGACGAAGAGTTGGAGGATTTCATCCGCGGCGTGATCCAGAAAAAAGAAGAACGTCACCACATCGGCGAGCCGGATTTTGTGCCGGCGTCAAGGACGATGGTTCATATCGGGGGATAGCCATCGAGGGCGTTCCCGTCCGACTCACACGATATACTTGGGCGGTCCATACCCAATTCTATTGCTGGATGAGTTCCGGTTTGTCCCTCGCCGTATGACGCGTCGCTACTACAGTTCGAGAAAACGGCCGGGTAGCCTTACCATCGATGAGCTTCATCTCAAGCTCGTAAATCTTTACTCGCTTTTCCGTGACAAAGCCTACTTCAAGGAGAAGGCTGGAATTAAAGGGCCCGACGTCCCGGACGCTATCAAGCACGAGGCTGCCCTCGCCCTAAACTTCAGGCTTTTTCCGGTTGATGGGTGGTGGGCCACAGATCGAACTGAAGATCACATATTCGATGCACTGGAGTTTCTTTACGACCATGCTTCACGACCGGGCCCAGTGGTTTGGATGACGACCGAGACAAATTGGAATTACGAGGACTATGGCAGCTACGACGAAAAGGCAGGTCGCGCAGAGTTTCGAGAAAGGGCAAATGCTTTTCTCGCGGACTACAAGTCCGGATACGAATTGACCGAGGAGGGCGTCGTCCTAGCGCTGGGAACCGACGGACTGCAACACATTCTCGACGCAGAGATCGTCCCATATGACGAAGCGAATGTGGATAGCAAGGTGCGCGACGCTATTGTCAAATGGAGAAACCGTCACCTCTCGCTGGACGAGAAGAAGACCGCTATACGCGAAATGGCAGATGTTTTCGAGTGGCTCAAGAAGGCCAAGAACTTGGCAGGAGTCTTAGACAAGAAGGATGAATCGGTGATCTTCGATCTTGCGAATAATTTTGCCGTTCGACACCATAATCCGAACCAGAAGATAAACTACGACCGAGCGATCTGGTACTCATGGATTTTTCATTTCTACTTGGCAACGTATCACGCAGCAGTTCGCTTGTTGATCAAGCACGAGAAAAAGGGCAAGAAGCCTTAACGATTGGCAAGGAGAGCAAAGCATGAAGCATTTCAGGTCTAAATGCTTCGCTGTGCTTGGCGTGGTGCTTGTTGGGCTGGTATTTGAAGTTACGGCTCTTCTGCCGCAGTCCAGCGCCGCCCCCACCTACCTCGGCTTCGACCGCAACACCTACCCCGGCGACGCCAACCTGAAAGCCCTCCACCAGACTTTCTCCTACGCCGGCTACTGGCTCAACAATCCTCCGGGCGAGAAAACGAACACCTGGACCGGCCACCGCGCCGCCGTAGAATCCGCTGGCTTCGGATTTCTGGTGCTCTTCAACGGACGCCTCTATGTTGAACTCAAGCCGACCGAACTGAAATCTGCCGAACTGAAATCAGTCGCCTACTCAACGAAGCTTGGCAACTCCGATGCCCAAGCTGCCGCCGCCGCCGCCCACCGCGAAGGCTTTCCCGCGCAGACCGTGATCTTCCTCGATCAGGAGCAGGGTGGCCGCATGCTCCCCGAGCAGAAAGCCTACATCTACGCCTGGGTCGACGCCGTCACCGCCGCCGGATTCCGCGCCGGCATCTACTGCTCCGGCATCCCGAGCGAAGATGATGGCAAGGTGGTAACTGCCGACGACATTCGGCTGCACGCTGGAAACCGGCAAATTGTTTACTGGTCGATTAACGACGCCTGCCCGCCATCGCCCGGCTGCGCCTTTCCTGTCAATCCGCCCGAGCATCCGCCCAGCCCCGCGGCAAGCGGCGTGAGCTTTGCTGAGGTGTGGCAGTTCGCGCAGTCGCCGCGCCGGAAAGATGTGGCTGCTCACTGCTCTAATTACAGCCAAGACGGCGAATGTTATGCGCCGGGGATTCCGCTCGCGCTGCACGTGGACGTGAATTCTGCGACCAGCCCCGATCCATCTCACGGGCGGACGCACTAATCCCATCGCGGAGCGATTTGTTAAACTGTAGCGGCTGCCTACGAATCCATCAGGAGAACAACTCTCAATGTCCCGCATTCTCTCCGCTCTCGCCGTCGCATTGCTTCTTACGCTCTCCGCCGCCGCGCAAGATACCTGGCAACTTGATCCGCCGCACTCCTCGGCGCAATTTGCCGTACGGCATTTGGGAGTCTCCACCGTTCGCGGCGCCTTCACCAAGGTGAACGGAACCGTGCAGTACGACCCGGCCAATCTCGGCAAGTCTTCGATCCAGACCACGATCGACGCGACGTCCGTGGATACGCGGGTCGAAATGCGCGACAACGACCTGCGCAGTTCCAACTACCTCGATGTGCAGAAATATCCCACGATCACTTTCAAGTCGAAGAAGATCGAGGCTGCCGGAGCAGGCAAGCTGAAAGTGACCGGCGATCTCACCATTCATGGCGTAACCAAAGAAGCTGTTCTCGACGTGGACGGGCCATCGGCGCCGATGAAAGATCCGTGGGGCAACCAGCGCATGGGCGCCTCTGCGAGCACCAAGATCAACCGCATGGATTTCGGCGTAGCCGGTGCTCCCGGGTTGGTGGGCGACGACATTACTATCACCCTCGATATCGAGATGACGAAGAAGTAGAAAACCGTCGTTAGTCGTTGGTCGTTCGCCATGCACATGTAGGGAACGGCACTTTGGCTTGCTCCGGCGCTTGATCGCGAACCCTGTGGATGTTGGTGGGATTCATGAACTGGTACGAGGGCCAACGGCTAGCGACTAACGACCCGCCGTGGCATGCGCTACAATAGAAGTATCCCCCATGTCCGACCGAACCTTCACCCTCGAAGAAGCCCAGTCGCTGCTGCCGGTGCTCGAGTCTCTACTGCGGGCGGCGATCAGCGGCAAGCAGCTCATTGAAGAAGTTGAGGCGGAGATGCAGGCGCTGCAGCATCGAATCTTCCTCAACGGCGGCACGCGCGTTGATATTGTTCCTGTCGCCCGTCGCAAAGCGGAGCGCGCTAAGGCCGAACAGCGCGCCAAAGACGCGATCGCCGAAATCGATTCCATCGGGGTGCAGGTGAAAGATCTCGATATCGGACTGCTCGATTTTCCCTGCGAAGTGGACGGCCGCGTCGTCCTGCTGTGCTGGAAGATGGGCGAACACTCGATCACACACTGGCACGGCACCGATGAAGGATTCGCCGGGCGTAAGCTTATCGACGAACGCATCGCTCGATCCAAGAGGACGAACTAGTCAGTTCTCAGTTTCTCAGTTCTCAGTAGCCTCAGTGGCCAGCGGCTGTTTCAGCCCTGGCCATTTTTGTACGCATTTTTGTAGCGCCGGCGTCCCGCCGGCAAACGGCTTTGTGGAAAGGGCAGCCCCGCTGAGGTTCCCTGACCCGCCGCCATTTTCCCTGCAAGGTCTCCGCTTTCCGGACGTTCTTACCCCGAGCAGTGGTCAGAGAGCGGCGTTAGCCACGCTGGTTCCGTTGGTGGCACGAAAGGGCGGGTCCGGGCTCGGTCTGGAATCATCTCTGCTACAATTTTTTACAACCGCCGGGGCGCGGAAGCCGTATCCTGAAACAGTCGGGCAGGAAGAGTTTTCCCCGAGCAGGCGCGCCCAAGGAGTCTCAAGAAACTATGTCATCCACCAAGCAGAAACTTCGCCTTGCTGGTGCCTTCGCCGCGCTTGCAGCGTTAGCGTTGGCCGTGAGCTGTCAGGGCTTCTTTCCCCCAGAGCAGCTGGCTTCGATCACAATTTTTCCCGCCACCCCGACGGTGCCGCTCGGCAGCACGCTGCAACTCTCAGCCTATGGGACCAACGAAGACAACTCCTCGGCAGGCAATATCACGAGCAAGGTTTTGTGGTCGAGCAGTAGCGGGACTATTGGTATCACCACTGGAGGATTGCTGTCCGGGAATGACCTCGGCTCAACGGCGACAATCACGGCGTCGTACCAGGCGGTGACGGCAACCGCGTCGGCCTCCGTCTGCGTCGAGAACGGGACGAACTTTACAATGACGTTCCTTCCTTCCAACAACGTCGAGTCGGACGAATCGGTGACCATTGGGGTAACTGCGGACGTTTCGGGGATCTCGGGCGCTCAGGACGTCACTGCTGGCGTCACGTGGTCTGCGAGCAACACTGGCGTTACGATTACCGCAGGGGATCCTGCGGAAGTGGATTTGAGCGGTATCACCGCCTCCGGGGTCGTGACGATTTTCGGAACCTACACTTGCAATGGGGTAAACACCAATTTCCAGGCCAATCTGACTGTAACGTTCGTGTCGTAGTGGCCCGGGGTGAACGGCGCGTGGCCTACTTCTGACGGTGCGAATTACGAAATCAGCCACAACGTCCCCGGCAGCGGAGCCCTTTTCTGCACCGTGGCGACCCAGGCTTGCCGGTCGGCTTCCGCGTCCATTTTGAATCGAACTGTGCGAGAGTGTCCGAGCCGCCCTAACGGAGGCGGTCAGCTGCACGCTCCAGGAGGACTAGCGGCGACGCCTCACCAGAGGGAGTTAACGCTGGCGTTCTGCCGCGTGCTGACTAAGCAGGAAGACCCGCGCAACCTTGGCAAGGCTCTGACAGGGGCACTGGGCACGCTCTGTCCCTAGCGCATCGGAGACTATCGTGGGATCTGCGAGATTCAAGACTCCGTGATGACAATTCTCGTAATCCGCATTGGTCACCGCGGCGAAGTTTATCGATAACCGAGGCCACGGCGTTCGCGCGTCCCAGTCGAAATACCATATCGAAGACTGGTATTGAATACGGTATAATACAAAGCACCATGGAAACAGCGCGTAAAATCACGGTGGAAATTCCAGGCGCGCTTCTGGAGAAGGCGCAGCGGGCCAGCGGCGCCGGCATAACCCAGACTGTGCGGACTGGTCTGCAACTTCTGGCGGCGTCGCACACGTACAATCGCCTGCGGCAATTGCGAGGCAAGGTCCGCTTTTCTCGCACTCCGGAAGAACTGAAAGCTGATCGCTGATTGGCTGGCGCCGATTGTTCAATACTTACTTCTTAAGCGAATGATTGCAGCCGACACCAGCACTTGGATCGCCTATCTCGAAGGCGAGCCAGGCGACGACGCGCAACTGCTCGACAAGGCGCTGGCAGACCGCCAGGTGGTGATGATCCCCGTCGTGCTCACGGAATTGTTAAGCGATCCGGGACTTCCCTGCAGCGTGGCCAATACACTTTCCACGGTCCCTATGGTTGATCCCGAACCGGGTTATTGGCAGCGGGCCGGAGCATTGCGGGCGAAAGTATTGTCCAAGCGTCGCAAAGCGCGGCTCGGAGACGCGCTGATCGCCCAGACCTGCGTCGACCGCGGCATTCCCCTCCTCACCCGAGACAAGGACTTCCGTGCGTTTGCCGACGCCGCACGGCTCAAACTCGTCCTGTAATCCCCAACCACGCCGCTTCCAGCGCCGATTAGATCCTCTTCACAAGCGGCATGGTCCAGTCATGACGTATCTCATGTCGCCGACGGAAGCCCCATGCCCTCTCGTAAGTTTGCCTCCCCTCGAAGTCACAGTATTATCGGTTGGGAAGCAAGTTTCTCCCATTGGATCTTGCCGACAACGAACCACTAACGACCGACGACACGTTCACTATGTCTGACATCCGCTGTATAGGCATCGGCACTGGAGGCGGCGACGCTCCCGGCCTCAATGCCGTCATTCGTGCCGCCACCAAGGCCGCCATCCTCAAGTATGGATGGAAGGTGATCGGCATCCCCGATGGCTTCGACGGCCTCATCTGGCCGGAAAAATCGTTCGAGCTGACGCTCGATAAAGTCTCCGGCATTCTGCCGCGCGGGGGAACGATTCTGGGCACCACCAACCGTGGCGATCCGTTTCACTACAAGAGCGTCGAGAACGGCCAGGAAATCTCCCGCGACATTTCGGGCAAAGTAATTGCCAACGCCGCCAAGCTGGGCATCGACGCCATCATCACCATCGGCGGCGACGGATCGCAGAAGATCGGTCACGAGCTGTTTCTGAAGGGAATGAAGATCGTTGGCGTACCCAAGACCATCGACAACGATCTCTCTGCAACTCAAGTTACCTTTGGATTCGACACGGCGCTGCACACCGTCACCGACGCCATCGACAAGATTCACACCACGGCTGCCTCACATCATCGCGTGATGGTGGTTGAGGTGATGGGCCGCGACTGTGGCTGGATCGCGCTCGAAGCCGGCATCGCCGGCGGCGCTCATGTGATCCTGATTCCGGAAATCCCGTTCACTATCGAGCATGTTTGCCAAGACATTGCGGAGCGCGAAAGAACCGGCAAGTACTTCACCATTGTCGTGGTTGCGGAAGGCGTGAAACTGCCGCCGGAGCTCAAAGAAAACCGGCGGGCCAGTGCAGTCGGCAACTTGATTGGCAACGCCATCGCCGTCGGTTCGGGCAAAGAAGTGCGCGTCAGCGTACTGGGGCACATTCAGCGTGGAGGAACGCCTTCGCCCTTTGACCGCATTTTGGCGACGCGCTTTGGCGTGGCCGCGGCCGATCTGATTGCGGCTGGAGGCTTCGGCATGATGGTCGCGCTGCATGGCGACTCGATCGTTTCCGTCGACGTGGCCCATGCCATCGGTCATCTCAAGTCCGTCGACCCGCAAGGCGAACTGGTGCGCGCCGCGCGCGCGATTGGGATTGGATTTGGGGATTGACGGAAGTGCACGCAGGAGGGCGAAGCGATGTCCCGGCACTGGAAACCAGAAACTGAGAACTGAGGAACTACTCCTTCATCATGGCGTCAATCAGCGCGTAGAGCTGGCTGCTGTCCTTCATCTCCACGTAGGGCTTGTCTGGATGCCGGGTGCTGACGATGTAAACCGTCGGGGTGTGGTCGAGCTTGATGGCCTTGCCGATGTCGCGGTCGGCGTTTACCTCGGCAGCGTATTTGCCTTGTGGATCGACCACGAAAGGGAAGTCCATCTTATGAGCGGCGGCAAACTTTTCGGCATAGCCGCGCAGGTTCTGAGGATTGATCTCGAACTGGTTCGAGAAGATATAATCGCGGAAATCGTTGCCCAGGGCTTTCGAAATCCCATCGAAATAGCGCGCCATCACGGCCGCGTCGTAAGACCAGTTGTGCATGGGCAGGGGAAAGTCATGACGCACCAGGGGAATCTTGTAGGTCTTGGAGGCCTGCTCGAGAATGGGCGCCACACGGCGGCATTGCGGGCACTGCAGATCCTCGAACACAACAATGGCCACCTGCGCGCCTTTGGGCGGGCGCAACACAGGATTCACCGAATCAGCCGCCTCCGCGCACAGACCTGCGGAGAACACCAATGCAAGCAGGGACAATAGAATGAGCCGGTTCTGGGATATGTTTCTCATCGCTTGGTTTCGTTCCACAGGTTGCCTCTCATGGTAACCGAATCGGCTTCACGGTGTCAGGTCCGGCGGACAGAATTCAGCTTTTGGAGGTGCATTCCGCGTAAACCTAAGTTCCCGAGTCCCCCGTGGCAACGAGTTATAGTGGAAAGTGGACGGCGCTGAAGTGAACCTCGCAAAGATCGTGGAGCCTGCGTATCCATCGCATCCTCATCGTCGGGCTCTGGCCGTCACGCTCGCCGTAGCCTCTTTGATTGCACTCGCCGGCTGCAGCCGCAGAAGCCACCATGTCCTGGCAGTAAATTATGTCTCGGCGGTGCAGGCCACGCTGCGCGATCAGGTGGCGACCATTTACAACCGGGTCGCCACGGTGAAGAACGGTGAACGCGTGGAGGTGCTGGAGCGCGAGAAGCGCTTTTCCCGCGTGCGCACCTCGGCCGGCATCGAGGGCTGGATCGAGCAGCGCTACTTAGTGGACCAAGAGACTTACGATGCCTTGCAGAAGCTGACGCAAGCGAACCTCAGCGATCCGGTACAGGCTCCCGGTGTGCTGCGCAACGATACCAACTTGCACCTCACCCCTGGCCGTGAAACCGAACATCTGTACCAGCTTTCGACGGGAGCCAAAGTCTCCGTTCTGAAGCGCGCCACGGCGGAGAAGCAACCAGGAACGGTTTCTGCTCCGGCCAAGCCCGGGAAAGCAGCGCCTGGCCCGGTCCTGGAAGACTGGTGGCTGGTGCGGGACACACAGAACCGGGTGGGTTGGGTGCTGGCACGCATGGTAGATATCGACGTTCCGCTCGAAGTGGCGCAGTATGCCGAGGGCCAGCGCTTCGTCGCTTTCTTCGCGCTCAACCAGGTGCAGGACCAGGGCAAAGAGGGCGCGGACAAGAGTGTCTCTCAGTATCTGTGCGCGATCACCGAGCCACGCGATGGCCTGCCCTACGACTTCGATCAGATTCGCGTCTTCACCTGGAACGTGAAAAAGCATCGCTACGAAACCGCTTACCGCGAACATGGACTCGACGGAGTGCTGCCGGTGACGGTGACGAGTGAGAATTTCGACAAGGAAGGCGTTCTGCCGGTCTTCGTTCTGCGCGTGAAAGACGATAGCGGCAACATCAGCGAACGAAAGTACAAGATGAACTCGCCGATTGTGCGCCGAGTGCTGGCCCCGGGCGAGCAAAAGGAAACACCCAAGCCTGCCGGGAAGCGCCGACGGCGCTAGCAGTAGAAATCCGCAATACTCTTTACGACGCGTCGCAGTTCGTCTTCGGTGAGTTCGGGGAATATGGGCAGAGCCAGCACCTCATTCGCAGCGCGCTCGGCTTCGGGGAAGTCGCCTTCGCGATAACCCAGATATACGAAACAGGGCTGCAGGTGCAGCGGGATGGGATAGTAGATCTGCGTCCCGATCTTGCGAGCGCTGAGGAACTCGCGCAGTTCGTCGCGGCGATAGGCGCGTACGACGTACTGGTGAAAAACGTGGTGAACGCCCGCCGTAGTAAGCGGCAACTGGATTGGTGCAGCGTTCTCGGGCTGCCCGCCTGCCGATGCCAGGCCTGTTTCGGCAAAGAGCAGATCGTAGCGCGCGGCGTGGGCGCGGCGGGAGTCATTCCATTCGTCTACATACTTCAACTTCACGCGTAGGATGGCGGCTTGCATGGCGTCGAGGCGGCTGTTCCAGCCCAATTCCTCGTGAACATACCGGCGCGGGCTGCCGTGATTGCGCAAACGGCGCATGTGCTCAGCCATCTCAGGGTCGCTGGTCGTCACCAAACCGGCGTCGCCGTAGGCACTGAGATTCTTGGTGGGATAGAAACTGAACGCCGCCGAAACGCCCATCGATCCTGCCATGGGGGCCTCACTTCCCAGTCGCGCGCCGATGGCCTGTGCGGCGTCTTCTATCACGGAGAGATGGAATTCGTCAGCCAGCCGCTGCAGCGAGTTCATGTCCGCGCACTGGCCGTAGAGATGAACCGGGAGCACTGCACGCAATTTGTCGCGCAGAGCGCCGCGCAGAAAAGACTCGACTTGCGCCGGATCAAGATTAAATGTATGCGGATCGATGTCGGCAAATACCGGACGCGCGCCCGCGCGCACGATGGCGCTAGCCGAGGCGAAGAAGCTGAAAGGCGTGGTGAGAACCTGATCTCCGGGCTGCAGCCCTGCGGCAACCAAAGCCAGCCACAAGGCGTCAGTTCCGGAAGCGCAACCAACAGCGTCGCTCGTGCCACAGAAGTCCGCAAGTTCACGCTCCAGCGCTTCGACCTCGGACCCTAAAATGTAATGCTGCGACGCGCACACGCGCTCGACGGCCTCCAGCACTTCGGCACGAACCTGCTCATACTGCCGTCGCAAATCGAGCATCGGCACCGCATCGAGCGGCCTTGCGCCTAGAGTGAGCGACCCCGAGGCATACGGCTCGGAGGATCCGGGATTGGTAAGAGGCTGGGTCATGGAAAGGAGGATTGTAGCAGGAGAAGGTGCCTCCGCCGGGGCCCGGAGACGCAGAAGGCAGAGCCGAGCGGCTATACCAATTTCCATAGCTAGCGTCCGTAAACACATGTATTTTGTTAACACCGGTAGACACTTTGTCTGTATGTCAATGATAAATAGACAGCTTAAACAGAGTTGTTTTGGAACGTCAGTTGCTTTGTTGAGGAATCGAGTACTACAGTCAGGCGCGGAAGTTGGCAGCGCGGCTGGTAAGAATTTCAAGAGAATTTCCAGGTGGGAGGGTTTTTCATGAAGAAGCATGGATTTAGTGTCGTGGCATTTGTTCTGGCGCTGGGGCTCGGGTTTGGGTTTGTCTGGACTACGCCTGCGACTGCCGACAACCTCTACGCAAGCATTCGCGGGACGGTAACCGACCCGTCCGGAGCGGTTGTGCCCGACGCGAAACTGACCGCGAGGGACGTAGCCACGGGACTCACTTACTCCGCCACTTCGGGCAAGGACGGTCTGTTTTCGTTTATCCAACTGCCCATCGGCGATTACTCGGTGAAGGTGGAGAAGGGCGGCTTCAAGACATTCACGGAAGGGCATATTCATCTGGACCTCGACCAGATATTCAACCTGAAAGTCTCGATGGAAGTTGGCGCCGTGAGTGACACCATTACGGTCGAAGCCAACCCTGCCCAAGTGGAAACCACCAGCATGCAGCTGGGCACCACGGTCACGGGCCAGCAGATCACCGATATACCGCTGAATGGCCGCAACTGGACCCAGCTAATGCAGCTTCAGCCGGGAGTGCAGTCATCCTCTGACCGCTTCGGCGCCGGCGCTTATTCTACCAACGGGGCGGAGACGCAGCAGAACTCCTTCCTGATTAATGGAACCGATTCCAACGACACTTCGTTGAACATCCCCTTGGTCATCCCCAGTCCGGACGCCATCGGTGAATTCAATCTGGTGACCAGCACGATCAATCCCGAGTACGGGCGCAACTCCGGGGCTATCGTTAACGCCACGATCAAGAGCGGCACCAATCAGTTTCATGGTGACCTGTTTGAGTTTTATCGTGACACTTTCCTGGACGCCCCCGCTTGGTTTGAAACCAATCCTCTGACCGGGAAACCTGCACCGGGTCCTTTTCATCAGAACCAGTATGGTGGAACGGTAGGCGGGCCGATCATCAAGGATCACGCTTTCATCTTCTTCTCTTATCAGGGTCGTCGTGCGACCACGCCCGAGGCATATACCGTGCCTACAGTTTTCAGCCCAGCCGAGCGCACCGGCGACTTTTCAGCGGACGCTGTCTCACCCGGATCGGGCGCTAATGTGAGCCCCGTTTCACTGTACGGGGACAGTGCTTCGCCGTGCCCGGTGAGCGGCGGAACGCAGTGCGCGCCAGGTACCGCTTATAGTTCATTGTTCAGCACAGGAGTGGTGCCGACGCAAGATTTGAACGCGCTATCGCTCAAGCTGATGAACCAATACGTCCCTCTGCCGAATTCTGGCAACAATACTTATCAATTCAACCCCACCGAAGCGATTAAGAACGACCAATATCTCGGTCGAATCGATGAGAAGGTTACGAGCAAGGATACTATCTGGTTCTATGGGTTGTATCAGAACAGCCCCTTTACCGAGACCCTGCCGTTCACCGGGGCGACACTTCCCGGCTTCGGCAACACCAACCCGGAGAAAACCTACGAATTCACGGTTGCGCTGAACCACACTTTTTCTCCCACCTCGCTGAACGAGCTGCGCTTTGCCTATCTTCGGTTCAACTATGTTGCGAACGAGCCCCAAACTGTAACTAGTCCCAGCGCCTACGGATTCACAGGCATTACTCCTCAGGCTCCGTCGCTGGAGTCTCTTCCCGTGGTATCGGTGGGAGCCAACGGGGGTTTATTTACGCTGGGATTCAGCACCAACGGTCCGCAGCCGCGCGTCCAGAACACCTACCAGGTGGTGGATAATTTCAGCAAGGTTTCTGGTCACCACACCTTCAAGGCCGGCTTTAACATGGATCGGCTGGAAATCAACAATCCGTTCTACAACAGCATGAGCGGCGATTACGCCTTCGGCGCGGCCGGAACTTATTCTACCGGGAACGCCGCGGCGGATTTCCTGCTTGGAGTTCCGGATACTTTCGCTCAGGGCAGCGGTTCGATCATCCGAGCCCGAGCCCGGGAATATTACTCCTATGTTCAGGACCAATGGCAGGTAAGAC
This sequence comes from Acidobacteriaceae bacterium, assembly GCA_003140075.1. Classification (GTDB taxonomy): domain Bacteria; phylum Acidobacteriota; class Terriglobia; order Terriglobales; family Acidobacteriaceae; genus Sulfotelmatobacter. Next base: position 10,228 of record PLIO01000110.1, on the reverse strand, counting down.
CCAACCTGACATTGACCTTGGGCGTCGCGCAGGATATTGAAACTCCTTATCAGAACCAGTTTGCGAACGGAGAGGTTATGTCTGCGTTCCGGCCCGGACAACAGTCCACCATCTTCCCCACAGCGCCGGTCGGCATTGTTTTCCCTGGGGATAAGGGAATCAACAAATACGGCGGTCCCACAGTCCATTACAACGACTTTGCCCCGCGTGTGGGCTTTGCCTGGAGTCCGGGAAGCTCGCATAATTTGAGCATCCGCGGTGGCATTGGGCTTTATTACAACCGCTCGGAAGAGGAAACTGCTCTGCAGACGCTGGGCAATCCTCCGTTTTCGCTGCTTTCAGCCGGCGTTGGCCAGCAGGGTGCCGCGCCGAACTTTGGCAACCCCTACACCTCGCAAAATACCACAACGGTAGGGGGCGCAGCGCCGGTTACCATGGCTAACCCCTTCCCGTTTTCACCGCCGGCAGCGGGCGCTTCTCCTAATTTCGCGCCCTTTGAGCCGATCGGATTCAATATGAATACCGAAGATCCACACTTGACGGCGCCGCGTTCGACCAACTTCAACCTGAACTTCCAGTACCAGGTTTCGAAGTCGATGATCGCTACGATTGGCTACGTTGGGGCTATTGGGCGACACGAAATCGGGGCCTACAATCTGAATCCCGCGGGCGTCGCTCCGGGCGTGAATTTTGACCCGGCAGCTCAAGCTTATGGAAGCGACATATTCCTGGCCGACGCCACTGGAGGCGAAAGCTTCCAATACGGCGCATATACCAATACCATCGGGCAAATTGGTGTACAGACCACCGATTACAGCTCGAACTACAACTCTCTGCAAGCGTCGCTGAATCGCCGCTTCACCGACGGACTGGGATTCCAAGTTGCCTACACCTGGTCCCGTAACTTTGACTACACCTCCAACCTGGAAAACAGCTCTTTCGATGGCCCCGGGTTCAATAATTTCGATGTCGCCCAGAATTACGGCCCCTCCGCCAACGACGCCCCGCAGCGTTTGGTGGCCAACTTCATCTATACGCTGCCCATCTATAAGTATGGCCATCACTGGAGGCGGCTAACCGATGGCTGGAACATTTCAGGGATTGCGACGTTCCAGAGCGGATTCCCAGTCGAAGTCGCGAATTTCTTCTACAACGACCTGCAGTGGTCCTACCCTGACGCATACTACGCGCCGCCGGGTCGCGGTGAGCTCACCGGGACACCCCTGAGCATCAACCACAATCCTCGGACTGCTTTGTCGCAGGGTAATGCAGCGGATTGGTTCAATCCGGCAGCGTTTACGGCCCCCACCACCGGGACCGTGGGCAACGCCAATCGCAATCCGCTCTATGGCCCCGGCCTCAACTTCTGGGACATGGCCCTCGAGAAGGATGTTCATCTTACCGAGTCGAAGTACATCCAACTGCGGCTCGAAACCTTTAACACCTTCAACCACGCGCAGTTCGCCGCTCCAATCGGCGGCCTGGGCGAGGGAACCTTCGGGACAATCCAGGGTGTTCAACAGGCAACCACCAACGGTGACGGTCGAGTGGTGCAGTTGGCTGGCAAGATTTACTTCTAGCCGCTCGAGCTAAACACGTAGCTAGACAAATAAGGAGCGTCCTTTGCGGGACGCTCCTTAATTTATTGGACCGAACTGTGCTTTCGCAGAGAAAAGCAAAGGCGCTTACTTCCCAAACATCGGATAGTGACTCGCTGCGCCCATGAAGAACAGCATCACGACCGACAAGAACGCATTGGCTCTTGATGCCAGGAAGGCCTGGCGGGCCATGCCTTTGGCCTTGTCGGGCATGGGCGTGCCGTTGGTGGCGTTGTCGCGGGTCCATTGGATGAGTCGCTTCTGGATGCGCCAGATCACTCCCCAGACGTTGAGCAGCATGACCCAGCCGATGCCGCCGCCGATGCCGATGGAAAGCAGGCGGTTGCTCTCCCAGCCGTGGCTGTTCAGGCTCAGGAAGAGCCACGCCGCAGCCGCAACCACCACGGCATAGACCGTGCCGACGAATGCTCCCTTGTCGAAAATCCCCATGCCGGGGATCAGGCATGCGTAGAGCACTCCCCACACGATGGTCCAGATCAGAAAGAAGCTGCCCATCACTGGGCCGCTCGAAGCGTGCAATCCAAGAATTTGACCGTTGTGCACGTCGGCGGCAACGATGTTGCCCCAATAGGCGAGGCCGGCAAGAACAGTCAGTGCCGCGGACATTCGAAACCACCACAGCGCCCGCGTCATCAGCACAGGCATGACTTTGCCCTTGGTGGTGGCATCCAGCTCTTTCATCAAGGGAACATTCACCAGATTGAAGAAGTAGAGCAGGCCGATCCAGGTGATGCCGGCTAGAAAGTGAATCCAGCGAACCAGCATCAGGAAGTTGGTGTTGAAGTCCGGGGGGAAATTGATCTGCGGTCCAAACAATGTTGCGAGAGCAGCGCTTGCCATGATGCCTCCTAAGATTTCACCGGTGTCCTCGCGCAACACATAACGGATGACGAACGAAGGGCACGGTGGGTTTACGCAGGGCTACTTGCCCACGCGGGGGATTGTACACAACCGGGCGAATGTAGACGAGCCAACATAGGCTCCGGCAAATCTTCACATCGTTTAAGAAATCAAGTTTTCTGCAACTTCCGGGTTGAAAAGCGCAGGAGGACACCGTATCGTACTCGTAGCTACCTGCTGGGCGGCGCAGCCTCGGAAACGTGGCGGCGAGGAGGCAGGTTGTTCCCCCCGTGTTTCTTCGGCGAGCGGTCGCCGAGAACATGCTGTTGTTTTGAGCTTGCCCTGAGGCCATGGCCGCAGGCGCAGGTTGGTTGTACGCAGTTCAAAGAACTTAAGGAGATCGGCTATGGAAAGCAGCAAGCCGGCGCAGAACATCCAGGATTCCTTCTTGAACACAGCCCGCAAAGAACGGTTAAGCATCACAATTTATCTGCTGAGCGGTGTGAAGTTGACGGGCCGGATTCGTTCCTTCGACAAGTATTCCGTGGTGCTGGAAGCCAACGGACAAGAACAACTGATCTTCAAGCATGCCATCTCGACCATCGTAATGGGCCGCACCGCGCCACATGGCGCGCACGCGGCGCATCCGGAGGCGAAGGTTGCTGCCGCAACCGGGGTCGCGGCGGTATCATCTCCGGCGCCGCCAGCGGCTGCAGCGGCAAGCGCTTCAGGCACCGAAGGATAAGGCGTTTTCGGCTTGCGCAGTTCTCATCCCAAGAAGACCCGCGATCGCACGCCCGCCGCCGGACGCGTGCCTCTCGGCGCAGAGGCGGTGCGCCCAGAGGACCGGCAGGAGCGTGCCTTCCTGATCGGGATCGAGGTGCGGACGCGTGGCCGCGGCGGGGCCAAGGTCACCGCACAAGCGCAAGCGGCGCGGGATGCGGCGTCCACCGCGTCCGGCGCGGGCGGCGAAGCCGGAATGCCAGCCCATGCCTCCGGAAAATCCAGCACCAAGAAGCCCAGCATTCCAGAGTTCGATGCGGATGAGTCTCTGGCGGAATTGCGAACCCTGGCGGGGAGCGCCGGGGCCAAAGTCGTCGGCGAAATCCTGCAGCGCCGCGGCCGGCCCGATCCAGCCACGTTAATCGGCGCGGGCAAGCTGGAGGAAATCGCGGGCGCAGCTGCATCGGCAAATGCTGATCTGCTCCTCTTTGATCACGACCTTACTGCTTCCCAGCAGCGCAATATCGAAAGAATCGTTAAGCTGCGGGTGATCGATCGCACCCAGCTCATCCTCGATATTTTTGCACGCCACGCGCGAACGCGCGAAGGCCAGTTGCAGGTCGAACTGGCGCAGTTGCAATACATGCTGCCGCGGCTGGCCGGGCGCGGCGTGGAGATGTCCCAACTCGGCGGCGGCATCGGCACGCGCGGCCCCGGCGAAACGCAGCTGGAAACTGACCGGCGAAAAATAGCTCGGCGCGTCCGCCACGTGGAGCAGCAACTGGAAAACGTGCGCCGTATCCGGGCGCAACAACGGCAGCGGCGGGAATCGGCTCCGGTGGCGACAGTGGCGCTGGTCGGCTATACCAACGCCGGCAAGTCGACTCTGTTCAACGCGCTCACGCGGGCCGCGGTGCTGGCCTCGCCACGCATGTTCGCCACGCTCGACCCCACCATTCGTGCGGTGGTGCTGCCGTCGAAGCGCAAAATCCTGCTCTCCGACACAGTAGGGTTCATTCGCAACCTGCCGCACACGCTGGTCTCGGCCTTTCGCGCCACGCTGGAAGAGGTGCAGCGGGCATCCCTCGTGGTGCAGGTTTCCGACGCCAGCAACCGGCTTTCTGCCGAGCAGGACGCACAGGTAGAGATTGTCCTGAAAGAGCTGGAAGCGGAGAAGAAGCCACGTCTGCGGGTGATGAACAAAATCGATCTGCTCGATGTGGAAGTGGCCGAGAGTTTGATGAATGACGCCCGGCGGGATAACTCGAACACAGTGTACGTGTCGGCGGCGGAGGGCACAGGGCTGCAGAAGTTGCTGGCGCGCATCGATGCCATGATCGAGGAAGACCCGGTCAGCCGCGTGCATCTGCGCGTGCCGCAGAAAGAAGGCAAGACGCTCGCCATGCTGGAAGCCAAAGCGAGAATTTATTCGCGGACGTACAAGGACGGCGCGGTGGAGTTGGAGGTGGAGGCGCCGGAGTCGGTGGTGCGGAAGGTGCGAGAGTGGGTTGTGCGGGCCAACGCCAGCAATTTAAATGGGCCGGCAACCAAGAAGCGGTGACATTCCTTGGCTATCGGCCCATTCGATCCTGAATTGGATCGGAGGTGATACTTCAATGCTAGTCCTCTTTAACCGGAAGTCAAGGATTAGTTGCAGATTTCTGCATGGCGGGCAATTGATTAGGGCATGGGGGGATGTCGCCCATTTTGAGGGTTCCGTCCCGCACCGGAAATCGCTTAAAAATCACCCCTTTGCGTTGACATAAACTCCCTCGGACGTTAGACTTAACAGTTTTCATAGCCCTCATTTTCCTGTACAGCAGCAATCGATGGATCAAACGCTACGACAACTAGGCGAATTACTGCTCGGAGCCGTGCCGACCGTGATTCTGCTGGCGCTGCTTTACGTCCTCTATACGGTGATCGTGCACAAGCCTTTGCGGCGCGTGCTGGACGAACGGCGCAGCAAGACGGAAGGTGCGGTCGAGAAGTCGCGGGCAGACATTGCTGCGGCCGAAGCGCGCACCTCCGAATACGAGCAGCGGCTGCGCGAGGCGCGGGCCGCGGTATTTCGCGCGCAGGAAGCGCGGCGCAAGGCTGCACTGGATGCCCGGAGTGCAGCGCTGAACGAAGCGCGCGTCAAGGCCCAGGCGCAGGTGGAAGCCGCGAAGGCTGACATCCAGAAAGATCGCGCGGCGGCGCTGGACGGCCTGCAGGCAGAAGCGCAGACGCTGGCCACAGAGATTATGCGGCGCGTGCTGGAGCCTGCCGGGGCGGGACGCTAGGTGTTGCGGCGCAGGACGTCGCCGGGCGCGAGTTCGAATTCGAACACAATGACTTTTCTCAACGAAACGATTCGCGCCGGTCTACTGATGCTGCTCGCTGCGAGTCTTGCCGCGTCCGTTCTTCCCCTGCGCGCGCAGGAACAGCCAGCGCCGGCGAAACAGCAGCAGTCCGAAGACTCGACGAAGCGACCGGGCTTTGGGCGGCAACTGGCGCACGAGACCCGGGAAGCTGCGGGCGAAGAGAAAGACGATAAGGCCGAGTTCAAGCAGTCTGCGTCGGTGCAGTTCATCGCGCGGCATACCGGCCTGAGCACCAGCAACGCCTACCTCATTAGTGTGCTGCTGAATTTTGCCGTGATCGCCGGGATCATCTTCTGGGCTGCCCGCAAGTATTTGCCGGGGGCCTTCAGCGCGCGCACGGCGTCAATTCAGAAAGCGATGCAGGAAGCGCAGAAGGCCAGCGAAGAAGCGCGCCGGAAGTTGGCGGAGATTGAATCCCGCCTGATGAAATTGGATGTCGAAATCGGGACGATGCGTGATGCCGCTGAGAAAGAAGCTGCGGCCGAAGAGGCTCGCATCCGGACGGCGGCTCAGGAAGACGCTCGCAAGATGGTGGAATCGGCGCAGCAGGAAATCGCCGCCGCAGCCAAAAGCGCGCGCCGTGAACTCACCGCCTATGCGGCCGATCTTGCGGTGGGCTTGGCGCCGAAGCAGATTCGCATTGACGCCGCCACCGATCAGGCCCTGGTGCGGAACTTTGCTGGGGAGTTGGGCGCGCCCACCGTGGACTCCGCCGGAAAGGGTGGTCGCTAGATGGCTTCCGTAGCCGGCACCTACGCGCGGGCTTTTGCAGACGTGGTTCTAGGCTCACATCTCGATGCGGATCGCTCCATCGCCGAACTGCGCACGATAGCGACGCTGCTGGCCGAGAGTTCCGAGTTGCGCCGGGTGTGGGAGAATCCCGCAATTCCCGCTGAGCAGAAGCGGCGCGTGCTCGATGTGATCGCCGAGCGCGATGGAATTTGCACGCAAGCAAGAAATTTGATTGCGGTGCTCATCGATCACCGGCGGATACATTTTCTGGAGCCGATTATCCGGCAGCTGGAAAAAGAACTCGACGCGCGCCTGGGCTTCGCCGAAGCCGAGATCACCAGCGCCCGCGAATTGGGCGAGGCCGAGAAGCGCGAATTCGAAGCTCAGGTGGGGAAGCTCACCGGCAAGAAAGTTCGCGCCAAGTACGATCAGGATTCTTCGCTTCTGGGTGGCGCTGTAGTCCGCCTGGGGAGCACGATTTACGACGGTTCGGTGAAAGGCCAGTTGGAGAGATTGAAAGAAGCTATTAGCTCCTAGCCGCGAGCTGCGGGCTCTGAGATTCGAGCCATCGCTTACGCAGACGGCGATGCGGGTGGTAATCGACGAACCGGAAAAACAGCTGCTGGCTCGTAGCTCAAGGCTCGCAGCTCGAATCTAACTCTATGGCACAGATCAAGGCAGACGAAATAACCAAGCTAATCCGCGAGCAGATCGAGAATTACGAATCGAAGATCTCCGTGGACGAAACCGGCACGGTCATTACGCTGGGCGATGGCATCGCCCGCGTGTACGGACTGGACAAAGTGATGGCCGGTGAACTTCTTTCCTTCCCGCACGGCGTGGCCGGCATCGCCATGAACCTGGAGGAAGACCAGGTGGGCGTGGTGCTGCTCGGCGAATACACCGAGATCAAAGAAGGCGACGAGGTAAAGCGCACCGGCCGCATCATGAGCGTGCCGGTGGGCGACGCCATGATTGGCCGCGTGGTCGATTCGCTCGGTCAGCCCATCGACGACAAGGGCCCCATCACCACCGACAAATTCATTGCCCTCGAACGCCTTGCGCCCGGCGTCATTGACCGGCAGCCGGTACGCGAGCCCATGGCGACCGGGCTCAAGGCCATCGATAGCATGATCCCGATTGGCCGCGGCCAGCGCGAGTTGATCATCGGCGACCGGCAGACCGGAAAGACCGCAGTCGCGCTCGACACGATCATCAACAGCAAGGGTAACGACCTGATCTGCATCTACAACGCGATCGGGCAGAAGCGCTCTTCGATTGCTCAGGTCGTAAAGATTCTGGAAGACGCGGGCGCGATGGAATACACCATCGTAGTGGCTGCGTCGGCGTCGGAACCAGCGCCCATGCAGTACATTTCGCCCTATGCCGCAACCGCTCTCGGAGAATACTTCCGCGATACCAAGCGGCATGCGCTGGTCATCTACGACGATCTCTCGAAGCATGCCGCGTCCTACCGCGAAATCTCGCTCCTGTTGCGGCGGCCGCCGGGACGCGAAGCCTACCCCGGAGATGTTTTCTATCTCCACTCGCGCCTTCTGGAACGCTCGTCCAAGCTGAGCGACAAGAACGGCGGCGGATCGCTGACCGCACTTCCGATTATTGAAACGCAGGCGGGTGACGTTTCCGCTTACATTCCGACCAACGTGATTTCGATTACTGACGGCCAGATTTATCTGGAAACGGATTTGTTCAACCAGGGAGTGCGCCCAGCCGTGAATGTAGGTCTATCCGTGAGCCGCGTGGGCGGCAGCGCGCAGATCAAGGCCATGCGGCAAGTGGCCGGCACGCTGAAACTCGAGCTCGCGCAATATCGCGAACTCGCCGCGTTTGCCCAGTTCGGCAGCGACCTTGATAAGGCCACGCAGGCGCAGCTCAACCGTGGGCAAAGGCTGGTGGAACTGCTGAAGCAAAACCAGTTTTCCCCGTTGCCCTTCTCGAAACAAATTCTGATCATCTTCGCGGGCACCGGAGGGTTCCTCGACGACCTGCCGGTGAATCAAGTCCGCGAATTTGAGCAAGAGCTTTACAAGTATGTCGACGCGACGCAGGGCGGCCTACTGCACACGATCATGGAGAAAAAGATTCTCGATGATGGCCTGAAGGCGCAGTTGACCGACGTAATCAAGCAGGCGAAGCAACAGTTCGTAAGCGAGCGGGAAGCGGTAGCGAACTAAGCTCCTGACTCTTAGCCTTGAGCTCTTGGCCTCAAGCGGAGCGCAGTAGCCAAGAAGGAATCGTGCCGGTTTAAGCTAAAGGCCAAGAGCCAACAGCTAATGGCTGGTTTTCAATGCCCAACATTCTCGACATTCGGCGCCGTATTCGCAGCGTGGTGAACACGCGGCAGATTACCAAAGCCATGAAAGTGGTCTCGGCTGCCAAGCTGCGCCGCGCACAGGACCGCACGCTTGCGGCGAGGCCCTACGCGCAGATGCTGACGAATGTCCTTAAGTCGCTGGTGGCGCGCGCCGAGATCTACGATCCAGAAACGGGAGAACCGAAACATCCCTTGCTGGCGCAGCGCCCGGAGAACAATATTCTGCTGATCGTGGTTACCGGCGATAAAGGCCTGGCGGGCGCATTCAGCGCTAACGTCACCAAAGCTGCCAGCCGGTTCCTCGAGTCCAAGGCAGGGAAGAACGTCGACGTTGAGGCGATCGGCCGCAAGGGGCGCGATTTCTTGCGCAGGCGTTATCCTGCTGCGGCCGTGCGCACGCGCAGCCTCGCTGAGACCGAGGAGTCGCTGGAGACGCAAGGTGAGCCGGGCGAGCGTGCCGCAGCCGTACAAATTACCGGAGAGCATGTGGGCGTTCTCGGCAAGTTGGAATTTGCGCAGGCGCGGACCCTCGCCGAGAACGTAATCGAACGTTACTGCCGCGAACAGATCGACTCCGTCTACATCGTCTTCAACGAATTCAAGTCGGTGATCGCGCAGCGGCTCATCGTGGAGCAGATTCTTCCCATCGAGCAGATTGGCGAGCCCGCGATCCGCCTGGCCGAGGAGATGACGGAAGAGGAAAGGAAAAAGGCCAAAGAAGCGGCGATCAGCGCGGGTGTGGGCATGCGCGGCGAGAGTCCGGCCGATAAAGTCGCGGAGACGTTCGGCACAGCGCAGGTGGATTACATCTATGAGCAGCCGCCGGAGGAGTTATTCCGGTCATTGCTGCCGAAATATGTTGCGATCCAGATTTTCCGCGCGCTGCTGGAGTCGGTGGCGGCCGAGCATGCCGCGCGCATGACTGCGATGGATTCCGCCACCAGCAACGCGACCGATATGATCGACTCGCTCACGCTGGTGATGAACCGCGCCCGGCAAGCGAAGATCACGAAAGAGATTATCGAGATCGTAAGCGGCGCGGCCGCGATGTAGCGAGCAGTCAGCAGTCGGCACTCAGCATTCAGCCAGTGAGGGCTGTTGCGGGGCGCGAAGCTAAGGCTCACGGGCCGAATGCTGAATGCTTTGGAAAGCTAGCAGCTAGAAGCTGAATTTATGCCAGAAAATATCGGACACGTAGTTCAAATTGCGGGGCCGGCGGTGGACGTGCAGTTTCCCGAAGGCAAGCTGCCGCCCATCTACCAAGCGGTCAGGGTTGTAAGCGACGGCTTCACCGTGCCCGCTCCAGTCAATGTAATTCTCGAGGTCCAACAGCACCTGGGCGAAGGCCGCGTGCGCTGTATCGCGATGGAGGCCACCGAAGGCATGGTGCGCGGCATGAAAGCGATCGACCAGGGCGGACCAATCTCCGTTCCCGTCGGCCGCGGCACGCTCGGCCGCGTAATGAACGTAATCGGCGAACCCGTCGACCAACTCGGCCCGGTCGAATTCAAGGAGAGAATGCCGATCCATCGTCTGGCGCCGGCTTTTGACGAACAGGCCACCACAGCCGAGATGTTCGAGACTGGAGTGAAGGTCATCGATCTCATCCAGCC
>PLIO01000124.1 GCA_003140075.1 Acidobacteriaceae bacterium | reverse complement strand
CATCCTTTGGCGCGCGAGGGCGGTGAGCAAATCCGCTCCGTGATCAGTCAAACGTGGCCCAGAGCGTGCGCGCGGAGTCGTCGAGGGCAGCAGAATGAATCCGGCGTGCGACATCCGGATGCACCGTCGCCATGCCTGGCGCAAGTTCAAGGGTACCGCGCGCATAGCCGTTGAAGCCTGTTGACTTTGTCGAGCGTCCTTCCTGCCACTGCTTGGCTGGCTGGCAGAGGCTTGCGGGATGATTCCGCCGCCACTGCCAGAAGTCCAGCAGATCCTTCGCCGTTGTCTCAATCAGTGCCTTCGTGCTGCCGATCAGCCCCTGTAGTGTGTGCTCGCCTTCCTCGCTCAGCACCAATGTCCAGGGAGTGTCGAGGAACACCTCGACATCAGACCTGCCGGGGTCGCGGGGAAGGTGCATGACGCGGCGGACACGCATCACCGGCAGCGCATCGGCGCCATAAAGAACCGGCGTTCGCGGCACGAACTGACCATATTCGATTCTTCGGCCGCGGTGGACTAGCATGTTGCGCAGGTCCAGCGTCCATTCCAGCGATCCAGGCGGACCGGCGGCGGCGACGCTGGCCTCAAGACTGGCGGCGAAGTGCGCCTGCATTTTTGCGCCATCGTTCGGAGCGCCGGAGATTTTGCTCAGCCCCCTGCGGGCCTTGCTGAAGTCAGCCTTGAGAATGCTCGTTGGCAGTCCCGCCACGCCAGTGATAGCCCCGGCGAGGCAATCCAGAGCCGAAGCCAGCGCCCGAACGATACCGGCATAGTGGATCCCCATATGACACTATCGCAATCAAGCAAGTAAACGCGAGCACACTGACTTTCACGCAGAAGAAGAAGGGCGGAAAGTACAATGTCACGGGCCGATCGGTGGTCTCGAATGACGGCAAGACGGTGACTGCCACGCTTAAGGGAACTAACGCTCAAGGGCAGGCGTACAACGCCACGATAGTGTACGAAAAGCAGTAAATGTTAGGGGTTCGCCCCCTGCGAGAGCAACGGACGATTCTGGGCATCGCGTCGAAGCGCTTTGCCCAGGATCGCTCGGTCCGTATCACCAAACTTTCGGCTTGCAACGCCAACCCACCGGCAGCAATAAGAGACGCGCATAACGAAAACCTCCATTCTCCGCCTCGCTCGATCCGTTCTCCCGCCGAAGCCGTTGAGCGCAGAAAAAATTGAGCGCAGAAAAAAAGTTCTCGTTTTTCGCTTGGCCGGTTAGCCAGGGTCAACTTCCGGATGGGCCGTCATTCAGGAGCAAACCGTTTCCTGATCGGATAAACTGAACTGCATCACTTATATGCCGGCCCGACTCCCCGGCTATAGGACCGCGTGGTGGAAGTTCTGCGAGTCCGGCATTACAGTGACCTATTCGGACAGAAGCACTTTGAGGACAGTCGCAGTGCGGCGTGAAAGGGACGGTGCTTGGCCATGAATCCGTGGATCGCGAAGGCACTGGTGCTCGCAGGTACCGTGGTGATGATCGCCATTCGAGTGCCGCACGGGCACCGGAGTCGAATTGTCAAGGTCGCCACAAGCTATAAAACTCCGCTAGAGACCGGCCTCTTGGTTCTCGCCTGGGTCGGTTTCTTCGTCCCTCTGATCTGGGTCGCGTCGCCAGCGTTTTCGTTCGCTGAGTACGCGCTGGGCACCGGCCCGCTCGTCGCCGGTGTGATGTGCTTGGTGATCGGCCTCTGGCTCTTCTACCGGTCGCACGCTGACCTGGGTACAAATTGGTCGATCACCCTGGAGGTACGCGAGCAGCATCGACTCATCACGCAGGGCGTTTATCGCCGTATCCGCCACCCGATGTACTTGGCGCTAGCGCTNNCTCGTCATCCCGAATTGGGTGGCAGGTCCGTCGAACTTGATCGCGTTCGCGATCCTCTGCGCGCTTCGCGTCCGCGCGGAGGAGAGAATGATGGTTGAGGAGTTTGGCGACGAATACGCGGCGTACTCGGCACGGACGAAGCGTCTCATTCCTGGCGTCTGGTAGACGATACTTACCGGCTAGCAGGCGCAATGCGCCACTTGGCGGGTTGGCGTCTTGATAGACGCGCCGTCGGCCTGACGCTCTCACTATCCGACGTTCTGGGAAGCCTCAGATTCGGATTCCCGTCCGGATGGTCGCCCTCCGGAAGTTGGCACGAAAACGGCCGTGGAAGCAGCCTGATAAGCAGCATTATCGGAGTCTATTGAACGACGGCGTTCTTTCCGGCACGGGCACAGCTACCTGCCCGTTGTGGCCGCGATCACTGCGATCACGGTGGCTAGAGGTCCTGCCTCCTTGTTCCGTGCCGCGGGACGGAAACATAGTGGTGAAGGATGATGAGCGCGCACAAGGAGGAGGGGAAAACCTTCGCAGGTATCTTTCGAGCTCCAAGCTTGTCGCTGTATCGATGCTTGTTGCTTGTGTGCTAGTCTCTGGATGTAAAATCAGCACATTCCATTACGGAGGCCTCCAATGCTCAGACGTTTTCGGCTACGGATCTCGGCTGCGGCATGCATTCTGGTCCTGCTTGCTCCGGAGCTGCACTCGCAGACCAGCGGGAAAAAGAGAGTCAGCAATCAGTCCGATCTGCCTCGCTTCACGTATCCCTTGACCGGCTCGGCTTCGGACCTCGTGCAGTCGGATGCCGCCACCTTCAACGCTTTTGCGGCAAAGGTCAAAGCGGATCTGGACTCCGTTTTCCGCGACTACGACATCCAGGACAAAGCGACGCTGCGAAGGTTGTTGTCGGCCCGGTTGAACCTTCAACAAGCCGCCGGCGAAAACGAGCAGGCTCTCGAAACCATCGCATCAATGGTCGCACTTGGAGAAAAGCCGATCGACAATCTGGAGGAGAAGACTCTAATCAGACCGCAACTGCAGGCCGCCATCGCGGCGAAAGGCACAAGCGGGCCGGGGTACGAGCAGGCCTTCCGAAAGTATTATCGTGAAGCATGGGAAGCGCTTCCATCGGATGTGGCGCAGGAAAGGGCGAGATCGGTTATAGTGGGGACCACTCTCTATACCAGTGCTGCTCTCATTGGTGGCGTTAAGGCCAATTTTGATCCCGCCGTTAAGAAGTCCGGCGCACTGTCGAACGGGCAAGCGTGGACCCTGATCGGGCTGAGAAATTATCTCCAGATCTTCATGCCATTGGATGGCATAGTCGTCGATGTGATGCGCCAATACGTTGCAGCCCACAAGGCGCAGCAAGTCGACATCTGGCAAGCTCGGGACGTGACGTTTGCTCCCGATCAGAAGCTGACGCCAGTGGTTGTCGCCATCTGGGATTCGGGTGTGGATGTGTCTCTATTCCCGGATCAACTGTTCAACGATCCGGATCCCACTACCAGCGGAAATCATGGCCTTGCGTTTGACGACAACGGCAATCCTTCCACTTCGTGGCTCTTCCCGGTCACGGCGGCCCAGCATCAGCACTATCAGGATTATCTTGCGGATACGAAAGGGAGGCAGGATCTGGGGGATGGAATCGACTCGCAGGCGGCAAGAGACGTCGTGAAGCGGGCCAGTACGCAGACCGTCGAGCAGATGCGTGAGCGGGAAAGCCTGGAACCGGTCTTCGACGAATACGAGCATGGAACCCACGTCGCTGGCATCGCCGCGCATGGGAATCCGGCTGTGCGCCTTGTGGTAGCCCGCTTCAATGACTCGATATCGAGCCTTCCTTTCCAGCCCACTCCGGAATATGCGCGCCACATGGCGGCCGACTTTATGCAGATGTCAGACTACTTCCGCACCCGCAATATAAGAGTCGTCAACATGAGCTGGGAAAACGATCCCCGGGAGTTTGAGGCCTGGCTTTCGAATACCGGCGCAGGCGCCGACGTTGTTGAACGCAAGCGGCGTGCCGCCGAGGTGTACGCCATCTGGCGCGACGGTGTCGAGAGCGCCATCCGCAGTGCCCCCAACACGCTGTTTGCGTGTGCCGCGTGAAACAGCAATCACAATGCTGGATTCTCGCAAGATGTGCCGGCGTCTCTTCATCTGCCAAACCTTATTTCGATTGGCGCCGTGAACGCAGCGGGAAGGGAAACCGACTTCACCAGCTACGGCGACACAGTTCAATTGCATGCGGATGGCGATGAGGTCGAAAGCTATGTCCCGGGCGGGTCCAGAATCAGGTTGTCCGGAACCTCCATGGCTTCTCCCAATGTCGCCAATCTTGCCGCGAAGCTGTTCGCGCTCGATCCTTCCCTGACGCCGGTGCAAGTGATCGAGTTGATCAAGAAGGGCGCATCCACATCCGTGGATGGCCGCTTGCATTTGATTGACCCGAAGGCTTCAGTGGCGTTACTGCAAGCCAGTAAGTAGCCAATCGGGCCGTAGCTCCACCCTGCCGCCCCGAATTCATGCGTCCGCGCCGCGCCAAAACCAGGCGTTCGATCCACGTGGCTGAAAGCTATCCATTCTTACCTTATCGGATTCATCGTGACTGGATTCGGAATCGCGAAGTGGCGCGGTTTCTCGCAATTGTTCTATGGCATTCATTCCGCGGGGCAGCGACCGCTGTTGACGAGATCTGCAAACTTTAGCGCTCAACTCGTCAACCCACTTCGGGGGCAGACGCCGTTGCGCAGAACCACTGGACGAGTCTGCAGCCAGTCAAGTAGCGATGCCGCTCACGAATTGCCATTGTGGGTAGGTCAGTTTCGTCCTCATAAGAGAGCATTCAGTTCATTTCCCGGAGGCGCTGGCATCCTGACTGCTCGTTAGCGTCTGCGCC
>PLIO01000061.1:23167-31607 GCA_003140075.1 Acidobacteriaceae bacterium | reverse complement strand
TGCGGATCGTGCGTCACCATCACGATCGTCTTATGGAAGTCCTCGTTCAGCCGCTTCAGAATCTCCAAAACCTCCGTCGCCGAGTGACTGTCCAGGTCGCCCGTGGGTTCGTCCGCCAGCAACAGCGTAGGGTCGCTCACGATCGCCCGGGCGATGGCCACGCGCTGCTCCTGCCCACCCGAGAGCTGTTTCGGAAGATGGTTGACCCGTTCTTCCAGACCCACGAGTTTCAACGCGGTCATCACGTGGTCGCGCCGCTGCTGCGGATTGAGCCTGGTCAGAAGTAGCGGCAGTTCCACATTCTCAAACGCAGTCAGCACCGGGATCAGGTTGAAGGTCTGAAACACGTATCCGATGTGCTCGTTGCGCCAATGCGCCGCCTGCGAATCGGTGAAGCGGAAAATGTTCTGGTTCTGCACCAGCAACTCGCCGGAGGTCGGCCGGTCAATGGCTGCGATCATGTTCAGCAGCGTGGTCTTGCCGGAACCCGAAGGCCCCATCAGCGCCAGGAACTCGCCCGTGGCAATGTCGATGGAAACATCGTCGAGCGCTTTCACCTCGAACGCCTCGCGCTTGAAGATCTTGCTGACGTTGCGAGCCTGCACAACTTTAGTTCCCGTAGCGACTCTGGTTTCGGCAACAGTGCTCATGCAATTTACCCCTTCACCTTAATTGTGTCTCCGTCTTTCAGGTCCTGCGGCGCTTTCGTAATCACGCTCTCGCCTCCCACCAGTCCGTCGACCAGAAAACCATCCGTGCGCTGGCTCAACACATGAATCTCACGCATGCGGGCCTTTCCGTCGAAGGCCAGGAACACGACCTTCTTGCCGTCGTGGTCCCGCACCGCGCTGGCTGGTACAAACGCTCCCGCCGCTTGTTTGCTGGTGGCTTTGGGTTCATCCGCCAGAAATTTCACCGTGGCGTTCATCTCCGGACGCAAGAAGACATCCGGATACTTGGCCGGATTCAGCACCTGCACTTTCACCTGCACGGTGGCTTTCTGCCGATTCGCCTCGGGAGAAATCTGCGCAATTTCGCCGTCATACGTCTTATCAGGATAGGTGTCCGTGGTGACAATGCCCTTCTGTTTGGGCCCGAGCCGGGCGAAATCCGCTTGCGCAATATCGAGCTCCACCTGAAGGTCGTTCAAATCCGCCAGCGACACCACTGATCCCTGCGGGCCGCCCGCCGCCGCACTGGCAAACTGCGCCGTAATCAATTCGCCTTTTTCGGCGGTGCGATCGAGAATCGTGCCCGTGACCGGCGCGCGGATCACCGTGGCGTCGAGCTGCGATTTCGCATAATCAAGCTGGCCCTGCGCTTGTGCCAGCGATCCGCGGGCGCGGGCAATCTCTTCCGCTCGCGGACCGATCTTCATCAGCTGAAAAGCCTTGTCCAGCGAATTCACTCGTTGCTGGTCCGAATCGAACTTCGCCGTGGCATCGTCCAGCGCCTGCCGCGAAACCACGCCCGCGGCGGAAAGTTCCTTGGTGCGATCCAGCGTCAGCTTATCGTTCACCAGCGTGGCGCGGGCTTCATCCAGGTTATGCTGAGTCTCCTGAATCTCCTCCGGACGGGAACCATGCTCCAGTTCATCGCGATAAGCGCGCGCATTATCTAACGCTCCTTTCGCCTGTTCGTAGGAAGCGCGGAACTCCTCATCCTCCAACCGCACCAGAACTTGTCCTTCTTTAACCTTGTCGCCTTTTTCCACGCCAATCCAGGCCAGGCGTCCGGTGACCTTGGAATTCACGTTGATCGTGTGATGCGCCACAATGTAGCCCGTGGCCGAAAGCACCGTCCCGCCCACATCGCTGCTCTCCGCCGCAGCCCGCACCACTTCTACTTCCGGAACGTCGCGCGCAAATATGCGGTAGGCCAGAGCGGAAACGCTGAGCACGACCACGACCGCAATGCCAATAATAATGTAGCGGCGTGCCCAGGCCGGCGGCTCTGCGCCGCTCGTGCCGCGCTCCGTGCGGTCGATTCGCAAGCTCTGCAAGTCTTCGTGTTTTGCGTCAATCGGCATAAGTTTCGTTGTCATCCTGAGGCGGGCGTTTTTTGCCCGCCGAAGGATCCGAGCGAGCCGCGCGATGGGTCGCGTTCTTTGCGACCCATTAATCGCGTGTTTGGCTCGCTTCCCTTTGCAAATCACCCGCGCAAAGCCGTCAGTATATTCTGCCGCGCCGCATGCCAGGCCGGAGCCAGTCCGCCGAACAATCCCATGATCAGCGCAAATCCAATTGCGGCCGCCGCAACCTCCCACGTAATCTGCAGGCTGAATACCACCTCGCTAAACGTCACGGCATTCGACGTTCCGGTCTGCATTCCGTTAAACGGCAGCATCAGCAGGATTCCCGCCACCGCGCCCAGCAACGCCAGCATCAGCGATTCCAAAACAAACGAGGTCAAAATCGAAGGACGCGAGAACCCAAGCACGCGTAGAGTTGCAATTTCACGCCCGCGATAAGCCACGGCCGCATACATCGTATTCATCGCCGCAAAACTCGATCCGATGGCCATGATGATCGCCACGACGATGCCGATGTACTTGATCGGCGCGCCGGAACTGGTTTGCTTCGCGTAGTAATCCGTTTCGAGAACTCCTTCAAGCTTCAAGCGCTGATCGTCGCTCACCCGGTTCTTCAGCGCATCGGCCGCAATCGCATCGGTGGCGCGCAAGTATGCCGACGAGTATCCGCCCTGCCGGTCGAAATCCGACGCCATCTGATTCACGTCGCACCAGATCTCCGATTCATAAGCGGACCCCCCGGCGTCGAACACTCCCACCACCTTCCACGACCCCTTGCCGAACTCCATCGTGTCGCCAATGTTCGCATGCGAAAAACGCGAGCGTATCGACTTGCTCACCACCACTTCCCGCTGTCCCGTCTGGAACCATCGTCCCTCGATCAGCTTCGCGCTGGGCCGGAGTTCGAGGCCATCCGGCATCATCCCTCTCACCGTAACGTTCACCTCGCCCGTTCCGTCCTTGCGTGGCAGCACGATCACCACCACCCACTCTCCGGAAACCATCGGGTCTCCGTGACTGTCTTTCGCGATGCCGGGCAGGACCTTGAGCGTCGGGAACAGGGCCGCGTCGAAGCCGCCCGATAACTCCGCTTCCGATCCTTTGCGCAGCACCAGCACATTCTGCGGATTGCCGCTCGAAACAAATGCGCGCCGCAACCCGGCCAGCAGCGCCATCAGAAAGATTGCCGTGGTCACGGTCAGCGCGATGCCCAGCGCGGTCATGATCGTCAATCCCTTGCGAAGCTTCAAATTGCGGATGTTATAGCTGATCGGTATCGCCATAGATTCACTCTCAACCTACCGGGTCTGCTCAGGCTTCTTTCAACCTATGTGGCGCAGACCCTCCACAATGTTGGTGCGCGATGCGTTGTATGCCGGCAGGCAGCCGCTGATAAATCCTACCGTCGCGGCCACCAGCAGCGACGCCAACATGGTCGGAACAGTAACCCTCATGCCCGCCGGAACTCCGATCGCAACCGAAGAGTGGGTCAGCAAACGGATCAGCAAGGTCGCCCCCAGAACTCCCAGTACTCCGCCCGCCACCGACAGGGCAATGGACTCGCCCACGAACATCGACAGCACACGCTGGCGCGTGAACCCAAGCGTCTTGAGCACCGCTACTTCACGCGTTCGCGCGCGAATTGACATCGCCATCGTATTGCCCGACACCAGAAGAATCGTAAAGACCACCGCTCCACAAATCCCGAGAATAAATGCCTTCACATTACCCAAAGACGACACGAACGAAAGCTGAAACGCCTGCTGGCTCTCCGTCTTGGTACGCTGGGGTGCATTTTGGAACATTTCATCGATTGCCTTGGAGACGGGCGCCACATCGCGCGGCGACGACACCTGGATCAAATACCACCCCGCTTGCCCCTTGAACCAGTCTACCGACTCTTCCAAGTACTTGGTGTTGAAAATCAACGAGCGTACCGGCGGATCGATCGTGTAGATCGCCCGGATCGTGACCTCGGGATGCACCGGAAAGTAGGGACTCTGCAGCGTGAGACGGTCGCCAATCTTCCACCCGAACTTCTTCGCCAGTTCGATGTCCACCATGGCTCCGGTGCGGTCGCGTTGCCAGGCCAGCAACTGGTCCGGTGGAACGATCTTGTCCGCGGCAACCTTCGGATACTCGTCCGGGTCGGTAACCACCTGCGCGAAGGAGTTGGTCGAGCGGTCGTCTTTGTAGACGTTTCCGAAATACGTCATCGGCACCACCGCCTCAACGCCGGGCACGCTTCGAATCTTCTCGCGATAATACGCCGGCAGAAAAAACGCCAGCGAAACCCGATCCCGAGTAATAATTCGCTTCACAGAATCCGGAGGTCCCTGGTCGATATAGAATGTTCGCCAGATCGACATCATCAGCGTCAGCAACAGCAGCGAAAAACTGATGCTCAGCATGGTCAGCAGGCTGCGCCGCTTGTTGCGAAACGTATTGCGCACCACAAAACTGCTTAACGTCATAAATTCAACCCGGCCTCAACCAATGTGGCGCAAACCATCCACAATGTTCACCTGCGACGCGTGGTAGGAGGGAAGCAGCGAACTCACAAGCCCCACCAACCCCGACACCAACAAGGCCACCACCCACATGCCCAGCGTCAACTTCAAGTTGTAGAAACTCATGTACGGCGAGTGACTCACAAAATAAATTAGCAAGTACGCCAACCCCACGCCAATCACCCCGCCCGCCGCCGCCAGCGCCACCGCTTCGCTCACGAAGAGACCAAGCACGCTCTGCCGCGTAAATCCCAAAGTCTTGAGCACGGCCACTTCCCGCGTGCGCTCGCGGATCGACATCGCCATCGTGTTCGCGGAAACCAGAAGTGTCGCAAAAACCACCGCCGAGCAAATGATGAGGATGAACGCCTTCACGTTTCCTATCATGGCCACGAATTCCAGGCCGAAAGCTTTCTCGCTCTCCGATTTCGTAGGTTGCGGCGAGTTGCGGAACATATCGTCCACCGTGCTGGCGATCCGGCTCACGTCCCCGGGAGAAGCCGCAAGAATGCTGAACGTACCCGCCTGCCCCTTGAAAAACGCAACCGCCTCTTCCACGTACTTAGCGTTGAAATAGACCGCCTTGTCGTCCGGGTAGGAGCTGAATATGCCCCGAACATACAGCTCCAGATCTACGGGGTAAATCGTGCCCTGCAACACGATCCGGTCACCCAGCTTCCAGCCGTATTTCTTGGCCAGCGAGTCATCCACAATCACGCCTTGGCGATCCCGTTGCCACGCGGTTTGTTGGTCAGCAGGCATTTGAATATCCCGGAAGACTTTGAAAAACTCTTCAGGGTCCGTGCCGAACTGCGCAAAAAAGTTCTCCGGCTTCTGATCTTTATAGATCCCACCGAACCATGAGACCGGAACCACTGCCACAACTCCCGGCACCGCACGAATTTTCTCGCGGTAGAAGCCGGGCAAGCTGAAAGTTAAAGAAACCCGATGCCGCACCACCAGCCTCTCCGCCGATTCGGCGCTGCCCTCGTCCAGATAGAAGGCCCGCCAGATGGTCATCATGAGCGTCAGCAGTAGCAAAGAAAAAGCGATGCTCAGTACGGTCAGAATGCTGCGGCGTTTGTTGCGGAAGGCGTTTTTCGTGACAAACCGGGTTAAGGTCATCGCAGAACCTCAGGAGGAAACAGGGACGGGCGCCCGCGTGTTAGTGCGCCCAGAACTGGCAACAAGGATAACCGAATCAACTTGTCATCCACAACCAATCCCGCTCCTCCGCCTTGCCTTCATAACGCTCAACTCCAGAAACACACCCGCCTTCTTCATATTCTCCCACCCCCGGGCGACCTCGCCAGTGGAGATCGTCACTCGGCCAGCATGACAAATGTCACACGCCATCGGCCATAACAAATTAAAACCTCGTGCCCAACCACAAAGTTACGGTCTCAATCAAGAATGATTCATCTCCACATTAGCTCGCGTGTTCATCCGCACCAAGCAGCACGCATCTCAAGAACGCGCACCGGGCAATGGTTCTCTGCGAATGTGCCTTCTCATTAACACCCTAAATTTTCAGTACTTTGGTAACTCGAAGGTTAATCCCCTGAGCGATATCCTACGCATAACCTGACCCGGGTTCTGAACCCACGCAGCTCTAACTGAAAGCTGCGCGGCTTTTTCTGGGATGAGGCAAGGAACAAGGAACTATGTCCACGAAAATCGGCCATTTCGAAATCCTGAGTGAACTGTCAAAGTCCGCCACCGGCGCGGTCTACAAGGCGAACGATCCCGAGACCAGCCAAACCATCGCCCTGAAGGCGATCCAGTTGTCCGCCTTCGGCGAGCAATCTGCCGCACTGGAGAAGTGTCTCCTTGCGGAGGCCGAGGCTACGAAAGTCTTAAGTCATTCCAACCTCACCACCGTTAGCGGCGCCGGAGTAATCGAAGGCCAATTCTGCGCGGCCATGGAATATATCCAGGGCAACAGCGTCGCCACCATGCTGGCCCGCAAAGAAGGATTTTCCATCTGGGACTTGCTCGATATCGGCAGGCAGGTCTGCAGCGGCCTCGAACACGCCCACTCCCACAACCTATTTCACTATAGTCTGGAGCCCGCCAAGATCATGTGCGGGTGGGATGGCACCGTAAGGGTTCTGGGCTTCGGCGTCTCCAGCGTGGGCAAGTTTACCGCCGCCATGCCCGGCGTCCCCTCGATCCTGCACTACATGTCGCCCGAGCAGGTTCGTGGCGAGAATATCGATGCCCGCTCGAACGTTTTCACTCTTGGAACTCTTTTCTATGAGATGGTCACCGACCGTAAGGCCTTCGATCGCGAGGATGCCGAATCGCTGCGCCAGAGCATTCTCGAAAGCACGCCCACGCCCCCGATGCACGTGAATGCCAAACTCCACCCGGTGCTGAGCGATCTCATCATGAAAGCGCTGGCCAAGGATCCCGCCGAACGCTATCAGAATGGACGCGAACTGCTCGACGATCTGGAGAAATGTAAGGAGTCCAAACCGCAGAAACAAGCCGCCGCGCCTGCCAAAGCCGCAGCCGTCGCCACTCCAGTGAAAGCTGCCGCCCAAACCAAGTTCGCCTCCGCTCCTGCGGCGTCAGTCGAGAGTCAACCCGCCGAAAGGAAAGCCGCCGCCTCGCAACCGCCAGCAGCCCGGCCGGCAGCACCCAAACCAGAAGTGACTGTATCCGAACCCGCTCCTCGCAAGGCGGCCGCTGCCGCCGCAGGATGGGGAGGCGCCGACGCAGTGTCTACCGCACCCAAACCCCAGGCTGCCAGCCCGTCGCCCGCGCCCCGCGTCAAAGCCACCGAGACTCCGTCGCAGCCTTCCGCTTCCATGTCGTCCACCGTCCTCGATGA
Source organism: Acidobacteriaceae bacterium (assembly GCA_003140075.1). Classification (GTDB taxonomy): domain Bacteria; phylum Acidobacteriota; class Terriglobia; order Terriglobales; family Acidobacteriaceae; genus Sulfotelmatobacter. The sequence continues at coordinate 24,229 of PLIO01000061.1, read as the reverse complement.
GCCAGTCATCGAGACCCCGGAATTCGAACAACCCAGAATCGCCGTCGATCCCATGATGGCGGAAGGTGGTCCGTCTCGCGGCGGCAGCAGCAGCATCAGCTTTTCGGAGATGACCGAACTGCCTCCGCTGAAGGAAGTCTATATCGCACCGCCTTCACCTCCGGCAGCCCAGCAGCCCACTCCTCACTCGCACGATTTCACAATTCGCGAATATGAAGAGGAGAAGCCCAAAGTTCAGCCCCGCGAAGTCGCGGAAAAAGCCATCAAGGAAATCAAGAGCGTCCCACCCCAGCTGATGCTCTACTCCATCGCTGGCGCGGCCGTCTTGATTCTCATCATCGCCATCGCCCTCGTTCTCCACGTCAACAGCTTGAATAGTGACGGCGATACTCCGCGCCCCGCTCCCGTCGAGTCGGCAGCCCAGCCAGCGCCCCAGCCGCAGCCCGCCCAACCGCAACCGGCGCAAGCCGCTCCGGTTCAGGCCGAGCCCCCCGTGAATGAGGCTGAAGCCACGCCGGAACCAACTCGCGTCGCCGCTGCTGCTGCCGTTAGAGGCAAGACCGGCAAGAAGAAGCCCGCCGCGCCCACGCCCGTCGCCGTCGTTCCGGGGCAGATGGCCGTCGATTCCACTCCTCAGGGCGCGCAGGTTCAGCTCGATGGCAAAACCGATCCTTCCTGGGTTACTCCGTTCAGCTTGTCCGGGCTCAACCCCGGCCAGCACACGGTCACCGTCAGCAAGTCCGGCTACTCCACCGACACTCGCACTGTCGATGTCGCTTCCGGCGCCAAGGCGTTCGTCGTGAGCCATCTCACTCAAATTATGGCGACGCTCGCCGTCTCCAGCACTCCGCCCGGCGCCAACGTCTACGTCGATGGCAAAGACACCGGCAAGCTCACTCCCGCGCAAGTTCCCCTGGACAAAGGTCAGCACGTCATCCTGGTGCGCAAGGCCGGCTACATCGACGAAACCTCCAGCTCGCAATTCGTTCTAGGCCAGACCATCAACTTCTCGCCCACGCTGCGTTCGCTCGGCAATGTCGATGACATCAAGACCGTCGGCAA
>PLIO01000061.1:0-23156 GCA_003140075.1 Acidobacteriaceae bacterium | reverse complement strand
CCCCCATCCACAAAGTCATCACCGTGGATAAAGGCGGCAAAGCCGTCGTGGACGAGGTCCTCCAGCACGAGTAGCGATCGACAATCCCCTGCCAGATTCCAGGCAAGACGGCTTCGTCTTTGCCGCGCAAACGCCAAGAATGGAAAACGTCCCGTCCGCACACCCAGGGATCACATCCGTTAGAACGGCGCACGTACCACGGATGCCAACGGTAAGAGAGCCGTTGCAATTGACAATGGATGCGCCAAGGCTAGACTTGCCCTAAGTTCTCCGGCTAGATTCTTAATCCGTGGAGGTCAGAGTGCGATGAAGCGGATAGCTATGATGGCGCTGCTTTTATTTGGCTCGGCCGCCGCCGACGCCCAGATCGATATCATCGGCTGGAACATGCCGACCGGTAGCGGTATACCCTCCGGCTTCGACACAACTATTGAGCCCTACATAGACGGCGTCACAATACCCATCACTTGGGAATCGACCTGCGTCCTCCCGTGTACCTCCACGTCCGGCTATACCTTTGCAGCTTTCTACACCTCGATTTTGCCTTACATTTCGGGCATGTACAGCACCTGCGGCAAGAGTCTTCCAGGGAGGGGAGCCGGACACCCGTGCATCATCAACATCGACGCACGTCCGGTATCGAACCCAACCATCAATTCGGATACACCAACTTGGGTCTTTAGCACGGCGTGGGCGGGATCAAACCCGCCAGTGGACGCGGCATTCTGCGGGACCTTGGGCGGGACGATGGGGTACCCGGGCAGTACTCCCGCTGGCGGCACCGACCCCGCACCACCGTATGACACCTCCGGTAACGTCAGTTCGGGGAATTGTGGGGGAATGGGGGGCACCTTAGCCTGCACCGTGGCGACAATAGCTACGGGCATCCCAGCGGTCTGGGAATATCCGTACCAGCAGGCTGTTCAAGGCTGGTGGACGGCACTTATTGCCTGGGCCTCCAACTCAACGACTGCCGGACTTTCGCAGATTGACTACATCCGTTTCGGTTTCTCCATTGGCAGCGAGGCGACGATAAATTGCACTCAATCTCTTGAGAATGCCGCTGGCGGGGGAGATGCCCTGATGAAGTCTAAGTGGCTTGGTGCTTATGCCACTGCCGCGTCCTACATAAGCTCGCAGCGAAGCCTGCAGTCTCCAGTCCCACGATGGGTGCCGATGATGACGGTCAACATGGGGCAGAGCCTTACCAGCTATCCCGGCGGTACCGATCCATCATGGACAATCGGCGAGGCTCAGACCATACTTGCCAATCAGCCCTTTGCAATAGGAACGCAAGGCCTCGAAAATGGAACGCCCGGAACACCCCCCGTACTAACCAGCGACCTCTTGGACATACAGCTGTGGAATACCTGCACGGGCGCGAACTGCTGTTCTGACAACTGGTGCAATGTGCGCCAAATGGTCATTGGTCAAGTGCCCTATATCGAGTTGCAGGACTGCAATATCAGCCTTGCAGGTGGCGGCAATACGAACTGCCTAGACTCTCAGGATGCAGGGACGGGCGCACGGGCGCAAACACTCTCACAGGTTTTCGTTCTCTCCAGCGAACAGGGAACCACATCTGCGGAAATTTATTACCAGGACTTGCAGTGCGCGGTCGGGATAAGCTCAGCAACAAATTGTACAGCCGGCATCGTCCCTCCCGCTTACCTAGCAGCGATTACGGCCCTAGCCGCGGGTCAACCCCCCGCTGCCGCTAGTCTCGTTGGCGCAGCCCGAGCAACCGGGGGAGTGCAGATTTTCTGATTCCGCGCACGGCCCTACTGAGTCTTACCAAATACGTATGCCGCCCCGTTCTCACTAAGGCTCCCATGCGGCCAACCGGGACCACCTGCCACGATCACCTCGCCGCCGAGCGACACGGAGTAACCGATGATCTCATTAGCGGCTCCGTCTGGCGCGCTTACCACTTGTGTCTCTGCTCCCTGCCAGCCGCTAGCCGGTTCAGAGAAAACGTACACTAAGCCCTGCTGGGAGTCCTCAAAAGGGGCGCCAGCAATTAAGGTTCTTCCACTCAATGCCACGGAATACCCTAACTGACTCCCAGCCTTTGCGTTGCTAGCTGTGAGTTCGGCGGTCTCGGTCATCGTCTTTGGCCATCCCGACGTTGGCTCGGTAAAGATATAGATAGCGCCCTCATTGACGGCGGAACCCTCGGCCTCATCTGGCGCGCCGACTGCGACAGTGTCGCCGCTCACGGATACAGATGTTCCGATGACAGCCTTTCTCGTCCCGTTCGACGCTTCAAATTCCGTAGTCGGCCCCCAGGTGCCGTTCCAGCCGCCTGCTGGCTCGACAAATAGATATGCTGCTCCCTGCTCGACCCCGTCAATTGCTACCTCGGGCGCTCCGACCGCAATATTGCGATTACTAATACTTACGGAGTAGCCAAAATCGGTATTCTCGTCGGTAGAGATTAGTTTAGCGGATTCAGTCATATTGGCCCATCCTGTAGAAGGTTCGACGTATACGAATGCGGCGCCTTCCGCACGCCCTTCCGGAATCGCAAAAGGCATACCGAGCACGATTGTGCCGCCTTGAATTGCGATGCTGGCAATAACGTCGCCAGTCTCGACGGAGGTGGTCAACACGGCGGTAGCAGTTGCATTACCCGACGGATTCACGTAAACGTAAGCAACTGCCCCTTCTACCCCGTCGTCGCCAATCACGATCGTATCGCCATTAATCGCCACTGCGTTTCCAAAGCCAGTCTGCCCCGATGGCGGCGTCAGGGTAGCTACCTGCGTAAGGTTCGTCCAATCTCCGTTCGCTGCCGTATACACGTAGGCAGCTCCACAATTGTCACAATCATTGGAGGCAAGTGGAGCGCCTACAACCAAAGTATTTCCGCTCACAGCAACCGAAAGTCCGAAATCATCCCCTCCTTCCGTGCCAGTGATTTCGGCGAGCTGCTGAAAGGTCGTGCCCGGCGCGGTATGGACCAAGCGGGTTTCCGCAAGGGCGGAGAAACAGAAAAGTAACAAGCCAAGGGCGAGAGTAGTTTTCACAGAACCTCCAGCGGACAAGGTAGGCGCGTCCGGGGGAGAGTGGCAAAGACGCTCCGGGTACGCTACTCCCTTAGGCGCGACAGTGTCAACAGCACCCTCAGCCTCACGCCCGCCTTTGTTCTTGGATGGGCAAATACAGAGCGCCGAAACGGAACCAAGCGCGCCAATGCCCAGGCCAATGTAGGTGCACTATATTGGCCCCAGCATCAACAATCCGAGGGAAACGTAGAGGCGGGTGGCCCATGTCTCCAGCCACTTGGTGAAGTATCCCGTCAAAAATATACCGCTGGGTGCCCCATTTCTCGCGNNTTTGCGAGAAGTGGGCGGCTGAGGACTGGCCCAGATTCGCGCCCGTCATCGCCCGGACCGTCATATCCCGAGGCGACCAACGTTTCGCGACTTCGAAAAACCGGTATCAGAAGCCGGGTACCCCAGAACCGGCCCCGAGCGAAGTCGAAGGGTCTCGCGGCATCTGCGAGACCGGGGAGCGTCTACGACTGACCAGGCTGCCCCACCCTTGCTTTTTTGCAAGGGTAGGTACCTCGAATCTATACCGCTGCCCGTCTTCTCTGTGAGCAAATTGCAACTCCCACGATATCCACACCCCTACGGTGACATCCAACCTTGCGCTCCAAATCTAATTCGTTCATCATTGCCCCAGCAAAGGCAGTACAGACCACGACCGGCGGCGACCACAAACTCCGCCTGCAATCCCTTTGTTTCGCGTATTTTGATATTTAAGTTCTTTAGACCTTCGGATTTAGAAGGAATTTCTTGCTAACTCGATGATTCCAATCACAGCGAGGAGTGGGGGGAATATCTCAAAACGTGGCCAACCCGGAAAATCTCAACTCGAGCGCACTCCTCCCCGCTCCCAGCCGAAACTATTTTATCGGCAGAATTTCACAGAGGCCGGCTCCGATTCACCTCCTTTTAACAATCCTGCAACCTCGCTGCAACATCTGGACGTTATAGTCCTCTTCGCCCCGGTCCAAAAAAGGGTCCATCGAACGATCACGCGCTCCAGAGGAATGGGATCGATTCGCCCGGGCGGAGGAAAAAACAATGTTCGACAAGCTGAAGACTTCAGACACTCCCCGGAGGACGCTGGCTCTGCTGCTGGCCTTGACCACCGCTCTGGGACCGACCGCCGTGCCGGCGTTCGCCGCCTCAAAACCCGCCACCAAGCCAACCGGCAAAGCTGCTCCAACCTCCACTCCCGTTCAGCACCTCGTCGTTATTTTCGGCGAAAATATTTCCTTCGATCACTACTTTGGAACCTATCCCAGCGCCACCAACCCTGCCGGCGAGCCCAAGTTCAAAGCCTCACCCGACACGCCCACGATTAACGGCCTGAGCGGCGCTCTGCTGACCACCAACCCCAACCTGAACCCCGCCAACGGCACCGGCGCTTCCAATCCCTTCCGTCTCGATCGCTCGCAGGCCTACACCGCCGATCAAGACCACGACTACACGCCTGAGCAGCAGGCCTACGATTTCGGTTTGATGGATCTGTTTCCCCTCAACACCGGCACCGCCGGACCTCCACCCTCCGGTTCCGGCGTGACCCAGACCAACGGCCTCGTCATGGGCTACTTCGACGGCAACACCGTCACCGCCCTGTGGAACTACGCCCAAAACTTCTCCATGAACGACAATTCGTTCAGCAGCACCTTCGGTCCATCGACGGTGGGCGTCATCAACCTGGTCTCGGGCCAGACCAACGGAGTCACCGACATTCTGAACGGAACCGGCGACGAAGTGAACGGCGGCCCCGACGGCTCCCTCACCGTCATCGGCGATCCCAACCCGCTCGGCGACGTCTGCACCAGCTCCAGCAGCAACCAGGTCACCATGGGCAGCAAGACCATCGGTGATCTCCTCACCTCGGCCGGCGTAACCTGGGGCGGATTCATGGGCGGCTTCAATCTGTCCACCATCAACCCCAACGGCACCACCGGATGCAATCGCAGCACGACCTCAGCCGTCACCGGCGTGACCGAAAGCGATTACATTCCGCACCACTCCTTCTTCAACTACTGGACCTCCACCGGCAACCCGGCGCACACCCGGCCCGCGTCCCTCTCGGAAATCGGAAACGCCGGTCCCGCCAATCACCAGTACGACATTGAAGATTTCTACGCCGCCGCCGCAGGTGGCTATCTCCCGGCCGTAAGCTTCCTCAAGGCCCCCGGCTATCAGGACGCGCATGCCGGCTACTCCGATCCTCTGGATGAACAAGCCTTCGTCGTGAACACGATCAATCTCCTGGAAGCACTTCCCACCTGGAGCAGCACCGCCGTCGTCGTCCTCTACGACGACTCCGATGGCTGGTACGACCACCAGATGGGTCCGATCGTCAACACTTCCACTGGCCCCGATGACGCTCTTACTGGTTCCGGCGCGTGCGGCACGGCGCTCACTTCGCTGCCCGGCCTCAACACAACCGGCGATCCGCACGCCCTCGGCCGCTGCGGTTACGGTCCTCGACAGCCGTTGCTGGTCATCTCCCCGTACGCTCGGCAGAATTTCGTCGACCACACGGTCACCGACCAGACCTCGGTCATCCACTTCATCGAAGACAACTGGCTCGGCGGGCAGCGCATCGGCCAGGGCTCTTTCGATGGCGTCGCCAACTCGATCGCTCAGATGTTCAACTTCACCAAAATCAGGACCAACGGCACTCTGTTCCTGAATCCGAGCACCGGAGAAATCGAGAAGTAAGTTTGTCAGCTGTAAGTTTTGTCATGCTGTAAGTTTGTCATCCCGAGAGAACGCGTTTTTTGCGCGAACGAAGGATGCGGGCGAGCCGCGCGAAGGACTCGCCTCACCAGCCGCGGGCATGCGAAACTGACCCTTCGCATGCCCGCTTAATATTTTTGCGTCGCACTTGCAGCGGCGACCAGGAGAAACTCCACCAGTGTCCTTAACTCGACGAGCCTTCCTTCACCGCGGCGGAATCCTCACCGCCGCTCTGGCTTTGCCCCAGGCAGCGCATACCCCTCAGCCCCCCCGGTCTCAACTCCCCCCGCCCAAGTTCCGTACCACGCTCAACACCAGTTCGCTGGCCCAGTTCGTCGACCCACTCCCCATCCCCGCCATCGCGCAGCCCATCGATCACCGCCCCGATCCCGCGAACGCCTCACTCAAGCTGCCTTACTACCGCGTCGCCATGCGCCAGATCGAAAGCAAAATCCATCGCGATATGAAGCCCACGCGCCTCTGGGCCTACGGTTCCACTTCGCCCGGTCCCACCTTCGAAGCCCGCAGCGGCCAGGGAATCTTAGTCGAGTGGGCCAACGAACTCCCCACCCAACATTTCCTTCCCATCGATCACAGCATCCACGGCGCCGAAGCCGGCAAGCCCGAAGTCCGCGCCGTCGTTCACCTGCACGGCGCCAAAGTTCCCCCCGCGAGCGACGGCTACCCAGACAACTGGTACGCCCCCGGCAAGTCCGCACTCTATCACTACCCCAACCACCAGGACGCCGCCATGCTCTGGTACCACGACCACGCCCTGGGAATTAACCGCTTGAACGTATTCGCCGGACTCCTCGGCACTTATCTCTTGCGCGACGACTTCGAAGATTCCCTCAACCTGCCCCGCGGCAAATACGAAATTCCTCTCGTCTTCTACGATCGCATGTTCGATCTCGAAAGCCAGCTCAACTATCCCGTTTCCGGCGACCCCAAATCGCCCTGGACGCCAGAAGTCTTCGGCGACGCGCTCCTCGTCAACGGCAAACTCTTCCCCTATCTCGAAGTCGAGCCGCGCCCCTATCGCTTCCGCGTGCTGAACGGCGCCAACGCCCGCTTCTTCCATCTATCGCTCTCGAATCGCCAACCTTTCCACCAGATCGGCACCGACCAGGGCCTGCTGCCCGCGCCCCTCGAACTCAAGCGCGTAATCCTCGCCCCCGCCGAGCGCGCCGATCTCATCGTCGACTTCTCCGCTTCCGCCGGAGAGGAAATCATCCTCAAGAACGACAGCTTCAACGTCATGCAATTCCGCGTCGCGAAGAATGCTTCGCCGAACAGGGATAACAAAAATAGGGATAGCAGTAATAGTAATAAGGATAAGATCGCCGCTGCAGATTCCTACGTCCTGCCGTCAACCCTGCGCCCGATCGCAAAAATCCCGGAATCCGCAACCGTCAACACTCGCATGCTCACCCTTGTCGAAGTCGACGACCTGGTTCAGCGCCCAGTGACCATGCTGCTCAACAACACTCATTGGAATATGCCGGTCACCGAGAACCCGGTCCTCGATTCCACCGAAATCTGGAACCTCATCAACACCACCGACGACTCCCACCCCATCCATCTTCATCTCGTCCGCTTCCAGATCCTCGACCGCCGCAGCTTCGACGTCGCCAACTATTGGGCCACCGGCAAGTTCAACTTCTTCGGCCCGCCCATCCCTCCCGACCCCAGCGAAGCCGGATGGAAAGACACCGTCCGCGCCGACCCCGCGATGGTCACCCGCATCATCATCCGCTTCGAGGGCTACCCCGGCCGCTACGTCTGGCACTGCCACATCCTCGAACACGAAGACAACGAAATGATGCGCCCCTACGACGTGATCGCCAAGCCGTGATTTGCTGGGCAAGGGAATGCTCAGAACTCCAGCCGCGCTTGAAACGCAATCATGCGGGGAGTGCTGTCGCCGCCCAAGCCAACTCCCAGCAAGCCGGTCGGCGGAGAGGTCGTGTACGTGAGCGCTCCGAACCCAGTTTGCGTCGAGGGCTGTCCCGGAATGCCGGCTTGCACCACGCTGGGAAGGCCGAAATTCGGATGGTTGAAGACATTAAAAAATTGACCCTCAAAACGCAGTTTCACATGCTCGCTCAAGGGAAACCTTTTTGTCAGGTAGAAGTCACTCCAGAGAAAATCAGGACCGCGCAGGGCATTGCGTCCGAGGTTCCCGAACTCGCAATCCTGCGGACTGCCGCCGCCATAGCAGGATCCGGCGGGCACGGTTTCCGTTTGCCCGTTGACTTCAATTGTCTGCGCGCTCGGATCGACGGTCGAGACGAAGGCATCCGGATTGAGCCACTGCAGTGTTCCCGGCTGTGTGACGCCCGGAATTGCATGATGCTCATACCGCGGAACTCCGGGAGCGACACTGGCAAATTCCGGCCCGCTGCCCTGCACAATGCCGTTTCCACCCGCGGAATAGGGCGTGCTCAGCACCGAGAACGGAACCCCGCTGTGCCAAAACAGTGTTCCAGAAATCTGCCAGCCATTGAGCGCGTAACCCAGAAAATGATTCCGCACCTTAGCTGGCAACTGATACACATATTGCCCGTTGAGATTGTGCCGGATGTCGTAATCGCAAGGGCCGTAATCGCGGGCCAATTCTCCCGGTAGAGGAGAAAGAATTCCTCCCGCGGAGAATTGCAGAAATCCTCCATTTGAAACCGTATCCATGCAACGGCTCCATGTGTAGTTGACCTGCCCCTGCAGACCGTGTCCCAGGCGTTTCATCGCGGTGAGTTGAAGACCGTTGTAGTGACTGTTCGCACCGGTGGAGAACTGCGTCACCGCTCCGAATCGTGCATCGGTTGGCTGAAGGTAGGGGAATGGCGCAAAACAGCCCTGACAGACGGTTTGGTATCCATTGACTTGCGTCGAGTACGGCTGGTTCACCGCCCGCGTACCGACGTATTGCGCCTTCAAACTGGCGGTCGTTCCAAATTGATGTTCCATTCCCAGGCTCCACTCCATGAAATAAGGCGCGTGGAGTTTGCCGTCCGGAATGGCTGTAATCGCCACTGGCGGAAGACAACCTGTGGGGTTTGCCTGTGGGGATGCGCACGAGAGTTGGCCCTGGGGAAATCCCGAAGTAAAAAGCTGATTCGCAGCCACGGTTGCCTCGACCGCGCTGTTCGTCACTCCTGGAGCGATTGTCGTGCATCCTACAACCGAGTCGCAGCCCGCCGATCCAGCTGTGCCTACGCTACCAAGCACTCCTCCCTGAAACGTTTTGTCGTAGGGTGGGTTGGTGCCGACCAGGTCAGCCACACTGCCCGGCAAAATGTCACTGAAAATCCCGAAGCCAGTTCGGAGTACCGTTTTCGGCTCGAACTGCCACGCAATTGCTGTTCTCGGTTGCAAAATGGCCAGCGGTGTGGATGAGAACAGATTGCCGAGGCCAGTTTGGATAGCGGCGTTCAGCGGTTGATTCACGTCATGCGAGATAGAGCTGAAAGAGCCGCGAAGACGGGCGACTTCATCATGCGGATTCAGCGGATTGGAGTTGAAAGTGTCGCGCAGACCAAACGTCCAGGTTAGCTTCCGAGTCACTTTCCAGGTATCTTGCGCGTAGACATCGAGATTGAGAAAGTTGAAAGGCTCGTTTGCGTTCGAAGGGAACGTCTCCGACGCGGTATTCGCTACTCCATAAATGAATTGCTGCAAGTTCGCATAGGTCACGGTGGGAACCGTGCCTTCCCCGAAGTCAAAGTCGTTCAAGCGGAAGATTCGGGTATTGGTTCCGAACCGAAGTTCGTGAGCGCGATGACTCCAGGCAAGATTGTCGTTGATGAAAAACCGCGACGCGCGCCGGCCTTGCAGCCACGTGTTGTCCAGCCCGCCAATGGGAGTAAAGGGATTCGCGCCGCTGCCCTCGTACACGATCGGAAACGCCGAAAGTGTTTTTTGAAAATCGCTGGGTCCAAACAAGCTCTCGTACCACGAGAACGCGGGGTTGAAATAGTTCACAAAATTTTGCGAAAAGACATGCGTGTGTCCTGCCGCGAATGAATACAGAGGCTGTGGCGAAATCGCATTGAAAAGTGGATTGATGGGGTCCGTCCACGCCGCTTGCAACCCAGTATCCGCCTGAAAACGAAACCACATCGTATCCTTCGCGTTGATGTTGTAGTCCGCGCGCGCCGTCTGCACCTGTTCGTGGTCGTCGCTCGAATGCGACACGCTCTGCCGGTTGGCGCAACCCGCCGCGATCGGACAGCCGACGATCGCGGTGGGTGTGCCGTTAGTGTTTTCGTAGAGGGAGAACATTTGCCGATAGAACGGCACTTCTTGCGGCGCGGCAAGATAAAGAGCGTTGCCGTTTGCATCCTTGAGGCCTAACGGAAGCTGCTGCAACACGTATTGTTGGAAGGCCGCACTGGGAACAATCGTCGCGGTGACGATGGGCAGCGCGATCCGGACCCATTCGCTATCGAAGAAGAAAAATAGCTTGCCGCGCAGGATCGGACCACCCATGCTGCCTCCAAAGTGGTTTACGGTCGACCCCGGCTTGCGGTTTCCTGCCGTCGCGTTCGTAAAATAGTCCGCGGCATTAAGCAGTGCACCATTCCACAACTCATAAAGATTCCCGTGAAATTGATTCGTGCCAGACTTGGTCACGTAGTTTACTTGGGACGCCCCATACCGCCCTTGATCCACAGAATAAGAAAGAGTGTTTACCGTTACTTCCGAGATCGAGTTCAGCCCCAGCACTAGGTTGGTCGAAAGCCCGCTGTTGAGGTTGGTGAGTGGGTCGTTCGTTTCCAGCCCATCGACGATATAGCCGTTTGAAAGGGCTGGAAGGCCGTTGAATTCCACGTTGCCATACCCGTTACTGCTGCCAACGAAGTCGTTGCCGCTACCCGCCGTGTTGATGAGAGCGCCAGGCGAAAACTGTAGCGGATAGGTCAGATCGCCGCCCGGATTCGGCAAATCCTCCAGAGCTGGCGCGCTCAAGGTGGTCGATGTGTTGGCGTCTGCCGGGTTGATCAGTGGCGCTTCGCTATTTACCTCTACAACCTCATTGGATCTAGCGATCTTGAGCGTGAAATCGACGGTCTGCTTCTGGCCCAAAGCGGAGGACACATTTTCAACTAACCGTGGCTCGAAGCCTTGCGCTTCTGCCCTCACCGAATAGGCGCCCGGCTTCAGTTGGGGAAAGTTAAACCGGCCTGCGTCGTCAGTCTTGGCGCTGCGCTGCAGGCCAGTCTCGCGGCTTGTGATCGTCACGATGCCACCCGGTACAACTGCACCACTTGCGTCCCTAACCTCGCCAACGATGGCACTCGTGGTCTCGCCCTGTCCCGGCGCTTCCGCCACGAGAAGACACGCAACCGCCAGCACGAGAAGTACAAAGTGCCTCGCGCGTGCGGTGAGTTCCCCATTCATTTGACTAAGTATTCTTCGACCGTAATCGATTAATCTTGGATTAGCACATATAGTTAACCATAGTTAAATCAGATGCGCAAGGAAAGCGGACGGGCTTGTCGAAGCACTCACTGTGGCTTCATCCCGGAGAAGATCGGATATAACTCCTTTGTTTCCGATACTTTGATACCTAAGTCTTTTTGAACGACATACCTTGGGGAGAATTTCACGCTAACCTGATGATTCCAAAGATTATGCAAAAAGGGGGAGGGGGCTACTCCTCGGTACAGACCGGGCAGCGAAGGCAATCCGCAATCGTCCGCAGTACCTCGATGAAGGCCACCAGAATTATTCCGCGAAGAAATCCACACCCGCGCCATCGCGGACGCCGACGCCAGTTCCCCGCCTCGCGAATTCCGCATCATACTTATCCACATCACACTTATAAGGAGCCGAGTTTGACGCCGCCCGCGGATGCTCTCTATAATTGCTTCGATCCACGCCATTGCAGAAAGCTGACCAAGGCTGGACGACACGTCCGCAACCCCGGCGTGTGACGCTGGCAATCCAGTGCGCCTTGTCTTACGGGCGGCGTCTGACGGCCCTTAGAGCTATATTCGACGGAACCATATTCAACGGAACTATATTCAACGGAACAATGTTCCAAGGAGTTTAAGCGATCCAATGACAAGCAAGTTTCTGCGTTCATCCCTGGCCGTTGCGGTTCTGTCGGTAGTTTCCGCATGGGCCCAAACCGCCGGCGCGGCTCCCACAGGTGCGGCCAGTTCTCCCGCAGCCCCGGCCGCCTCCGCCCCCATAGCCACCGGTACCGGCACCAAGCTGGGCACCATTAACATTGAGCAGGCCGTCTTCGGCAGCAACGAGGGCCAGCGCGACTTCGACATCCTGAAGAAGAAGCTGGAGCCGAAGCAAAACGAACTGAAGGCTCAGAACGACGAACTCGACGCCCTGCAGAAGCAACTCCAGACCCAGGCCGACAAGCTGAATGACGACGCCAAGGCCACTCTGGTCAAGCAGATCGAGACCAAGAAAAAGTCGCTTGACCGCGCCGTGCAGGACTTTCAGGAAGATGGACAGAATCAGCAGAAGGAAATTTTTCAACGCATTCTGCAGAAGATGGCGCCATTGATCGTGAAACACGCGCAGGACAGCGGCTTCGCGATGGTTTTCGACACGACCAATACCTGGCCGCAGAGCCCGTTGCTTTGGTACGGCGAAGGCGGCGACATCACCAAGGCGGTGGTGGATCTCTACAACGCGCAGTCAGGCGTGCCGGCTCCAGCCGCTGCAGGAGCGGCTCCCAAGCCCACGACTCCAAGGCCGGCTGCTCCCAAGCCAGCCGCGCCACCCAGTAAGTAGTTTTTTTCGCGACACCGCGTGTGTCGCGAAAGTTCCAGAAGGCCGCGTCCAGCGCGGCCTTTTTTCTTTGCTTCAGGCAGTCCCACGAAGCAAGGCTCGGTGTCTTTAGCAATAACCGCTTCAACTCAGGAGGACACCATGTTTGAGACCACACTCAATTCGTCATGGGACGAACGTTCGCGCCGCGGATGGACCGCCTTAACTTCGTTCGGCTTGCAGGCCATGGCTGTTTGCGTGTTGCTGATCTTGCCGCTGCTCCGCCCGACTGGCTTGCCACTGTTTCGTCCGCTTGCCACGCCCGTCAGCTTGGGCCAACCTCTGGGAGAACCTCCCACGGTCAGAGCGCACGCGAGTGGAAATACTGCCGCGCCGAGCAATCCTGCCGACAATGTTGTGCACGTGCCAACCCAGATTCCGCATGGCATACCGACTGCTGGCGACGATGTTCCGCCACAGATTGGAGCCTCTGGTCCTTCTGGAGCACCAATAATGGGCGATCCGCACGGCGTGTCGAACGTGTTTAGCACCGGTCCACGCCCCATCATGCCAACGCCTCCGGCGGCAGTTGTTCCCCCGCTTCGCCTGTCGCACATGAGTGAAGGAGATCTCATCCACAAGGTGCAACCAACCTACCCTGCGCTGGCGCGGAGTGCGCGCATTCAGGGAGTGGTCGTGCTGCAGGCGGTGATCAGCAAGCAAGGAACTATCGAAAATCTGCGAGTCGTAACCGGGCATCCCATGCTGGCGCCGGCGGCGATTGAGGCCGTGAGGCAGTGGCGCTACCGGCCTTATGTATTGAACAACGAGCCGGTCGAGGTGGAAACGCAGATCACGGTGAACTTCTCGCTGGGCGGAAGCTGATCGGGCACGGTTGGATTATCCTTAAGACGAAATCAAGCGGGAGTAGCCCAAGCGTAACCTGAGCGCGCACGCCGCTCCCGCTATAATCGAGCCCTGTGGCGACCACTGTAGAAATTCTGAGCCGCGTGGCGACCCGCCCCACTTGGGCGGAGGTTTCGCTCGCTACTTTGCGGCAAAACTTTCGCGCGGTTGTAAAGCATGCAGGCACGGGCGTGACCGTGTGCGCGGTGGTGAAGGCCGATGCTTATGGCCACGGCGCGGTGGAATGCTCGCGCGTTCTGCAGGCGGAGGGCGCGAAGTGGTTGGGTGTGACTTCTCTCGACGAGGCGATCCCGTTGCGCGATGCGGGGATCGAGTCGCGAATCCTGTTGATGACGGGTTTCTGGCGTGGCGAAGAGAGTGAGATCGTCCGCTTACGGCTCACTCCAACGGTCTGGGAGCCCTGGCACATCGAGTGTCTGGAAAACGCCGCCGCGTCGGGAGCGGTGAGTCAGGCTGTGCATTTGAAGGTGGACACCGGGATGGGCCGGCTTGGCGTGTCGCTGGAGGAACTTCCGGGTGTGCTGAAAGCTCTCAACGTCGCGCCGCATCTGGTTCTCGAAGGGCTTTCGACGCATCTGGCATCTTCGGAAATTATGGACGCGCCTTCGGTGGCTGAACAGGAACGCCGTTTCGAAGAAGCGCAGCGCATGGTGTGCGCGGCCGGTTTCGATCCAACGTTGGTGCACATGGCCAACACCAGCGCGCTGATCTCGCGGCGCGAGACCTGGAACAACATGGTGCGTCCGGGGGTCGCGCTCTACGGATATTATCTGCCGTTCCAGCGTGCGGGAAGAGAAGTGAGCGGAGGCACGTTGCGGCTTGCGGTGAAGCCGGTGCTGACCTGGAAGACGCGCATTCTTTCCATGCGAAACTTCGCCCCCAACCAGGCTCTCGGCTACGGCGGAACTTATGTGACCAAGGCGCCCGCGCACGTTGCCGTGCTGCCCGTGGGTTACGCCGACGGCTACAACCGGCAGCTTTCCAATCGCGGCCGCGTGATCGTCCGCGACCACTACGCGCCCATCATCGGCAGCATCTCGATGGACCTCACGCTGGTGGATGTGACCGGCATTCCGAATGTTGCGGTGGGCGATGAAGTGATCCTGCTGGGAACCTGCGACGGGCTCAGCGTGGATGCGCTGGAACATGCGCGGCTGGCCAACAGCTCGCCTTACGAGATTCTCTGCAATATCTCCAAGCGCGTGCCGCGAAGGTACGGCAGTCCCGCTGATCGAGGCTGAAGAGCTCTTAACCGCAAAGGGCGCGAAGAACTGCCGCAAAGAGCGCTAATCAAACCGCTAGGACTGCGGATCAATTCAGATCAAACACCTTAACAGGCTCCTTACAAAACTGGTCACTTTTGGCCAGTTTTGTGCTTGGGATATCACTTATTATTTCTGCCAAACAACCACCCGTGGCCTGGAGGAAGTTATGGAAAACTATGCCGATTTGATGCAACGGCTGCTTGAGATCCAAAGTGGTGAAAGACGAAGCCCAAAGCTGATCGCGGAAGATGAGCGATTAATGCGTAGCCTGCGTGAGAGGAATCTGGCCGGAAAGCCTCAACAAAAACTGGAGCTTAGCGAGAATAGGCCAGAGCAGGAGCGGTTCAAAACTTAGGCTTTTTGGTTCAGGGTTCTCCAGCGCTGACGACTAACTCCGCCGTGCCACGGCGTTGCCTTTTTTGGCTTCCATATACTTGCGCAGGACGGCGTTGATAGTGGTCTGGTAGCCGCGGCCATGCTTGCGAAAAAACGTCAGAACATCGGGATCAACACGTAAGGTAATCTGCTTCTTTGGTCCGGGCCAGAAGATCGCGTTTTTGAAGAAATCAGGACCGAGCTCAGGCGCGTCGGAAAAATCTATGTCGGCGTCCTTCATGGCGTCAACCCGCTTCCAGTCCGTTTTGGATTGCCTTTTCGTATTCTTCGCGCTCATCATAATGTGCCCTTCTTAACAAAATGATGCCGAATGGTTTCCGGAGCAAGCTCTGTAAAAATGACTACGGTCGTGCGCCTGCGAGTCGTGCCGATTCCTCTCCAACGTTTTTCTCCGTAATCTTCCCTCGTGTCCGGTTCTATGACGAGCGCGCCCCGAAACATCTGCTCAGCATCGGCGAAGTCGAGGGCGTGCTTGCGGATATTGGAGCGGTTCTTCGCTTCGTTCCATTCGAAGTGCATTGTAACTCCAAATGTAGCTACGGACCAACTGCCGGGATGGCGCTAAAATCGTAAATCATTTCTTTGGCGCTCACTCTTGACTCTTTGCTGCCCCAAACAAGATTCGCGGGGGAGTTTAAGCTAGAACGACCGTTCGGTTGCCCTGTTGGCTTCCTGCCGTGTATCATCTCCACTCTGCCGGGACGCATCCGCCGGTTTCGCTTGGCATCAAATTTGTTTTGGAGGATATGAGGATTGACTGTGACGACTCCGGACGACAAGTTTTTTCACGCGCGGGTCACAAAGCGCGTCGATTTCGCGCCCGACCTGTGGATGATTCGCATCCAGGCGGGCGGAGAGTTCAAGTTTATTCCGGGGCAGTATGCCACGCTGGGGGTGGAGCACGATGGCAAGCGGACGGAGCGTCCTTATTCGATTGCGTCCTCGCCGGCGGAAGACGAGGTGGAGTTTTTCTTTGAACTGGTGCCTGAGGGAGCGCTGACGCCGCGGCTGCACAAGCTACAGCCGGGCGACGAATTGCTGATGCGCAAAGCGCCGAAGGGGCGATTCGTGCTGGAGACCGGAGACGGCCTCACGAATCATTTGCTTGTATCGACCGTTACCGGCGTGGCGCCGTTTGTCAGCTTCATCCGCACGCTCTCGAAAGAATGGAAGGAAGGACGCTTCGATGGCGCGCACAAGCTGTACCTGCTGAACGGCGCCAGCCGTCCGTGGGAGTTTGGATATAAGGAGGAATTGACGCGCTTCGCAGAGGAATTGCCGTGGTTGAAATATGTTCCGACGGTGAGCCGTCCGTGGGACCACGCCGACTGGCCGGGTGAGATTGGCCGGGCCGACGATGTGCTGCGCAAATATGCCGACCAGTGGGGACTCGATGCGAGCAATACTCACGCTTATCTGTGCGGCCATCCCGACATGATCGCGAACAGCAAGGCGATCCTGAAGCGGCGCGGGTTTCTGGATAAGGTCGCGATCAAGGAAGAGATTTATTGGGTACCGGCGAAGTAGTTGCGAGCCATGGCGATGGTTGCGCTTAGGTTTCGGCGGGCGCGAAGAAGACGAGCATGGCCAGTTCTTCTTCGATGTCGTAGAAACGATGGCCGACTTGCGCCGCGACGAAGATCACGCTGCCAGCTGAAACTTCGCGGTCTTCCGAGCCGGCTTTGAAGCGGGCACGGCCGCGGATCACATAGTAGATCTCGTCTTCGCGATGCGGCTTCTGATGGTCGGTGCCTCCGGCGGGCAGCACGTAGAGGCCGGCGCTCATCGCCGGGACGCGCAGGAACTCGCGGTAGGGTTTGCCGCTCTCGACGCGCTGCTCGTCGATTTCCGGAAGGCTGGCGAATACGGTTTTCACGCGAAGATGCCCCCAAAAATGAGGTCGGTGAATTGTGGAATCAGGTTCTGCGCCTGCAGATCGCCTTCCGGCTTATACCACTGGTAGATCCAGTTGATCATGCCGAGCAGGGCAAAAGCGGCGGCGCGCGGGCTGACTTTGTTTTTTGTTGAATGGGATTGCCGTGTTTTGTTTTGGACTTCTTTGTTTTGCACCTCTTCGTTTTGCACTTCGGCCATCAGGTTTTCGAGGAAGTGGATGTACTCCTTTTTGCGGGAGTTGATGCGCTTGCGCAGGGCGGGCGGCAGGGGATGGTTTTCATGCAGCATCACGGTGATTTCACGGTCGCGGGGGCTAAGGACAACTTCGATGTGCAGCCGGATGAGGGCGCGCAGCCGTTCTTCGGGGTCGGCGATGCCGCGCACAGGGGTGAGCACGCGTTCCTCGGTGATTTGCATGGCGTGGTCCATGATCTCGAAGAGGATTTCGTCTTTGCTCTGAAAGTGGTGATAGAGGCCGCCTTTGCTGAGCTTGAGCGCGGCGGCAACGTCGTTCATGGAAGTGGCGTCGTAGCCGCGCTGCTGGAACAACCGGGCGGCGGTGCGCAGAATTTCCTGCCGGGAATCGACCACGGTCTCGCGGGCCATCGGGTGACATGGTAAACAGTTGCGGGCGGGAATGCCAATGCGCCCCTTAAGCTTCTAGCTCCTAGCGGGTACCCCTACCCCACACCTCATAGTAGAATCATCGGGTTAGCAAGAAATTCCCCGCAAAATACGGTTTTCAAAGGACTTAGACCTCAAAATCCGTGAAACAAGGGACTTAGAGCTTACGATCTGCTCTTAGCAGGCTGTCACTGCCTCGGCCATGATCGCCGAAATAAAGTTTGCTGCGACGTTGCTGGAGCGGCCACGACTTGCGCTCTTGCGCGAAAAATTAGGGATACCCCTACCCCACGCCTCATAGTGGAATCATCGAGTTACCGAGAAATCCCCCGCAAAATACGGCTTTCAAAGAACTTAGATATCAAAGTCCGTGAAACAAAGGACTTAGGGCGCGACGGTTTGCTCTGGAGCAGACCGTCACGGCCTCGACCATGATCGCCGATTGGAATTGCGGGGGCAAGGTTAGATGTCACAGACGTACTGTGGAAGAGCGGAGAGCAGAGTAGCAGTCTCTCGGCAAGGCGCGCTGCCCGATTGTTGCGGAAGAACTGTGGTAAAAGGTTAAGATTGGGCAAGGCAGAATATGGCTACTTTCGATTGGTCCCAATGTCCGGCAGTGGAGAGCATTCCCGGCAAGCGAAGTGGCGCCTGGGTATTCCGGGACACGCGGACGCCCGTTTCAGTTGTCTTTGACAATCTGGAAGTGGGGGCCTCGATCGCGGAGATTATGGAATGGTTTCATTTGTCGCATGAACAAGTGACCGCGGTCATCGAATTCGCGGCTCGCAGTTTGGACGCTCCTCCTGCTCCGCCGCCCGCGCAGCTGGCCGATGCTCATCCTCTTCGATAACGGCACCCCTGCACCCCTTCGACATGTGCTCGAAGGCCACGCCGTGGTTGAAGCGATCGAACGAGGATGGGATCGACTGGTTAACGGCGAACTGATAGCCGCCGCCGAGGCGGCAGGGTTTGATCTCTTGATCACCACTGACAAGAACATTCGTTACCAGCAAAATTTGACGGGCCGGAGAATTGCGTTCCTCGTCCTCGGCAATCAGCAGTGGCCCGTTTTGCGGCGGCATGTTGAGCGGGTTGTCGTCGCGGTGAATGCGGCCACACCTGGGAGTTATGTCGAAGTGGATGTACCGTTCCAGTAAACAGATCCCTTTCGCGCCGGAAAAGACCTGCCGCGCTACGACGCAATATGAGCAAGACGACCACTTCCAGCGAAACGCTTAGGCCCATGACGCCGGGGCAGTCGAAGCGGCCGCCCGTGCCGACCGCGACGCGCAGCCGCTGACTGCCGGCGATCTTAAACCGGATGAAGCGAACGCCGCAGGCAAAAATCATTCGCCGCGCCCTGGCATTGACGCAGGAGGAATTCGCCGTCCGCTACCACATCCCACTCGGCACTCTCCGGGACTGGGAGCAAGGCCGCGCGCAGCCGGATCGGCCAACCCAAGCTTATTTGAAGATCATTGCTTGCGAGCCCGAGCGAGTCGAGCGGCTGCTGAATCAGAGAGCGCACTGACCAAGCCGCGTCAAAACCGTGCGGCAGCGTTGGTTGTGATGTGCCCGCGCCGAGGGCAAAGGTGAACATTCACTTCATCGGCTTGAACGAGATGCTGTTGCTCAGATACTCGTTCCCGAGAGCATCGCGCGCCATCACCCGGAACTTTTGATGGCATCTGATGCCCGCCCTAATAGTCTCAGCTTCGAGTTCGTTGGAGTTTAGCCAAAAGCGCGTCGATGTCCCCGGTGTTAGCAACACGGGCATCGGCCTCTCACCATCCAGTTGAAGGAATGCCATCGACCTCTTGCCCGAAAGGGGTATGCACATGCTGGCGAGGGTGATGGACTGATCCCGCGCATTGCCAGCTTCGAAGAGGATCTTTTGATCGCTTAGCTCAGGTCCATGGGAAAGAAACCCAAATGATACGTGGATTCTCAGCTTTGGGCGCTTATCCCGCCGCGCTTGGATAGTGTTGTATATCGACAGGCCCAACCCGATCGCAGCGGCCGCTGAAGTAACGATCTCTTGGACAGAGGGCATGTTGAGGATTGTAGGGCAAGCCCAGCGCTCGTGCTATCTGGGCTGTTATCGGCCGCCCTAGGGCCGCTGCCTCGTGGTTCTGCTCACTCGATCCAAGGGAGTGCGTCAACACCGTACTCTATATCCACTTGCTCTCTTGGGTGTCTGCGAATAATGAGCCTCGATTCCTTGACCTTGAAGAAATCGCTGCATTTCTTACAGGTGACTCCCCGCTCGGTTGGCGAGTTGAAACCGGAGCGAGGGGACGCTACCCGCGCCACTACGTTTTCCTTACCGCATTTCGGGCAATCGGCACAGGCTACTGCGATATTGTCGTTGCGTGTTCTTCGCACCCCTCCTGCTCGAATCATGACCTACCTCCAAGCCCCGTCTTAGCTGTGGTTCGTCCGAGCCCCAACAACTTACCTAAAGTTAAAACGCAGGAAACGGAGCCGGAATCTACCGCGCATTCCATCGGGGCTGGCTGCTAAGGTGGGCGACCCCTAGTTGGTGCCGTCCCTCCGGGACTCGGTTCCTAATTTATTCGGCTTACCCCGGACTTACGTCCGGGGCTATCATGTGCCGCCCCTGCCGGGGTGGACGCGGGTGGTTCGTTCTGCGTCTCTCCCCAAAGGCGAGTCGATTCGGCGGACGGGCCCTCGATGCGGTGCCTGATGCCAGCGGCCCGAAATACCCGGGCCGCCGGACCCTTCGACTTCTCCAGGGCAGGCAGCCGGGGGCGGCTGTCCCCACATGGTTCGTGGCGCAATGGGAATCCTTAACCCGCCACTGGCTGTTGTGCCGCGAGCAGGGGTTTCAGTTCCGGCTCCGATGGGACGATGATCCAGGCGAGCAGGTAGGTGACGATGCCGGGGCAGACTCCGGTGGCGAGCGTGAGGAAGACGCAGGCGATGCGCACGAGCGTTACGTCGAGATCGAAATGGTGAGCCAGGCCGGCACAGACGCCCGCGATCTTTCTCTCGGCGATCCTGCTCTCGGCGCGGGAGCGTATCAGTTTCTTCGGCGTGGGCGGAATGCCCACTGCTTTGCCGCAGTGGGAGCAAAAGTGGCCGTCCTCGGCGATGTCTTTGCCGCAAGCGTTGCAGTACATAATTGTGCCTCTTCTTAAGTTATCTTTAAGGATACGAGGATTGCGGGGAGAATGTTCCGCGCTCGCCGGGGGCTGAAAACCGTTGCCTTTAATGCGTCTTAATGGCACGGCTTCACAGACTGCGAAAAAAGTCGTCGAGGAGGTAATAAGCGAACCTCAGGCGCTAAAGCGCGGATATATTTTCAACGACTTGGCGGCACGAGTGAACTCGTGCCCTTCCCAAAACCCCGTCGATCAGAGTTTTTCCGCAGCCTGTGAAGTCGTGCCCTTCCCGAAACCTGCCCAAATCAGACTTTTTCGGCAGCCTGTGAATCCATGCCCTACCCAAAACCATTCCTGCGCTTATTTCCGTCTCGCCGGGGGGGCCGACAACTTCTTCCTTGACACCGTAATTCCAGTCCGATACCATAATTTAACCAACCGACCGGTCGGTTCGCAACAGAGCTTATTCGAAACGCGGCCAACAGAGTATCTGTCCCGCACACAAGGTGTGCCGGCGAGACGCCGGCGCTACAAGGAGCAGCCAGTGGCTACTATTTTTTACGAACACGACGCCAATCCTGAGGCCCTGAAGGGCAAGACTATTGCAATCCTGGGCTACGGCAGCCAGGGACATGCGCAGGCGCAGAATTTGCGCGACAGCGGGTACAAGGTCATCGTGGGGCTGGAGCCCACGCGGCCGAGTGCGCAGCAGGCGCGCGCCGATGGCATGGTGGTGGTGGCTCCGGATGAGGCGGCGAAGCGCGCGGACTGGATCCACGTGCTTACGCCGGATGAGACGCAGGCGGCGGTGTATGAGCAGTACGTCAAGCCGTATCTGCATCCGGGAAAGATTCTGGGGTTCTCGCACGGGTTCAGCATTCATTTCAAGACGATCGTTCCGCCCAGCGATGTGGACGTGGTGATGATCGCGCCGAAGTCGCCGGGACATTTGCTGCGGCGGGTTTATGCGGAGGGGCGCGGCGTGCCGTCGCTGATTGCGATCAGCCAGGACGCGAGCAAGCGGGCGCACGAGTATGCGCTGGCTTATGCGCACGGGATTGGATCGACGCGCGCGGGCGTGCTGCAGACTACGTTCAAGGAAGAGACCGAGAGCGATCTGTTCGGCGAGCAGGCGGTATTGTGCGGCGGGTTGACGTCGCTGATCAAGAAAGGGTTTGAGACGCTGGTGGAAGCCGGGTACGCGCCGGAGATCGCTTATTTCGAGTGCCTGCATGAGGTGAAGCTGATCGTCGACCTGATCTATGAAGGCGGGTTGAGCCGGATGCGGTATTCGATTTCAAATACCGCCGAGTATGGCGACCTGACGCGTGGGGAAAAAGTTGTGGGCGATGCCACGCGCGCGGCGATGAAGAAAACTCTGGCCGACATTCAGGACGGAACCTTTGCGCGGGAGTGGATCAAAGAGAACAAGGATGGCGGATACAACTTTGCGGCATTGCGCGAGAAGGAGCAGCAGCATCCGATTGAGATCGTGGGTGCGGAGTTGCGCGGGATGATGAGCTGGCTGCCGGGACAGCAGGCGAAGAAGCCGGCGGAAGCGCCGAAGCCCAGCGAAGATGGGAAGACGATTAAGCAGGCGGTGAATGCTTAGGTAGAAACTCCTTGCGGAGCCGGTAGTAGGGCTGGGTGCAAGGGGTCCTTCGACTGCGGTTGTTCTTTGCGCTCTGCGCAAAGAACAATCCTCGCTCAGGATGACAAGGGTTAGTGGATAAGGGTTGGTGAATAAGAGTTAATCAGAGAATGCTTAAGGGAGCCGAAATCGTTCTGCGGTGCGTGCGCGCTGAAGGGGTGGACCTGGTGTTTGGGTATCCCGGGGGCGCGATTATGCCGTTGTACGACGCGCTGGAGGGCAGCGGCATTCGGCATGTGCTGACGCGGCACGAGCAGGGCGCGGTGTTTGCGGCGGAAGGCGTGGCGCGGGTTACGGGAAGAGTTGGCGTAGCGATCGCGACCAGCGGGCCGGGGGCGACAAACCTGGTGACCGGGATCGCGGACGCGAAGATGGACTCGGTGCCGCTGGTATGCATTACGGGACAGGTGCGGTCGGCGATGATCGGGACGGACGCGTTTCAGGAGACGGACGTTTTCGGCGTGACGCTTTCACTCACGAAGTGGAGCCGGTTGGTGCGCACGATTGACGAAATTCCAGAAGTGATCGCCGAGGGATTCTACTGGGCGAGAAGCGGAAGGCCGGGGCCGGTGGTGATCGATATTCCGACCGACATATTGAAGGCGAAAAAAGAATTTTCCGGGCCGGCGAAGTTTGCTCCGCACGCGCGGCCCGCCGATGCGAAGGCTGAGGGTGGTTTCAGCGACACGATCGTGGCCTTGCTGCAACGGGCGAGTCGGCCGGTGGCGCTGGTGGGCGCGGGGGCAAAACTTTCGGGAGCGATTCC
>PLIO01000149.1 GCA_003140075.1 Acidobacteriaceae bacterium | reverse complement strand
GAAGCCCGAAGCCCGATCCTAAAAATACTTCCCCGCCATACTCAGCCAGAGCGGCCAGTCATGCTTCGAATTATCTCCGTAAATATCCAGCCAATGCGGCACGGCCTTGCCATTCAAAATTGCCGATAGTTTCACGTTCTGATCCAGGCACATATCCCAATCCGCCGACCCCAGCACAATTTTCATCTGCCGGTAGCGGCTCAAAAACCAGTCGTCATTCTGATTCGGAAGACAGTCAGGAGGACAATTGAAGTAGCAGTCGTCGTCATAATACCCATCCAGAAACTGATGGATATCAAACGCCCCGCTCATGCTCACGCAATGCGTCACCACATCGGGATGTTTGAAGGCAAAATTCACCGCGTGATAAGCTCCAAAGCTGCATCCGGTCACCGCCAGCCGCGGCGTTTGATTCTTCCACCGGATAAACGGCACCATCTCGTGCAGAATGTAGCGCTCGTACTGCAAATGCCGCAACACACGCACCTTGGGATGCACACCCTTGTTGTACCAGCTCTCGCTATCGACTCCGTCCGGGCAAAATATCTGCAGTTCCCCGCGCTCGATCTTCGGCGCCAGTACGCCGATCATCCCCCGGTCTTCATACTCGAAGAACTTCCCCATGGAGGTCGGAAATACCAATAGCGGCGTGCCCGCATGGCCGAACACCAGCGCTTCCATTTCCCGGTGCAGTTCCTGGCTGTATCCTTTGTGATATTCGCGATTCATCGTGGATAAGCTGATCTTCCGTCCTCATTCTCGGTGGCCGAAGTATCTTACCTGAACCGGCAACGGTTCAAGCGCAATTTCGTCCTCGCGCTTCCCGTTTTGCTCCCGGCAGATGATATCGTAATACGAGATATGTCGCGGAAGTTCCCCAAGCTCGTCTCCCGCTCTGCGCCCGTCATCCTGCTCATGCTAACGCTCGCCGCCGCAGTCGCTTTCGCCGCCGTGAGTCATCTCGTTTCCCGCTATAACCTGAATCAGCAGGCCCGCGGCCGCCGCCTCTACCAGCAGGGACTTGCCGCCGCCGGTGCCAACCATTACGACGATGCGATCGCTGCTTTCCGCGCGGCCCTCACTTGCGATCCCGCCAACTCTCAGTACCAGCTCAGCCTGGCCCGCGCCCTGCGCGATAGCAACGATCCCCGCCGCCTCGACGAAGCTGAATCCTATCTCATCGCCCTCTGGCAGCGAACGCCGCAGGATGCGGCCGTCAATCTCGCTCTTGCTCGCGTCGCCGCCCACCGCGGCTCCATCGAAGACGCCACCCGCTACTACCATAACGCCATGTACGGAGTCTGGAACTCTGATCCTGACGCTAACCGCAATCGGGCTCGCATCGAACTCGTCCAGTTCCTGCTCAAGGAAAATGCCCCGGCGCAGGCCGAATCTGAAATCATGGCCCTCTCGACCTCCTTGCCGCCCGATCCCGCCGCACATCTTCAGGCGGCGCAACTTTTCGCGCAAGCTCAGGACTATGCTGGTGCGCTTGCCCAATATGAACAGGTTCTGCGGGTCGATCCCGGGAACGCAGTCGCCGAGGCCGGAGCCGGGGAAGCCGCATATCGTTCCGGCAACTACGTCACCGCTCAGCGCTATTTACAGCCTGTCGTAAATGCCAATCCACAGGACGCCAACTCTCGCCAGCTTCTCGAAACCGCCGAGCTCGTTCTACGTACCAATCCTTTCCACAGTCACATCTCCGACGCCGAACGTAACCGCCGCATCGTGGCCGCTTTCGCGCAGGCCGAAACACGTCTGGCTGAGTGTGCGCAGCAAACCGGAATCGACCTCCCCCCCCCCGCTGCCCCTGCTAGCACCAATGCGACGGCCGCCGCCTCGTCCTCCACCGCATCACCGCTTTCCAACCTGCAATCCCGTTGGACTTCCACTAACCCGGATCTCGCCCACCTTCACTCTGCCGGAGAAACCGACCTTCCGGATACCATCATGGACGTTGTTTTCCAGATCGAACGGCAGACCGCCGCCATCTGTGGCACACCGCAAGGCGATGATTTGGCGCTGCTCCTGATCTCCCAAAAGCGCGAGGCAGCCAGCCAATGAGTGACGTCGCCCCCACCAGTGCTTCTTCGGTTCCTTCGCCGCAAACTGCTTCCTCGCGACTGCAAGCTCCGCGCCGTCTGTTTTCCAGTCTCGAAGACGTCTTCCACGAGGAAGTATTTTTTCTCATTCTCTCCGTCTTTATCGGAATCTTCTCCGGCCTCGCCGTCGTCTGCTTCCGCCTCGCCATCGACTGGATGCACCTTGCCCTGCTCGGTCCGCTGCCGCAAAGCCACAGTTGGCGGCTGTTCGTCGTTCCGTCAGTGACCGGCCTGGTGGTGGCGGCTCTCGTGCTGCATGTCTTTCCCACCATCCGCGGCAGCGGCGTCAACCAAACCAAAGCAGCCCTCTACATCTTTAACGGATTCATCCCCTTCCGCACCGCGATCGGTAAATTCATCTGCGCCGCGCTGGCCATCGGCTCCGGTCAATCGCTTGGTCCCGAAGATCCTTCTCTTCAAATCGGAGCCAGCATCGCCTCCGCGCTCGGACGCCAACTCGAAATTTCGCGCGAGAAACTCCGCCTCATGGCTCCCGTCGGCGCGGCTGCTGGCCTGGCCGCCGCTTTCAACGCTCCCATCTCCGCCGTCCTTTTTGTCATCGAAGAAGTCATCGGACGCTGGAGCGCCGGCATCCTCGGTTCCGTCGTCCTCTCTGCCGTTTCCAGCGTCGTCATCGTGCGCTGGTTTCTCGGCAGCGAGCCGCTCTTCCGCATTCCCGTTACCACCTTCAAGCGTCCCACCGAACTCATCGCCTATGCCTTCCTCGGCATCGTCGGTGGCCTCGCTTCGGTCGCCTTCGCTAAATCGATCGGCTACCTGCGTCCGCGCCTCAAAGCTTTGCCGCGCTGGACGCAATATTTCCAGCCCGCGCTCGCCGGACTCCTCGTCGGACTCATCGCCTTCCTCGGTGCTCCGCAAATCATGGGCGCCGGATACGATTCCATGGACCAGGCCATGCACAGCCAGTTCACCTGGAAGTTTCTTGCCATCCTTGCGCTCCTGAAAATTATCGCTACTACTTTTTCTTTCGTCAGCGGCACTCCCGGCGGCATGTTCGCGCCCACGCTTTTCATCGGCGCCATGCTCGGAGGCGCCGTCGGTGACCTTGAGCGCATCTTTTTTCCGCACCTCACCGGTTCCACCGGAACCTACGTCGTGGTCGGCATGGGCGTCCTCTTTGCCGGATTTCTCCGTGTTCCCATGACGTCCGTTTTCATGGTCCTCGAAGTCAGCGGCAATTACGAAATCATCGTTCCCGTCATCGTCGCCAATACTTTCTCTTACCTCGTCTCGCGCGCCCTGCAGAGCATCCCCATCTTCGACCTGCTCACCCGCCAGGATGGTCTCATCCTGCCCTCGCTCGAGGAGGACCGCGAAGAAGCCATCCTCCGCGTCGAAGATGCGATGCTGCCTGCTCCCGCCACCATTCTCAGCGCGCAAGACTATGTGGACGCCAACGCCCGCCGCATTCAGGATTCCCCCGACGCCACGTTCCTCGTGCGCATGCATCCCAGCGGGTGGAACGTCATCGCTCGTGACCAACTACAGCGCCTTTTCCAGGAAGGCAAGGGCGAACTCACGCTCGCCTCCGTTCTCCCCGCTCAGTGCCTGCCCAGTCTCTACCCCGATCTCCCGCTGGATGCCGCTCTCCGCTACGTGAACGATTACCCGCTCGTCCCCGTCGTCAATCGCGCTAACTCGCGTCAGCTGGAAGGCGTCATCTCCCGCGACTCCGTCTTCAAAAAATACGGCAGCAGGCGCGCCGTCGAAGTGCCAAGCGCAACCTAATTTGGTGAGATTCTCATGTGGGGACAGCCGCCCTTCGACAGGCTCAGGGCAGGCTCCGGTTGTCCGTCGAGCAAAGCTCGACGCTTCTTGCCGCTCTCGTCATTGTGGATTCCCGAATGGAAGGATCGCCGGAAAGATTCCCCAGCCGCTGGAAGAAGTGAAGCTTCATTTCGCGCTCAGGGCGTGCCCGCTCGCTTATACCCCGTGTACTTAATGATCTCCTTCATGTGCACTGACCCTGCCTTGAAGTACAAAGTGTCGTCCGACCGCGTGTACGTGGGAAACCAATAGCGTCCATCCACCTGCTCGCGATACGTCACAAAAGTGGGATGCAACTCCGGCCGGTCGCGCTTCTTCACCTGCACCTTCTCCGGACCACTCTTGCCGCACACCTTCACGATCTGAAAATCCTGCGCGTCCACCCAGATTCGCCCTTGAAAATAGCGCTTGCCCTTTTCTTCTTTTTTCGGAACCACATGAAACTCATAAGTATCCAGGTCGTCCACATGCTGCTGTCCGTCGTAGGTCAGGTTGTACTGCGGCAGATCCTCGCTCGTCAGCATCAGCGGCATGAAGGTCCGGATATCCTCCATATCTTCCGCTGTCAGTTGAACTCCTCGTAACGAAGGCTGCGCCGCAAACGTCACTACCTCCTGCCGCCGCCCTTTGTCGTCATAGGAAACGGTCGTTACTTCATGAAACTCACCGGTCACATCTTTGCCGCTGAGCGTCTGCACCAGCACATCCTGCTTGTAGGTGTAATGAAGCCGTGCTTCTTTCGCGGCCGCCTCCGTCGCCCCCAACTTCTGGATCACATCCTGCACGCTCATCGTCTTCGGCGTAGAAGAATCCAGCGGCCCGTTCCCCTCGTCGCATTTGGTCTGCCCCCACAATCCCGCGGGCAGCAACGCAACCCACAAGCAAATCACGTACGTCTTCATGCAGCGCCCCTTTGCGCCTCCAGCGCGCCGAAAACATACACCCTGGCCTGCGAGTGTGCAAGTCCCGCGCGCGAATCCTTTCAAAACGGGCTATTGACGCCAAGGCCCGACCGCTATATTGTGGCCTCACCAAACGTGTTCGGGGCCCGTTCTTGGTAATGCAATCGCTCGGGGGAGTTGGAACGTGCTATTTCGTCGAGTAGTCTTGATCGCATGTTTTGCTGCGGCGGTGGTTCTGGCCGTTAGCAAGTATCGTCCTGTTTCGGTTTGCGCTGGCGAAATTCCGCCGGTCTCGCCTGAAGAACTCAAGATGACGAGCGAGCCGCTGGCTCCCGGAGCGCCAGCCATCATCCTGTACCGCCAGGTCGACCGTGACGACAACGGCCATACCTCTCACGAAGACAACTACGTCCGCATCAAAATCCTCACCGAAGAAGGGCGGAAGTACGGCGACGTCGAGATTCCGTTCATCAAGGGCGGCAACGACGTCGTGCATTTGCGCGCCCACACCATCAGGCCTGACGGCTCGGCTGCCGAATTCGACGGAAAGGTCTTCGAGAAATCGATCGTGAAAGCCCGTGGGCTGAAGTATCTTGCGAAAACCTTTACCCTTCCGGACGTGCAAGTGGGCAGCATCATCGAGTATTCCTACACGTATGATTTCAAAGAGTACGCCCTCTACAGCTCGAATTGGATCCTGAGTCAGGAGCTTTTCACCCGGGCTGCGAAATTTTCGCTGAAGCCCTACGTCGGCAGCTTCCAAAACCCATTCACAGTGCGCTGGAGGCCGTACCTGCCGCCAGGCACGAATCCCCCTCAGGAGGGCGCTGCGGACCATATTATCCGGCTGGAGGCGCACAACATCGCCGCTTTTCAGGTCGAAGACTTCATGCCGCCTGAGAACGAACTGAAGGCGCGCGTCGACTTCGTCTACAGCGACGAGCCTTTCGAGAAAGACGTGGACAAGTATTGGAAGAAGGTCGGAAAGAAGTTGAACGGCCAGGTAGATGGTTTCGTAGACAAGCGGAAAGCGATGGAAGAGGCGGTGGGGCAAATCGTTTCGCCGAACGACCCGCCGGAGGTGAAGCTGCGAAAGATTTACGACCGGGTACAGCAGTTGCGCAACACTTCGTACGAACTGGAAAAGACGGAGCAGGAACAGAAGCGCGAAAAGGAAAAAGCGCCGGTCAACGCCGAGGAGGTGTGGAAGCGGGGCTACGGGAGCGGAAACGATCTTACGTGGCTCTATCTCGGGCTGGTGCGCGCCGCCGGGTTTGAAGCCTACGGAGTATATGTATCGGACCGCCGCAACTATTTTTTCTCAGCCCAATCCATGGACCGCAACAAGCTGGATTCCAACGTGGTTCTGGTTAAGCTCAATGGGAAAGATCTTTATTTCGATCCCGGAGCCGCATGCACCCCGTTCGGGCTTTTGGAATGGTCAGAAACGGGTGTTACGGGGTTGCGGCTCGATAAGGAGGGCGGAAGTTGGATTCAAAGCACGCTTCCGCAAAGCTCAGAATCCAAGATCGAGCGCAAGGCAAAATTGAATCTTTCCGAGACGGGCGATCTGGAAGGGAAGCTCACTGTCACGTACACCGGTCTGGAAGGAATGAACCGGCGCGTCGAAAAACTTCACAGCGATGAGGCGGACAGAAAAAAATACCTCGAAGACGAAGTAAAGGAATACGTCCCAGTGGCGGCGGAGGTGGACCTTACCAACCAGCCCGATTGGAAGAGTTCTTCGCAACCCCTGGTAGCGGAGTTCAATGTGAAGATTCCGGGCTGGGTTTCGGGAGCAGGGCGCCGCGCGTTGCTGCCGGTGGGGCTGTTCAGCGCCCCGGAAAAACACATTTTTGAACACACCAACCGTGTGCATCCTATCTATTTTGAATTTCCGTTGGAAAAGGTGGACGACATCACTATCGATCTACCCCTTGGCTGGCAGGTGCAGAGCTTGCCCGCGCCGCAAAATCAAGACGGGCACGTGGTGGCTTACAACCTGAAGGCGGAGAAAGACGTGAACTCCCTGCACCTGACGCGAAAGGTTACGGTCGATTTCCTGATGATAGACGCGAAGTACTATCTGGCATTACGGAATTTTTTTCAAGTAGTGAGGACCGGCGATGAAGAGCAAATTGTTTTGCAACCCGGAACCGCCAGCGCGAGCAATTAGCTGGCCGGTGGCGTTGTTTGCGCTCTGGGTTGTCGGTTGCGTTCTGTCCTGCGTGCCCCAAGCGTTAGCGGGTGGAGACGCGCCCCCGTGGATGGATGCCTTGGTCAATGTACCATTGCCCGCCTACGACGATAAGACTGACGCAGTGCTGCTGTATTCCGAGACCAACGTTACGGTTATTTCGGGCGACAAGATCAGGACGCAAGTGCGCGAAGCTTATAAGATCCTTCGACCAAACGGTCGTGCGCACGGGACCGTGGCTGTCTACTTCAATCCGCAGAGGAAGATCAAGAGCCTGCACGGATGGTGCATTCCAGCGCAAGGCAAAGACTACGAAGTTAAGGATAAAGACGCCATTGAAGTATCGCCCAATACCGAGGGGAGTGAACTGATCTCGGACACGAAGTACAAGGTCGTGCGCATTCCAGCGTCCGATCCTGGAAGCATCGTCGGCTACGAGTACGAAGTAGAATCGCAGCCGCTATTTTTGCAGGACATCTGGAGCTTTCAGGAAACAGATCCCGTGCGGGAGAGCCACTATTCCCTGCAACTTCCCCCGGGATGGGAGTACAAATCCTCGTGGCTGAACCACGCCGAGGTTCATCCCACGCAGTCTGGAAACAATTCATGGCAGTGGGCGGTAAGCGATATTAGCGGGATCAGACATGAGCCTCTCATGCCTCCGTTTCAGGGAGTCGCCGGACAAATGATCCTATCGTTTTTTGGATCCGAGGGGCCGACCCTGAAGGCGAACACAGACTGGAACACGATGGGAAGATGGTACTTCAACCTGATCGGCGAACGGGTGGACGCCTCCCCGGAGATCAAGCAGCAAGTGCTGGCATTGACTGGCTCAAGAACCACCACCTTGCAGAAGATGCAAGCGATTGGCGAATTCGTGCAGCACGATATCCGCTATGTGGCGATTGAACTGGGTATTGGAGGAATGCAGCCGCATGCGGCACCCTATGTATTCTCGCATCGCTATGGAGACTGTAAGGACAAGGCGACTCTAGTGCGTTCCATGCTGCGTGAAATCGGTGTGGAGTCCTACCACGTGGTGATCAACGCCGAGCGCGGCTCGGTGACCCGTGAGATGCCGGCGCACAATGGGTTTAACCACGTGATTACGGCCATCAAACTGCCGGACGGCATGGTCGATTCCTCGCTCATTGCCACCGTGCAGCATCCCAGGCTGGGCCGAATTCTATTTTTCGATCCAACGAACGATCTGATCCCATTCGGCCAACTGCCCGGCTATCTGCAAGCTAACTACGGGTTGCTGGTGACGCCGGACGGAGGCGAGTTGATTGAATTGCCGCAGCAACCGCCCACGATGAATAGTATCCAGCGTACGGCCCAGCTGACTCTCGATCCGACCGGCATGTTGAAAGGTGAGGTAAAGGAGGTGCGTTTGGGCGAACGTGCATCTTCGGAACGTTGGCGGTTGCGCACGGTCACCAAAGACACTGATCGCATTAAACCGATCGAGGAACTGCTGGCCAATTCGCTCGCTAGCTTCCATCTTACTCACGCCAGCCTCGTCAATTTTCAGCAAACCGACCAACCCTTCGGCTTCAACTATTCGTTCGAGTCTCCGAACTACGCCAAGACTGCCGGCAACCTGATCCTGGTGCGGCCTCGCGTCATCGGAAGCAAAGGCTTGGGATTCCTGGAGACCAAAGAACCGCGGAAGTTCCCCATTGAATTCGAGGAACCGACGCGCGATACGGACACTTTCGAAATCACCATTCCGCCCGGATATGTTGTTGATGACTTGCCTCCGCCGGTCGATGCCGACTACGGTTTTGCCAGTTATCACTCGAAGACGGTGGTGAACGGCAATGTCGTCGACTACACGCGCACGTTTGAAGTGAAAGAACTGAGCGTACCCGTCAGCAAAGCCGACGACCTCAGAAGGTTTTACCGCATTATCGCCGGAGATGAACGGAACACGGTGGTCCTCAAGCCGTCGCCTTAGACGAAATGCACCGTGAGTTGCGAAGCGTCCTAAGTGGCATCGTAAGCTCGTTTCGGATGCCGCCGCTCCCATGCCGTCAGCAAAATCCATTGACAAGCTGCGTCGAACCGCGCTACAGTCTTTTGTCCTTCTTCCTCCTCCTCCTGGCAAAACATACGAACTTGCTTGGAGCATTCTGATGCGCTGGTTTCCTATCAAATCGACCGCCGTAGTGGCCACTCTCTCGCTCATTATCCTTCTCGCTGGCGCATCCGCCGCGGCAGATCATGGCAAAATCCTGTACGCCTTCAACGGCAACGATGGCGCTGACCCGAATGGCGGGCTGATCTCCGACGCCAACGGCAATCTGTATGGGACGACCTATGCCGGCGGCACCAGCGGCGCTGGCGTGATTTTCGAAGTGGCCTCCCCCGCGGACGGAGGCTGGAAGCTGCGAGTTCTGCACAACTTCAGCGACAACGCACCAGACGGTGGGAATCCCACGGCAGGCCTGATTCTGGATCGCCACGGCAACTTCTACGGAACTACATTCAAAGGCGGTGCAGCTGGTTTGGGCACGGTTTTTGAGTTATCGTGCTCCTCAATCGGCCACTGGACCGAACACGTTCTGTACAGCTTCCAGGGCAATAGCGGCGGGGCGAATCCTTATGCCGGCCTGGTGATGGATTCTCTGGGCAATATCTATGGAACAACCCTGGGCGGCGGCAACAGCGGCGAAGACTGCGAAAGTTCCGGGTGTGGAACCGTTTTTCAGCTCGCGCCTACTTCCACGGGCTGGCAGGAGACCATTCTGTACAAGTTCACCGACAACGGAGTGGATGGGATCAACCCCACAAGCGGCCTGATCCTGGACCAGGCGGGAAATCTGTATGGCGATACGGCCTCCGGCGGTTCTTCCGGAGCCGGCACCGTTTTTGAGTTGACATCGCAGTCCGGAGAATGGGTGGAGAACATTCTGCACAGTTTCGCCGTCAACGGGGTGGACGGGATCGCCCCCAGCGGTCCATTGGTGTTCGATGCGAGCGGGAATCTGTACGGCCTTACCTTTCGCGGTGGCGCATACGGCGGCTACGGTTACGGATATGGTACGGCGTTCGAGCTTTCGCCGGGCAGTGACGGCTGGAGGGAGACCATTCTTTTCAACTTCGGTGGTACCACGGAACTCCCCACGGGGCCCGCGGTCTTTGACGCACGCGGCAATATTTACGGCGTGGCTGTTGGCGCCTACCCCTATGCCCCAGCCATCGTCTTCGAATTGACGCCGTGGGAAGGCAGTTGGTCAGAGGCCGTCCTGGGCGGCTTTGCCGCGGGCAACGTGGCCTCGGGCGCCTTGCTCCTCGATAAAGCAGCCAATATCTATGGCGCGCTGGGGGATGGAGGCCCCAAGAATGACGGCGCCGTGTATGAACTAACAGGCCGCGGATATAACGCTTCTTTCTAACTGAGCAAGTGGGGGAGCCCCCCCGACGGTGAGCTTGGCTGGCAGGCTTTTGTGCTCCAGCATTGCCGCCCTTTGCATTCGGCAGTTATGATGAGGCCATGAGTTTTTCCGAGACGATCTTTCTGTTCTTGCTGGCCCTGATTGTTTTTGGGCCAAAGAAGCTGCCGGAGATCGCCAAACAAGCTGGACGTCTGCTCGCCGAACTGCGCCGCGCTTCGAACGAATTCAAGTCGCAGATCGAAACCGAGATCGCGCATCTGGAAGTCGAGAAGAGCCAGACGATTCTCCCGCCCACTCGTCCCCCGCAAGGCGCCATAGCCAGCATGAGTCTGAACCCGGCCGCAAGCGAATCAGTCCCGCAGGAACCACCTGCCACGTTAGCCGCTCCCGAAGCAGTTGCGTCGGCGGCGGATTCAGCCGCGTCATCGAGCGCCGCTCCCACGGTGGAAGTCGCCGCCGCTCACCCCGAGAGCGCGTCAGCGCCGCAGGGCTCGCATGTTTGAAACCGCAGCCGAAACTTCCGGCGACGAGCACAAGCGCGACTCTATGCCCACCATGGGCTTTCTCGATCACCTCGAGGAATTGCGCCGCCGCCTCGTTTACTCGATTGCCGCCGTCGCTGTAGGATTTTGCGCCTGCTGGTGGAAAGTGGAGAAGATCTACGACATCATGCAGCGCCCCATCATGGATGCGCTCCGGGCAAACGGCATGTCCGAGAAGCTCGTCTACCTGAATCCCACCGAGCCCTTCAATCTTTATCTGAAGATTGCCGCGCTGGCCGGGTTGTTTCTCACTTCGCCCTTCGTCCTTTATCAGGTTTGGATGTTCATCTCGCCGGGCCTGTATCGCAACGAGAAACGCTATGTCGTTCCGTTCATGGTTTCGACCATTGCGCTGTTCTCCGCGGGCGGATATTTCGGCTATCGAGTCGTTTATCCGCAGGCGCTCGGTTTTCTCATTCATTTTGGTAGGCAGTTCCAGCCGATGATCACCATCGGCGAATATACGTCGCTGTTCCTGAGCATCATCCTCGGCATGGGCTTGATCTTCGAAATGCCGATTCTTATTTTCTTCCTGGCGCTGATGGGCATTGTGACGGCGGGTTTCATGTGGAAGAATTTCCGCTACGCCATTCTTCTGATTTTCATCGTCGCGGCGATCGTTACGCCGACTCCCGACGTTTTGAATATGTGCATCTTTGCCGCGCCCATGGTCGCGCTCTACGCGTTCAGCATTGGAATCGCATGGCTCGTCCATCCCAAACAGCGCCGGGCGCGCAAGGAAAAACAGGCGGCGTAAGAGCCGGCAACAGTTCGGTTCGATTTTTCTTCTTGAGGTTTCCATTCAGTGATAAGCAAGATCAGCGCTCTGCCGGCATTGTTGCTCTCGATCGCAATTAGCTTCGGCGCCTGCGGCCACGACAAGACCGCCACTCTAACGGCGGCTCAGAGCACGGCACCGACGACTCAGGCCGACACAACGCTGCCCACGCTCTCACTTCCTGCGGACAGCGGTCCGCCGCCGGCGTTCGATTCCGGGCGTGCTATGCAGTATGTGAAAGAAATAGTAGCTTACGGCCCGCGGCCCCTGGGCAGCGCGAATCACAAGAAAGTCGAGGATTACATCCTCGCCCATGTCAAAGGGGATGAAGTAGAAAGCGACATTTTCACGGCGGATACTCCCGCAGGTAAATTCCCTGTACACAACATCATCGCGAAGTTTCCGGGGGCGAAAGACGGCATCATCGTTATCGCCAGCCACTACGATACGAACTATCCGCTGCGCGCAACCGCATACGTCGGAGCCAACGACGGTGGCTCTTCCAGCGCACTGCTTCTTGAAATTGCCAATCAGTTGCGCGGCCAGAAGCGCGACGGCTACAGCGTTTGGCTGGTATGGGACGATGCGGAGGAAGCCATGAAGCCGGAAAGTGAGCTTGCCTTCGCCGAGGACAGTTTGTACGGCATTGGGCACTTGGCGCAGAAGTGGCAGGCTGACGGAACCATCAAGAACATCAAGTCCTTCTTGTTGGCGGATATGATCGGAGATGCCGACCTGAACATCGACCGCGACCTCAACTCGACGCCCTGGCTGGAAGAGGTGGTCTACCAGGCGGCGACCCGGCTGGGATATCAATCTCATTTTTTTGAGCGGGAAAATCAGGTCACTGACGATCACATTCCTTTCTTGCAGAAAGGCGTGCCCTGCGCGGATTTGATCGACTTCGATTACGGCTATAACAACGTTTTCTGGCACACGCCGCAGGATACCGTCGACAAACTCAGCTCTAAGAGCCTGGAAATTACAGGCAGTACCATCCTGGAGACGGTCCGCATCCTCGACAAGATGGACGCGCTGCCACCCAAGTGAAGAGTGCAGAATTTAGGAAAGGCAGCTACGAGGGAAGAGTGGACGGCTAGGACGGCAGAAGTAGATCTATTGCTGATTGTTGATTGCTGATTGTTGATTGCTGATTGTTGATTGGCAAATGAAGCTCTGCAGTCAGCAATCAGAAATCAGCAATTCTTAGTTCCTCTGGGACATGCCTTGCTCTACTTTTGGATTCTCTTTAATCTCTTCGCGCTCGGCATGCTGGTGCTGGAGCTGCGTTTCTTCCGCGGCCCTGGCCGTGTTGTGCGCTCTCGCGAGGCCCTCGGCCGCAGCGCCATGTGGATTGGCTTGGCGGCGGCCTTTGCCGGAGTGGTTTTCTTCTGGCAGGGTCGTCAGGTCGCCGTTGAGTTTGTCACCGGCTACGTGCTCGAGCTCTCGCTCAGCATCGACAATCTTTTCCTGTTCCTCGTGATCTTCCGCTATTTCGCGGTGCCCGAAGAGCACCAGCACCGCGTGCTGTTCTGGGGAATCCTGGGCGCCATGCTGATGCGGGGCTTCTTCATCCTAGCCGGGGTCAGCCTCATCCGGCGATTTCATTGGATTGCTTACGGTTTAGGAGCGCTTCTTGTTTACAGCGGTGTCCGGCTGGGATTCTCCGGCGAACACCAGATCGACCCGTCGAAGAATACTGCCGTAAAGGCCCTGCGCCGCCTGCTGCCTGTAACGGACAACTACCAGGGAGGCCGCTTCTTTATGCGCGGCTGGCAAGGGAACCCAGGTCTTTATGCCACTCCGTTGTTGATCGTTCTGGCAGTTATCGAGACTACGGACCTGCTTTTTGCCGTCGATTCCATTCCGGCGGTTCTGGCCATCACGCTCAACGCTTTTATCGTCTACACCTCGAATGTCTTTGCCATCCTCGGCCTGCGCTCACTGTTCTTCGCCGTCTCCGGACTGATGAAAGTCTTTCGCTTCCTTCATGCCGGGCTGGCGCTGATTCTGGTCCTGGTGGGACTGAAGATGATTACTGCGAATTACTTTCGAGTTCCAACGTTGGTAATGCTCGGCGTAGTGGCGGGAGTACTGGCCGTGTCAGTATTGGCGTCTGTCCTGGCGCCGGCCAAGCAGGGCTGAAATAATTGAGACTTTTTACAGAAACGAAGATGGCGCTAACTCCTCGTGAGGGAAGTTAACGCTGGGTTGTCCATAAGTTATGATGGAATGCCATGGCGCAAGTCACCATCCACGTCCCGCCTCGTCCTTACCAGGCTCGGATTGAAAACGGCTTGCTGGCGCGGGCCGGGGCTTTGCTGGTGGAGTTATTGCCTCAATCGAGCAGCGTATTTGTGGTTACCGTTCCTCCTGTGCGCCGGCGTTGGGGCACGAAGTTGATTCGCTCCCTGGTTTCGGCTGGCTTCAAACCCCAGGTCGTGCAGATGCCCGACGGTGAACCGGCCAAGAAGTTGGCCATCATCGAAACGCTGGCGGAGAGGTTGGTGCGCCTGGGCGCCGACCGCAAGGCCGTTTTGATCGCACTCGGCGGCGGGGTGGTCGGCGATGTCACCGGACTGTTGGCCTCCCTTTACATGCGCGGCGTGGAATTGGTGCAGATTCCAACCACCGTCCTGGCGCAGGTGGACGCGTCCGTCGGCGGCAAGACCGGTGTGAATCTTGGGGCAGGGAAGAACCTGCTCGGGACCTATCATCACCCGCGAGTTGTTCTCATTGATCCCGAGGTCCTCCACACACTTTCTGACCGTGCCTTTCGTTCTGGCCTGTACGAGGCGCTCAAATGCGGCATCATCGGAGATCTCGATCTTTTTTTGCGCTTTGAACAGAAACGCACTCAAATCTTGAAGCGTGATCCGGTGGAGATTGAGGGACTTATCGCCCAAAGCGTGAAATTGAAAGCCGAGATCGTATCTGCCGATGAGCAGGAGGGCGGCCTACGCCGCGTTCTTAACCTGGGTCACACCATAGGGCACGCGCTTGAAGTTGAAACCGGTTACCGGACCTTGCTGCATGGCGAGGCCGTCGCCTGGGGCATGATCGCCGCCACTAACATTGCACTCACGGTCGGACGCACCGATAGCGTGACCGCCGGCCGTATCGCCGACGCGGTCCTCAGCCTCGGCCGGTTGCCGGAAGTGAAAGTCAGCGCGCACAAGATTCTCGCGCGCCTGCAGGCGGACAAGAAAACACAAAACGGAGCGGTTCATTTCGTTCTGCCCCGGGAGATCGGGAAAGTCGAAATCGCCGCCGATGTGCCGGACAAAGTCATAATCGACGCTGTCGAAGAATTACGCCGTATATCGCGCGGCGGCTGGGTGTGGAAGAAGTGAGCCCGGTGACGGACACTCGGAAGTCGATCGTTGTCGGTGCCGCTCCGGACGGGGCCAGCGATGCTGGTTCCGCGGCACGCGCTGTCCGTGCGATGTTCACCTCGATCGCTCCGCGGTACGACCTGCTCAATCACTTATTGTCATTCAATGTTGATCGCCTGTGGTGGCGCCGCACTGCTCGCAGCTTTACGCAGATTCTAGCCGAGCCTGACTGCCGCATCTTGGATCTCTGCTGTGGCACCGGGGATATGACCTTCGCATTGCGGAAGCAGGCCGGGAACTGCCGTCCGCAGATTCTGGGAGCTGACTTTTCCCACGCCATGTTGCAGCGAGCCCACTCGAAGTCTATCGGAAAGGTCTCTGAAAACGGCAAATCGCAAATGCCACGATGGATTGAGGCCGACGCGCTCTGCCTTCCATTTCCCGACCAGTACTTCAGCCTGGTGACCTCAGCCTTCGGCTTTCGCAATCTTGCGGACTACGATGCCGGTCTGCGCGAGATCGTGCGTGTTCTCAAGCCTGGAGGCGAGTGCGGCATTCTCGATTTCGGTGAGCCGAAAGGGCTCTTAGGCCATCTCTATCGCTTTTACTTTAGGCAAGTCCTGCCTCGCGTGGGTACTCTAATTTCCGGCGTACGCGGACCTTATGCTTATCTGCCGAATTCGGTCGAACGTTTTCCCGCACCACAGGAGATGCTGGAGCGCATGCGGCGCGCCGGCT
Organism: Acidobacteriaceae bacterium; assembly: GCA_003140075.1. Classification (GTDB taxonomy): domain Bacteria; phylum Acidobacteriota; class Terriglobia; order Terriglobales; family Acidobacteriaceae; genus Sulfotelmatobacter. The sequence goes on along the minus strand of PLIO01000149.1, from coordinate 23,646 downwards.
TTCGTGAAGTCAGTTGGACGCCGTACACTTTCGGCATTGCCGGCTTGTATCGCGGGCGAAAGTAAGCAATCGAAGGCTCGAGTCCGGTTAGCTTGCATCTTGCAGCAATTTGCTTAACGCTCGAATGTCTCCTGCGCCCGCATCGCCGATCACAAAATAGCGCAGGCCATTCTTCGTCCATGTCTCCATGTTGAACGATAGGGCGGTTGCTGGTCCCGAAGGCAGGGTCCGGGTTTCCATTTCGCGCTCGGAAAAAATGAACACAGAAATCTCGTGCTTGCGGATCTGAAAGATCAAATGCGCACCGGGAGTTTGTTCAAGGTAAGCAACTCGCCCTCCCACCAGGCTAAATTCCGATCCCGGCAGTTCGGGCAGATTGAACGTGAACGGAATCCTGCCTTGAAACCACGGCTTTACCGTGTGGCGATCGGACGAAACTACATCCACCGGAGTCGCGCTGGCTAGAGTAGCCACGTGCAGATCGGCCAACTCGCTGTAGACACTTTGCCCCGCTGCCCGTTCGCGCGCCTCGTACGAACTCAACAGGAGCACGGCAACCGCCAACACCAGCCCCGGGATCAAAACCAATTTCCATTGCCTGGCAGATCCGCCATGCGATCGAGCAGCCACGCTCTTCGTGATCTGGTTGCGCAACGCTGCGCTCGGCTGGTGTCGCTTTCCGGCAGCCTGGACCAAGCGTTTAGTCTGTACCCGCTCCAGAGCACCGGCCGCACAATCGGCACAGCCGCGCAGATGCGCGCCCACAGCCGCAGCCTCGGCAGGCGTGAGCTCGCCATCGAGGTAACGGTCCAACTGTCCGCGCCACTCCTCACACGCCATGCCGCCCTCCCTCGATTCTCTCGAGCAGCGTTTCGCGAAGTGCCCGGCGCGCGCGAGACAAACGCGACATCACCGTGCCTATGGGAATCGCCAGCGTTTCGGAAATCTCCTGATATGACATCTCCTCCACTTCACAGAGCAGCAAAATCTCCCGGAACGGCACCGCTAAAGCCTCCAAGGCCTGCTGCACCATCTCGCGGTTGGCCTGCTCGATCAGAAGGCTTTCCGGCGTAGCTGTCTCTGCTGGCAGACCGTCGCCGCCTTCCTCGTCCAACACCACCGTGGTCTTCAGCCCTGTCCGTGAACTCAGAAACGAATTTCGCAAGATGCGATACATCCAGGCTCGAAAATTCGTACCTGCCTGAAACGAGGAAAATCCGCGCAAAGCCTTGGCATATGTTTCCTGCACCAAATCGTCAGCTTCAGTCTGGTCCCGCGTAAGCCAGCGCGCAAAGTTATACAGTTGATCGAACAAGGGCAAGGCGAGATCTGCAAACGACGCCGCGCTGAGCCGGTTTTCTGACACCCGCTTAGAGTAAACTAGCCGCCTTCTGATTTATTCCACCCATGCGAAAAATATGTGGGGGGAAAGCGTAACACTTCCGCTCTTTGCTTGAGGGATGCTCTAACTCGCGCCCGCGTGCTGCGAAGCGGAGGCCGCGGTTTTGAAGCTGTCGACGAATGCATCGGCAATCGTATATCGCAAAACGTTCTCGTACTCTCCGCCGAGAAAGCCCTTCAGCCGGTCCGTATTCATGATGTACTCACCGGTCATGTAGGGGAGTGCTTCCGGCGGAATCGCCGAAATCTGCCGCTTCCATAGGTATTGCAGCACCAGCCGCATGGCCCACTTGCCGGGCACGCGCAGCAGCTTGGCTTGTGCCAGCTCAATGCAGCGTCCGAACGTGAGCGCGTCGCCGCGTCCGGCTACGTTCAGAATGGTAAGCCGTTGCGGCTCGGGATCGCGGTGCAGGATGTGCGCGATCAGCCGCGCCATATCGTCCACGTGCACGAACTGAATCTTATTGTCGAGATACTGTTGCCCGCGCGGCAGTACACAGGGAAGGCGCTTGCTTTCGCTGCGCATTTTCTCGGCTCGCGGGCTCTTTCCGCCGGGTGTGCCGCGAAACGCTCCCAGAAAATAGTTTTCCACACTGGCGCCGGCAAAAATGTGCGGACGCAGAATGTACACGCTGCATCCCCGCAAGGCAGCGGAGCGCTGCTGTACCACTTCATCGCATTGCTTCTTATGAATGGCGTAGGGCAATGTGTGCGCCGCCATGGCAGACTCTTCCGTCGCCGGCGACTGAAGGCTCGGACCATAAGCGGACACACTGCTGGGAAAGATGAATTGCTTGATCCCGAAATCCGTCGTGCGGTTTACCTCTGTGATGGCTTCCATCACGCGAGCCGTGCCTGCCACATTAATCTGCCACATGCGTTCGGCGTCCAGCACGCCGGCGCGCACCGCATCCACCACGAAGGCAAGATGTACCAACGCTACCGGGCGCGTGTCGCGCAGCATCTCGTAAAGAACACGAGTACAGGATTCTTCCCCCAGATCCATGCGCTCGAATTGCAGCGGCAGATCGGTTTGGGGTGGATGCATGTCCACCCCAAGCACGGAAAAATCCCCCAGCAGCGGGAGAACCCGGGAGCCCAGATTTCCCGCAATGCCGGTGACCACGACGACAGGCTTCGGGCTCGCCATCAGTTCGGCTTAGATGGAGGAGTTTGTTGCGCCGGAGGCTCCGCTGGCGGGTTCGCCGCCGGTGGCGCAGCCTGCGGTTGAGTCTGGGGCTGCTGCGCGGGTGGCGGAACCATACGGGGATGCGGCACACGCGGCGCGCCGGGACGCGCTCCCATCGGGCCAGCCGGGCCCGGCGGCCCAAAGTAGGCGTCGTTGGTTTCCGCGTGAAACGAATTGTTGTACTTGTCCATCGCGTCCTTCGTCGCCTGACTCTTCAGGGTGTTGCGGATTTCGGCGCTCACCTTGTCGTCCAGCGGGAGAACCTCCTTGCTCACCACCTTGTACACATAGTGACCGGCATTGTCGCTAATGACCGCCGACACCTCGCCCGCCTTCAGATCAAATACCCCCGCCGCATGTGCCGGAGGCAAACCGGTGCGCCGCACTGTTGGCAGGTTGACGGTCGGCGAATCGTTCTTCATGCCCGCCGCTTCGAAAGCTTCTTTCTGCAGCTTGATGAAATCTTCCCCGGCCGCCGCGCGTTCCCGCAGGCTGTCGGCCAGCTTACTCAGCTCTTGCTCGCCCTGTTCCTGCTTCGCTTTGTCAGCCGCTTCCTTGGCTTTCTGCTGTTCGTCGGTCAGCTTCTCTGCCTTGGCGTCCTCCTTCTCGGGTTCTGCCTGCTTGTTGCGCGGAACAAATAAACGGTCCAGAGAGAACTGCTCATAGGCCTCGGGATTGTTCTTATAGTAATCGTCTATCTGAGTCGACGAGATCTTCTCCGCATCTTCCTGCACCTTGTGCTGCAGTTGCGTGGTCAAAATCTGCATTCTGACGAACTTCATCGTTTCGGCGAATTGCGGAGTTTTGTCGAGTCCCTTCGCCTCCGCTGCTTTCGACATGGCCATAACGCGCGGCAGCACGTTGGCCAACTGCCGTTTCTGCTGCGCATTCAGCGGGTTTGGGCCTTGTTGCAGAGCCTTGGCAATCTTCTCGAACTGGGCCCGCGTAATCACCGTCTTGCAGTCCGCCGGTTTCTTGGCAGCAGCAGTCTTGCCGCCGGCCGTCTTTGCGCCTGCGGCTGTTTTCGTAGAACAAACTCCAGTGATAGTAATCACCGCGGCATTTTCTGGAACTTCTGGAGCCGGCGTCTCCGGCGCTTTAGCTGCGGCGGCCGGAGCTTGCGCCGGACTCGGCTGCGCCGGCGTCGTACCCGGTTGGGCCTGTCCCCAGGCCAGCGTCCCCATCAAAACACACAGCAACCAACTCTTTCGCATACGTGAAGTCCTCCAGGATTGGTAGATCAGGAAGTTGGAACAGCTCGAACCTAGCATCCTAGCACAGAGGCGGTTTATTGCAGAATGGGTACACGCAGATTGTGGAAGAGGCGCTCGACGTTTCGCGGATCGGAGACCGCCATCGCAAGTTTGCAAAATCTTTCATCTTGACGCCCTCCGCACTGGGTGGAATGCTCGAAGACCGCCGGATGAGCCCTTCCCCGATGTAAAATGGTCCCCCGCGCGGAGGAGAGATACGCAATGCGCAGCAGACTTACACGAACAAGCTTGACCGCGTTGGCGATTGTAGCTCTCACCTTTTCCGGAACAGCCAAGAACGCCGCCGGCCAGCAAGAGACGGTTCTGTACAGCTTCGGCAGCAGCGGCAACGACGGGCAAAGCCCCGCCGTTCTGACCTTCGACGCTTCCGGTGACATTTACGGAACCACCAATCTGGGTGGAACTTATAACGCTGGAACTGTATTTGAGTTGCAGCGCGCGACCGGCGGAGGCTGGAGCGAGAAAGTGCTGCATAACTTCGACACAAACGGTACGGACGGATTTTACCCTTCCGTCGGGCTAATCTCCGATGCCGCCGGTAATTTCTACAGTACGACCCAAGACGGAGGCTTTTTCGGCCATGGTACTGTGTACGAAATAGGCCGGAAAACTGACGGAGCCTGGGTCGAGAGAATTCTTTACAGTTTCGGAGTCGGGGCTGAGGACGGGACAGATCCACAAGGCAGTGTAATCCTGGATTCTTCCGGGAACCTCTACGGCACCACCAGCGGAGGTGGAACCGACGGCCACGGAACGGTGTTCGAACTGACGCCCAAGACGGGCGGTCTCTGGAGCGAGAGTATTCTCTACAACTTCGGCAACAACGGGGACGCAAATCTTCCCTTATCGGGTCTGGTCTTCGACTCCTCCGGCAATCTCTACGGCTCCACGTATTACGGAGGTGCCCATAATAACGGCGCGGTGTTCGAATTGACGCCTGCGTCCGGCGGGGGCTGGACGGAATCCGTGCTGTACAGTTTTAACCCCAACGGCTCGGAGGGAATATTTCCCCAGGCGGGCCTGACCATCGACTCTCGGGGCAACCTATATGGAACGACGATCAGCGGCGGCGCTGATCTCACCTGTTACAACGGAGGCACCGGCACTTACGGCTGTGGGACGGTGTTCGAGTTGAGTTGGAATACGAGTGGAGGCTGGACCGAGACGATTCTGAACAGTTTCGACAACACGGAGGGGGCGTATCCACAGGTAGGGATGATATTCGACCCCGAGGGCCATCTTTATGGCGCAACCTCCAAAGGTGGTGCCTCCGATAAGGGCGTAGCTTTCGAATTAGTACATCAGGCGGGCGGGAACTGGACGGAGAATGTGCTGTACAGCTTTGATGGCACGGATGGATCGCTCCCCGATGGCCTGACCTTCGACCGCGCTGGGCATCTGTGCGGAACGACAGCCCAGGGAGGCGAGTATGGCGGGGGCAACGTTTTCAAGTTCACGCGCTTGCGTTAGCACCTCCGATTCCCGTTGGCGCAATCCTCGCTTATCGCCGATAATCCCATCATGTCCGGAACGCCGGCCCTTTATTCGCCCAATGCCATGCGCGCCGAAAAGCGCGCTGTGGCAGGAAACTCGGTAATCGCCGCCCTCCTGATTACCGGCGGAAAAATTGTCGTTGGCGTCACCACGGGCAGCCTCGGAATTCTCTCCGAAGCGGCGCACTCCGCGCTGGATCTGATCGCGGCCTCGCTTACGTACCTGTCGGTCGGAGTCTCCGACAAACCCGCCGACGCCGATCACCAATATGGCCACGGCAAGGTTGAAAATTTCTCAGCCTTTGTAGAAACCGGACTGCTTTTGCTGACCTGCGCCTGGGTCGTCTACGAAGCTGTCGTGCGGTTGTTTTTCCGCCGGGTTGAAGTCGAGCCGTCAATCTGGGCGTTCGTCGTGATGTTGCTTTCCATGGCTGTAGATTGGTGGCGCTCCCGCGCTCTCGGCCGCATCGCCACCAAGTACGACAGCCAGGCTCTCGAAGCGGACGCACTGCACTTTTCCACCGACGTTTGGTCGGCCGGCGTGGTCGTGCTCGGCCTGGTGCTGATCCTTGCCGGGCGCGTCTACCACCTGGATTGGCTCCGTCTCGCCGATCCCATCGCCGCGCTGTTCGTCGCGGGAGTTATTGTTTCCGTCAGCTGGCGTTTGGCGCGGCGCACCGTCGATGCCTTGCTCGACGCCGCCCCCGCCGGGGTCCGGGCTCAGATCACCGATGCCGTCTCCCGCGTTGATGGTGTACTCGAGGTCGGCCGTGTACGCATCCGCCGCGCCGGCAACCGGTATTTCGCCGATTTGGCCGTCGGGCTGGCGCGCACCGTCACTTTTCAGCGCTCCGAACAATTGGTGGCCGCCGTAACTGCAGCGGTCCACAACGTTCTTCCAGATGCCGATGTTACGGTGCAGCCCCTGCCGCGTGCCCAGCGCTCGGAAAATATCTTTGATCGTATTCGCGCCGTGGCCACACGCCACAACCTCAACGTCCACGACATCAGCGTGCAGGATCTCACGGGGCGGCTTCACGTCGAGCAGCACGTCGAACTTGATGAACGCATGTCTCTCAAGAACGCCCATGATCAGGTCACCGAACTCGAAGCCGACATGCGCCTCAATGTACCTGAGATTTCCGACATCCTCACCCATATCGAAAGCGAACCAGCCACCATCGAAACCGGCGACGAGTTGGTCCGCGACGCCGACCTCGAGCGTCGGCTGAAGGCGGCCGCCAGCCAGTTTCCGGAAATTATCGATATGCACGACGTCCAGATCAAGAAGGTGCGCGGACGCCTGTACGTTTCCTGCCATTGCACGTTCTCCGACGATCTATCGCTCGCCCGGGTTCACGATATTCAGACCGAACTCGAAATTCACTTCAAGCAGAACGCACCCGAGCTTTTCCGCGTGCTGATACACCCGGAGCCCAGTACAGATAACCGCAGGTAACTGCGACATTTGTGACATCGATCACAGACAGTTGTGGGGTTCAGGCGGGAGATTGTTGATTGCTGATTGTTAATTGCTGACTGGAGAAGCTACGATGCATCATCAGGCTGAGGCTCTGAAGGACCGAACTAAGCAGTTTGCGCTCAGGATCATTCGCGTGATCCGCTCTTTGCCATCTGGGGCCGAAGGACGGATCATCGGCCATCAGCTACTGCGGTCGGGCATGTCTGTAGCCGCCAACTACCGCGCAGTGTGCCGAGCTCGTTCCCGGCCAGAATTCCTCGCGAAACTGTCAATCGTGATCGAAGAGGCCGACGAATCCGCCTTTTGGCTGGAACTGCTAGTCGAAGCGGGATTAATCTCGGAAGCTAAGCTCAAAGATCTGAAGTCGGAAGCTAATCAGTTAGTTGCAATCTTCAATGCGTCGAGAACGACTGCGAAGAGGGGATCTCAATCAGCAATCAGTAATCAGAAATCAACAATTGTCCAGAAGAAGGCGTCATGACCGAAGCTCGTGCTACATGGATCGATCGCCAACAATTTAACGGAATCGCGAGCAGCGGCCATACAGTAGTGGTCGACGGCGACAAAGCCGCCGGCAACAGTCCCATGGAACTCGTTCTCATCGGCCTGTGCGGCTGCACCGGCTACGACGTCGTCTCCATTCTGCAAAAAAAGCGCGAACCTTTCACCAGCCTCGAAGTCCGCGCCGAAGCCGAGCGCGCTGCCGAGCCGCCATCGGTCTATACCGCAATCAAACTGATCTACCGCGTTGGCGGCAAAGTTTCCCATAAAGCCGTCGAGGATGCAGTCCGCCTCTCGAAAGAGAAGTATTGCTCGGTATCGGCCATGCTCGAGAAAACCGCAAAGATTACGGCCCAAGTCGAATATGTTGACGGCTAGCAGGTTAATGCATCTGCCCCCTCTAGAATCGTCATGCCTTGACCCGTTCCTCTCTACTGGCTGATCATCGAAGGCGATCACGAGGCTTATCATTCCCTACACAAGTCACCAAAGCCGGCGCCGGCATCCTTTGCGCGGCTATTTCTTTATCGCTTCGGCGGCATTTCTTTGGGGAGTCTCCGCCGCTCTGGGACGCGCCGTTTTTACCGGGAAGCTATCCTTAGGCGCCGCAGCTCTACGTCCCATCGACCCACTCATCCTTTCGCAGACTCGCACTACATTTTCCCTGCTGGTTCTGCTTCCTTGCCTGGTTGCTTCAAAGGGTTGGCAGCGAATTAAACTACCTCTCAGTGATTTGGCCTTTTGTGTCGTTCTGGGAGCTTTCGGGGTAGCCGTCTCCAATTATTTCTATTACGTGGCTATCCAGCGTACGAATGTGGCCACCGCTATCATCGTGCAATACACCGCTCCGGTGTGGGTCCTGCTCTATGTAGTGATGCGCGGCGAGCAAAAGCTTTCGCTGCAGAAAGTGCTTGTCGTGGCGCTGGCGGTTACCGGAATCGCTCTCGTCATCGGCATCGTCGGAGGCCGATCAAATAGTGGGTCCGCTCTTCGCCTCGATTCCTACGGCATCCTTGCCGCTCTGCTGGCCTCGTTTTCCTTTGCCTTCTACAATGTCGCCGGACACCGCATCCTGGCCCGCTACGACCGCTGGCGCGTGCTCGTGTGGACGCTGGCCGCAGCCGCAGCCTTTTGGCTCATCGTCAACCCTCCCTGGAAAGTCGCCGCCGCCCGTTACATCCCGGCGCAATGGCTGTTCCTGTTTGTGTTTTCCATGATCTCGGTGCTCGGAGCGTTTTCGCTTTACTTCCTCGGCCTGCAATATCTGGAGCCCACGCGCGCCATCATCGCCAGTTGCCTGGAACCGGTGTTCTCCATAGTTCTCGCCGCCCTGCTCTTAGGCGAAACCCTGCGCCCGATTCAGACCTTAGGAATAGTCTTTGTGCTCGCAGCTATCGTGATGGTGCAGCGTCCGGCTCGCAACGTGGCCGAGACGGACTTCGTGATCGAGCCCATCGAGTAGAAATCAAGAACGGAAGATGCGGGCGTCCGGTTACGCGCACCGCTGCATCTCACCCGTAACATTGTGCGGTCTCAGTTTCAGTCCAATTTGATAGCCGGAGTCGGGTTTTATACGGGGGTCTGGAATCGTCGTGAAAACGATTTATTCGAAAATCATCATGTTGGCCGGTCTGTATATATTTGTGTGCCCGTTCACGGGTTGCGCGCAAACTTCTGAGACGGCAATGCTCGCTCCTCAAGACGGCCAGAAGCCGGCGGCAACGCAGGAACAGAAGCCGAACCTCTGGGCGAGTACACAGCTCACTACCGGATCGAAGGAGAAAGAGGCCACAGTGAAGGTGGACGCATCCATCGGCTTGGCGCAATGGCAGCCGGGCCGGACCATGCAGGCATTAATCGCCAGCGCCGATTCCGCCATGTACAACGAGAAACCAAAAGCGCGAAGCCAGAAGGCACGATTACTCTTCATTGGCTTCTGAAACATAGTTGGGCTCCTCGCAAGCACCAAGAGGAACTTCACTCCAACTTCTTTCCCCGCGTCTCCGGTAATTGCGTCGTAATCAATGCGGCCAGCAGATATCCAGCTGCACAGAGATAAAAGGCCCAGCCTAAACCCTTCGCCTGACCCACTCGCCCAATCACCAGGGGCGCGACCGAACTCAGCGCCCGTGCGCCGTTGTAGGTGAATCCCAGAGCTCGCGCCCGCACGCTGGTCGGGAAAATCTCGCTGCCCATGATTCCGGAACCGGAGAATATCCCGGTGCCAAAGAACGCCACGAGCATTCCCAGCACCATTAGAACCGCAGGCGACCGCGCAGCCGCGTAAAGCGGAATCAGAAAAGCCGCCGTCAAGCTGTAGACCAGAAATGCCTTGCGTCTTCCCAGATGATCCGCTACCCAGCCAAAACTGGCATATCCCGGAAGCATTCCAAACAGATTCAGCACCACCAGCAGAGTCGTCGTTCCCATCACTCCAAAGCCGCGCCCGCCCTGTGACACCGGAAGCGACAAATAAGGCGGCAACCATGTAAAGATGCCCCACCACGCAAACAAGCAGCAGAAGTTAAACAGCAGCAATGCGAACGTATGCTTCACATACGGCGCTCGAAAGATGGCAGCCAAGTTTGAACTGCCGGCTGCGGCTGTAAGCGGTGGTAGCTCAGAGGCCCGATCTCCGGAGTGATTTTGGACGGCATGGCCTGTCAACGCTGCTACATGCACCCCGTCCGCGACGGGGGATCTACCCTCTGACGATCTCCGCTCCTCCCACATTGCCGACTCCGGCACGCTGCGCCGAATCCAAAGCGTAACGAGCGCCGGCAGAATTCCCACGAAGAACACCGCGCGCCATCCAAAATACCTCGCCACCGGACCCGCAACCAGCGCGGCTGCGGCGAAGCCCAAAGCCCACGAACTTTGCACAATCGAAAGCGCCTTGGCCCGGAACTCCGCCGGCCAAGTCTCGGCGACAAGCGTTGCGCCCGTATTCCATTCGCCGCCCATGCCGAGGCCCAGTAGGAAGCGTGCAGCCGCCAGCATCGCGATGCTCGTCGCCAGGCCTGACGCGAACGAACACACCGAATACGTGAAGATGCTGGCCATCAGAGCCCGCTTGCGCCCGATGCGGTCGGCGAGAAAGCCGAACAACACGCCACCCATGCCGGAAGCTAGCAGCGTCAGCGTTCCGAGCAGCCCGGCCATTGATTTGCTCATGCTAAAGTCGCGCATCAGCAGCGCCAGCACCAGCGCATAAAGCATGGCGTCAAAGGCATCGAGCGCCCAGCCCAGAGCCGCCGCGAGGAGCGTCCGTCGCTGCTCTGGCGTGGCCAGACGTATCAGTTGGATGGGGCCGAGCGCCATGAGGCGCGATTGTACGGCGCGGGCAGGAATTGTCAATTTCTAATCTTCAGCGGATCCCAATGTTTTCTTACTAGGTACCCTCACCGGCGGTTTGACAATGTTTTTACTTCTTGGGCCGCTACTCTTGGTTAGCCTAGAAGTGCGACCTTCATGTAATGATGGTCCGATTGGATGTGTCTATGAGATTTCACCGGCTTGCTGTACTGCTTGCTTTTCTCCTGACGTTCCTCACTCCTTGTTTCGCCCACCACATGGCAGTCGTGGTCAACAGGGATAACAACGTTGGAAATGTAACCTCGGTCCACTTGTCCAGAATTTTCCGTGCGGAGGTTAAGAAATGGCCGGATGGCAAATCCGTTGTTCTTGTTCTCCACAAGGACTCCGCCGGCGAAGCTGAGACGCTGCAGCGCTTGATCAAGATGAACGACGGCGATTGGAAGGCACTAATTGCGGCTCACAAGGATGTGATCGTAATGGCGGATTCCGACGCGGACGTACTGAAGATTGTGCAGACCACTCCCGGCGCCATCGGCTTCGTGGATGTCCGCTCTGTCGACAACACCATCAACGTCGTCCGCGTCGATGGCAAGCTGCCCATGGAATCAGGCTACTTGCCGCATTAGCAGGGCGGGATTTCCTGGGATGCTCGAGCCCGAAATTCGTGAAACCCAGAAATCGCCGACCTGATCCCTAGGCCCGGTCATAGAAGCGGAAGAACAGTGACTGCTTTGCCACCGGCTGAGCTTTCTCGGTGAGCGACGCCATCTGCTGTTGGTTGAGCGGCGTGAATTCGCGTGCCAGTTGTACGTTCTGCTCCAACTGGGCAATGGAATCGCACCCGATGATGACGGTACTGACCGGCAGCGAAAGCGAATAATACATCGCCTGCCGCATATCGAGCGTTCCCGGCGTCGGCGCCAGCACCATCCCCTCCCACATATGTTTCTGCTGTTCAATAGGAGGCGGCGTCCACGAAGAAAGAATTCGTCCCCGCGCCGGGACCTTCATTCCAATGATCCCCATCTGCTTTTCCACCGCCAGGGGCAACAGTTGCTCGGAGAAGCTGTAGTGATGCGGATCGGCAGCGTTGACTGCCATCAGGATCGTGTCGAACGGATGGCGGTGAATCGCCTCAATCAACGCGTCCGGCCGATAGTGTCCAGTAATCCCGAGATAGCGCACGATTTTCTGCTCGCGAGCCTGCAACAACGCTTCCATGGCGCCGCCCTTGGCAAATATCTCGTTGATATCCGTCATCGTTCCGATATCGTGCAGTTGCCACAAATCGATGTGATCTGTCTGCAACAGTTTGAGCGAGGTCTCGATCATGCGCATGGAACCATCGCGCGTCCGCTCTTTCGTCTTGGTCGCAAGGAACGCGTCGCTGCGGCGGTGTTTCATCACTTTCCCGACGTATTGCTCGCTCCAGCGCTCGGGGCCACCGTAGATCGAAGAAGTGTCGATATAGTTCACGCCGAGATCGAGAGCCTTCTCAATGACGGGGATAGCGTTGGCTTCATTGTTGGCCTTCTCCAGCGCGGCCTGGCCTCCCAGGCTGAAGATGCCCACTTTGTACCCGGTCTTGCCGAGATTTCGAGTCGGCATGGAATCGGAAGTTGCAGCGTTGGAGGGTAGACCGTTGGAAGCTGGACCCGGCCGGCCACTCGCAACATCCGGCAGCGTGGCCGAGCCAAGAACGGCCGCCGTCATGATGCCGCCCGCTTTCAGAAAGGCGCGTCGATTGCTGTTCGCTGACTTCTCGGCCGTATTCTTTCGCATGAGCTATTCTCCCTCCCTGGACTGTCTGTCGCTTCCACATTAACGCCAAAATCGCGCCAAATCCACGGCTAATTTCAATCGAGATCGTAAGGGTTCTCTTCACATGCGTTCTTTACAATCTCTTGACACCGTCCCGACAACTTCGCGGCTCCCAGCGTATATATAGAGATGAAATCGATTTGCGGAGAATCCATGAATCCACTTCGGCCTCTGGTCGCGGTTCTCGTAGCTTCCTTGTCATCGGTTGCATCAGCACAAAACACGACTCCTGTCATCACGGATATATTTGCCTTCCCATGCAATGCGTCGTTCGTCTGTCCCGATGGCTACTTTCCGGTTTCACTGATTGAGGGCGCCGATGGCAGTTTCTACGGCGCGGCCGTCGGCGGCGGCGTGGGATTGAACGCGCAGGGTACGATTTTCAAGATCACCCCGACGGGCCAAATCTCCGTGATTTACAGCTTTGCCGAAAGCTCCAACGGAAGCCTGCCCAACGGTTCTGCTCCGGGCAGCCTGGTCGAAGGCACGGACGGTTTTCTTTACGGCACGACTTCGGAGAATGGCGCCAACGGTTTTGGAACTGTCTTTAAGTTAAGCAAGAGCGGTGCGATTCAAACTCTGCACAATTTTTGCGGTACGGAGAACTGTTCCGACGGAGCCAACCCAGGCTTTCTGATGCAGGCGCTCGACGGCAACTTCTATGGCGACACGGGCCCGACTGATCCTCCCACCAGCGTGCTCTATCGCATGAGCCCGGTCGGAGGCTTCAAGGTGCTGCATACGTTCGACACAAAGTCGCAACCGGACGGCACCGGAGCTTACGGAATGGTGCAGGCCGCGGACGGCAATCTATACGGAACCACCGTCGCCGGCGAGCAGTTCAAGCCTTACAACAGCGTCTTTCGATTCGATCCGGCATCGGGCCAGTACACCATCCTGCACGGCTTCAACACGCCCAACATCAACCTTCCCGGCGTTGCCACCAGCGCCCCCGCGCTGACCTCGACCGGCGAACTCTTCGGTCTCCAGGCTGGGAGCGAGTTGTATGAGATCAGCCTCGCCGGCAAATATCAAAAAATCGGCGTCCTCTCCACCACCGACTTTTTCGACGGCAACATCCTTCAGGCTTCCGACGGGAATCTGTGGGGTGATTTTACGGGCGGAGACTGCAGCGGCCAAAGCATCGTTTTCGCCGCGACTACGGCTGGTTCTGTGTTGCAAGATCTGACGCTCGATTGTACGACCATCGGCGAGCAAGCGGGAGCCATGCTCCAGGCCGCCGACGGCAAGTTCTACGGCGTCACTTATGGCAACGGTGGAGTCTCCTCCACCGATTTCGTCACCAATGGCACCATCTGGAGCATTGACGCCGGTTTGCCTGCGCCCGCACCGTGCGTTGTGGAATTCCGTCCTTCAACGGGCACCGTTGGCGCGGAGATTCTGCTCCAGGGGAACCACTTCGTGGGCACGACCGCTGTCTCCGTCAACGGCGTCAGCGCTACGTTCAGGGTGCTTAGCGTGAACTATCTCAGCCTCACCGTTCCCGCAGGCGCTACCACCGGCCCAATCGCGGTTACCAATGCCGGTGGGACCACCACCAGCACACAGGTCTTCACGGTGGAGTAAGAACAGAAAGTAGCAACTAGTTGCGCCCGAGTCCGAGCAAGTGAAAATATCTCCGCGCCTTCTTTACATCCCGTGCGATCTGCTCCCGCAGCGCTTCCACCGACGGAAACTTGATCTCATCGCGCAGCCGATTAAGAAAACAGATTTCGACCGGGCTCTCCGGTGTCAGTTCGATGGGATGAAAATTCAGCAGGTGAGTCTCAATGGCAAACGAATCTGCCCCAAACGTGGGACGGTTGCCCACGTTGGTGACGGAATCAAAGCGCTCGTTCCCCACCCGCGTCCGCGTGATGTAGACGCCGTCTCTCGGCACCAACTCCTCGTAGCGCGCCAGATTGATGGTCGGAACGGTGTACTTCGATCCCAATCCGCGTCCCCGTCCCGGCGCGCCCAGAATGCAGAATGGACGCGCCAACAGATGCCGCGCCCGGCTGACTCGCCCCTCGCCAATTAGCTTCCGGATGTGACTGCTTGAAACCGGCTCACCGCGCAGCGTTTGCTCGGGATAGACTTTCACTTCAAAACCCAGTTCCTGCCCGAACTGCGCCAGCAGATTCACATCGCCCGCGGCCTTGTGTCCAAAACGGAAGTTATAGCCCTCATGCACCTCGCGCGCATGCAGTTTCCTCTTCAGGATGCGTTCGGCAAACTGGCGCGGCGTCATCAGCGACAGATCGCGCCCAAAGGGCAGCATCAACACAGCATCGATGCCCGTGGCTTCGAGCAACTGCAATTTTTCCGGCACCGGCGTGAGCAGTTTCAACCCCGAGTCCGGCCGCAGGATGCGCGCCGGATGCGGCTCAAACGTCACAGCCACGGCCTTGGCCCCGCTCTGCCGGGCTCGCCGAACAATCTCACCCAGCACGTTGGCGTGTGCCCGGTGCACTCCGTCAAAGTTGCCCACGCTCACCAGCGCCGGCCCAAACCCCGCCGGAACGTCCTCGAGTTTGTGGAAGACCTGCATAGTAGTGGCCAGTGGCCGGTGGCCAGTAATCAAAAATGGTGGTTGGAAAGATTTCACTGACCACTGATCACTGGCCACTGATCACCGCAGCTCAGATTTCAAACTCCAGCTTCATCCCGTCATAAGCCAGCCGCACGTGCGACGGCAACGTCGCGTTGGTCGCCTCATGCGCCAGATCGTGGCAGATGTGGGTAAAGAAACCTCGCTTCGCTTTTACTCGCTCTACGATGCGCAGTGAATTCTCCACCGTCGAGTGCGTGGGATGAGGCTTGTGCCGCAGCGCGTCCAGAAAAAGAATGTCGAGACCCTCCAACTGGTGGAACGATGCCTCTGGAACTTCGCTGTGGTCGGTGAGATACGCCGCAGCCCCAAAGCGATAGCCGTAAATTTCCGTGTCGCCATGAATCAAGCGCACCGGTTCGAAGCGCGCCCCGAAAAGCTCCACCGCGCCGTCGATCGGACGCAGTTCCAATTGTGGCAAGCTGCCGTACTTGTAACCGGCGTCAAAGATGTAACTGAACATTTTGCGCAGAAAGGCGGCCGCATCCGGACGCGCATAGAGCGGCAACTTCCCCGGCTTGTGACCGAAGCTGAACGGGCGCAGATCGTCGATGCCCAGAATATGGTCGGCGTGCGTGTGGGTGTAGAAAACCGCATCCACGTGGTTGATTCGTTCACGGATGGCCTGCGCGTAGAAATCGGGCGCGGTATCGATGAGCACCACCTTGCCCGCGTACTCGATCATCACCGAGGGACGAGTGCGCCGGTCGCGCGGGTCGCTGGACCGGCAGACCGCGCAATCGCAGCCCAGAGTGGGCACGCCCATCGAAGTGCCACTGCCCAGTACGGTGAGCGTGGCCCTCATCCGCGAACCTTCATCCTGTAGCTTTCATGGAGAACCATCATCGTCCGCTGGTTCCCGTGGCTGCGCCAGGATGTGGCGGGCGCGATAGCGCGTTGGTTACTTCCACATAGGCCATGCGCACTTCGTAGAGGCTGTTCTGCAGAAAGGCTGCTTCCGTCGGAGTCAGGTTGCCTTTGGTCTTTTCCCCCAGCAGCGCGAGTGTGTCGATGGTCTGGCGGGCCCCGATGATGTCCATCCGCGGCTCTTCTCCTTGCTGGTGCATCAATCCCAGTTGCAACATCGCTGTCATATACAAGGACGCCAGGAAGCGCTCGAAGGTCATTTCGAATTCTTTGGCGGAATGCCCACTAAGCTCTACGCGCGAGTCCAGCGCATCGGACGATTTCCGGTAAGCATCGGCCTGCGCCTGCTGCTCGGCCTGGGTGGGGGCAGCCGGCATGCCTTGCCCAAGAACGCCGTCTCCCTCCGTTGGAAACGCCGCCACAGAGTCACCAGCGGGTGCAGCCTCTTTAGCCGTGGCTGGAGCCGGGCCGGGTGTAGCCGCTGTCTTCGGCGGTTCGGCTTCCTCGGGAACATCTCTCCGCAACTCCCCGTCCTCCGTGAACAACCGTCGGTCGGTAACCTTAAAACCTGACTCTCGCCTCTTCTCAGCCATAGCGTCTGTCCCCTAAGTCTCTCTATCAGAATCTCAGCAAAGCCCGTCTTTGCGTCCTTAGCGTAATCTTAGCGATCTTTGCGGTTAAGGGCTTTTCTACCCGGTGAACTTATACCCGGTGAACCAGAGCATCCTCCGTCTGTGTACGCATGGCAGTCTCGAGCGGCAACTGAACCACGGTAGCCTTTACCGCGCCGATCGTGACCTCGCGCCCAGGCACACCAACCTCGCGCCGAATATATCCCAGGGCAAGCGTCTGTTCGCCGGAGCGCGTCGGCAGAATCGCAACGCTGGTGATCCCGCCCACTTCCTTTTCGTCTTCTCCAGATTTTCCGGAAAAGATCTTTGCTCCCGCCTCGAATGCCGCTGCACCTTCCATCACGAACCCGGTAAACTTGCGATGCACGTTGCCCCGCGAGCGAATGCGCTCCACAATCTCCTGTCCCACGTAGCAGCCTTTGTTGAAGTTGAGCGCCCGCATCTGTTCGGTTTCCTGCGGTAGATCCCGCTCGCGAATGTCCACCCCGTAGAGTGGGATTCCGGCTGCGATTCGTTGCATCTCCAGCGCTTCGCTGCCCACAGGCGTTGCCCCGGCGGCAACCAACGCGTTCCAGGTCTTGTAGACATCCTTGGGCCCGAGCCAGATTTCGTAGGATTCCTGCTGCCCATCCTCTCCGCGTACGACCGTACACTGAATGCAGCCGCAATCGCATTTGCATTCTGGAGTGATCATCTGCAGCGGATGCAGTTCAGGAACTCCAAGGCCCGCCGCGTTCAGCAGCGCTCGAGACTTTGGTCCCGCCAGGCCCAGAGTGGTTTGCTGCGCGCTGAGATTCGTTACTTGCACATCGTCCATGATGATGTAGTGCTCGAAAGTCGCGATGATCTTCTCGACCTGACTCCGATCGGTCCCGACGATGAGCGCCTCACCTTGGTTGTAGACGAACATGTCGCCGAGAATGCGGCCCTGCGGGTTGAGCAGAAATGCATACACTCCGTGTCCAACGGCAAGATCGCGAATGTTGTTGGTGACCATGCCGTTTAGCCAGCGCACCCGATCGCCCCCCGTGAGCGAAATCCGGGCCCGGAAGCCCAGGTCGTAGACTCCACAACCGGTGAGCAGAGCAGAGAACTCCTCGTGCGCGCCGGCAAAACTCGCCGCCGTTGACGCTCCGCGGTAGTCGCCCTCGCGGGGTGCTTGGCTTGTCGCCTGCGTGCGAAGTGCCTCTTGGAGTGAAGTAGCTGCCATTGGAGTATTGATTATAGCGAACGGTAGCGCGATTCATCCTCCATTGCCACCTGCGAATTACCAATTGCCAATCTACTCATCCAGCCCGGCTTGTGTTAGCTTCTTGCCGTGGACCCGCAAAAACCTTCGAAGAAGCGTGTCGCGGTAATTCCCGGAGACGGGATTGGCCAGGAAGTTATTCCTCAAGCGCTTAAGGTCATCGAGGCGTCGGGAGCCGATGTCGAGATGAGCGAATTCGATTGGAGCGCCGATCGCTATCTCCGGGACGGCACCACCGTTCCTCCCAACGGCTTCGCCATGCTCGGACGCGACTTCGATGCTGTCCTGGCCGGGGCCTTCGGCGACCCGCGCGTTAAGACCAATGTCCATGCCAAAGAGATCCTTCTCGGGATGCGCTTCAAGATGGATCTCTACGCTAACGTGCGCCCGGTGCGGCTGCTCGATGCGGCGTTGTGTCCGCTGAAGGGCGTTGAGCCCAAGGATGTGGATTTTGTGGTTATCCGCGAAAACACCGAGGGCGTCTATACCGACGCGGGCGGAGTCTTCAAGCAGGGCACGGCGGACGAGATCGCCATTCAGGAAGACATCAACACGCGCAAGGGCGTGGAGCGCATTATTCGTTACGCGTTCGACTATTGTGAGCGCCACGCCCATCTCGACGGCTCGCCGCGCGGCCGCGCTCTAATGTGCGACAAGTCGAATGCCATGACTCACGCCGGGGGCTTGTGGCAGCGCGTGTTCAAGGAAGTGAGCGGCGAGTTCCCGCAGATTGAAACGCAGCACATGTACGTGGACGCGCTCTGCATGCAGATGGTGCGCGATCCACGCCCTTTCGATGTGATTGTGACCAACAACATGTTCGGCGACATCATCACCGACCTCGCCGCCGGACTGCAGGGCGGTTTAGGCATGGCCGCCAGCGGAAATATTCATCCGGGGAAAACTTCGATGTTCGAGCCGGTACACGGCTCCGCCCCGCCAATCGCCGGGAAAAACGTGGCCAATCCGTTTGGGGCAATTCTTACCGCGGCCATGATGCTCGCGCACCTGGGATTGACGCGAGAAGCCGAGAAGATCGAAGCCGCCGTGCTCGAAGCCGTGCGGCAGAAGAAAACCACGCAGGACATTGGCGGAACGCTCGGGACCAGGGAGGCGGGGGAGTGGGTGACGAACTTCGTTCGCGGAGTATAGTCAGCAGCGTCATCCTGAGCGAAGTGAATCGATTCGCGAATGCGAATCGATTCACGCAGTCGAAGGATCCCTGCACCCGGTCGGACCGGCAGCGACGAGTCAGGGAATTCTCGCAGCTCGTGCGTGTCATCGAAAAGTGTGCGGCGGATCTCAGGAGCGGGTCAGCGATCCCGAGGAACCGTTGGCCGCATCAACGTGCAAGAGATCCTTCGGCTCCGCATGTGCCTTCGCTTCGCGAAAGCACACACTCCGCTCAGGATGACATGCGGCCTAGGTCCTACGCCCCACCAGCAGCGCCAGCTCCCGCCACTTCCAGTGACAATCCACATCCGAAAATCCAATCTCGCGCAACCACTGCAACTGCGTTTCAAGATCCAGCAGCTTGTTCGAAGGGTCTTCAGTTTCCACGGTATAGCCAATGCGCTGCAGAAATTCTTCGTGCAGCCGTTGCGTGGGCGAAGCTACGTGTTCCAGATTGCAGAAGATGCCGCCAGAGTTGAGCAGGCCGTGAATCTCGGCATAAAGCGCACGTTTCCGCTCGTGCACGAGATGATGAATCGCGAAGCAGGAAACGACGGCATCGAACTTACCCAGCTTGGGCAGCGGGTGGTCGAGATTGTGGGTGACGATGGTGACGGAGGAATCTCCGGCGAATCGCTTACTGGCAGCTTCAAGCATGGCCGGCGAAAAGTCGACCGCCACCGCCTCGACTTGGGCGCGGCCATTCTGAACGGCATTGCCTGCGGCTAACTCAGTCTTGACCATCGCGAGCAGACGCCCGTCTCCCGTGCCGAGATCGAGAGCGCGGCGCACAGTCTTCGGGATAAATTCGAGCAGCGTCGATTCGCCTTCTCCGCGGTGCAGAATAGAGTCGGCGCGCCCCAGGTAGTCGCGAGCCTGGTCGGTAGAGGTCCAGAGATTAACAGGAGTGTTCGTGGTCATTAGTTTATGGTGAAGGTTTGTCCTTGAAGAGAGTATAGGCAAACAGGGTAGACTCGTTCCTAATGGATATCGTCGAACTGCTTGGCACGAGGTTTCTGAGGCCGCTTTTTGCGGTTGTGTTGCTTGTGGGGTTGAGCGCAGCGGCGGCACGCCCGCAGGATCAGGCTGCGCAGACTCAGGGGAAGCAAGATCAAAATCAAGAACAGGCGGAAAAGAATGTCCCCCCCCAACAGGTAACTCCTTCTCAGCCGAAAGAAGAGGTTAAAATCACACCGCGCGAAGCGGAGGAACTGTTTCACTCCGTCGATGAGATTCTCGCCTTCGACAGCAAGCGGACGGGATTGCCCATCAAGAAGCAGGTCAAGCGTCGCCTGACCAGCCGCGACGAAGTGGTTGGATACCTGACCCGGCACATGAAGGATGAAGACGTGAAGAAGCTGCAGCGGTCGGAGTTGGTGTTGAAAAAGTTTGGGCTCCTGCCGCGCGATTTCGATCTGGAAAAGTTGCTGGTGGCGCTGCTGCGCGAGCAGATCGCCGGCTACTACGATCCCAAAACGAAGACCGTCAACCTGTTGGATTGGGTTCCCATGGAGGAACAGGAACCGGTGATGGCCCACGAGTTGACGCATGCCCTGCAGGATCAGGCGATCGGCCTCGACAAGTGGATGAAGAAAGGCGATAAGGATCTGGGCGAGATCAAGAAAGATCCAACGCCTCTCGACATCGAGAACGACGAAATCGACGACGCGCGCGAGGCGGTGGTCGAGGGGCAAGCCGAGACCGTGATGATGGAGTACGAACTAGCCCCGGTCGGGAAGTCGATTGCCGATTCGCCCGATCTGGTGGAAAGCATGGAATCGCAAATGGCGAACGGCACGGACGATTCGCTGGTCTTCAAGGACGCTCCCATCTTCCTGAAAGAATCGCTGACCTTCCCCTACAGCTACGGCATGAAATTCATCGTGAAGCTGATGGAGAAGGGGGGCAAGGAGAAGGCTTTTGCTGGCGTACTGGCCAATCCTCCGCACACCACGCGCCAGATCATGCAGCCGGAGACTTATCTTTCCGGCGAGAGGATCGAGCCCATGCCCGTGCCGCAATTCAAGCGCGATTTCAAGGACTACGTAAAATTCGATATCGGGGCCATGGGCGAGTTCGATGTCGCCGTGCTGATCGAGCAATACTCAGGGAAGGAACAATCGGAGCGGCTGTATCCGGAGTGGCGCGGCGGGTATTACTATGCCGCCCGTTCCAAGACCGACACGACCAAAACCGGCCCGTCCACTGATCTCGCCGTAACGGCGCAGTTGGGCTTGCTCTATGTATCGCGGTGGTCGAGTTCGGAGAAGGCCTCGGAATTTGCCGAGATTTATGCCCGCTCGCTGGCGAAGCGTTACAAAAGGGCGGAGGAGATCGTGACTCCGCAGTCCGGTCAATCGGCGGCGCAAAATCCGGAGAACAAGGTCGAGGTTCTAACAGGCCGCCATTCCTGGACTACAGAGGAAGGCACAGTCGTGATCGAGGAGCAGGGCGACACCGTGCTGGTGAGCGAAAGCCTGGACCCAGCCACGACGGAAACTCTGGAGAAGGAAGTGTTCGCCGCGAAGTGAGAGCTCGGTTCTCACGTTTCGGTTTTCCGTTCGCTAGTTGTTGCGTGACTTTCCTTTCGGTTTGTCGTCCTTGTCTGTTTCTCCCAGGAAGTGCTCGACCTTCGCGACGACGGTGAATTGCCTGCCGCCGCGCTCCATCGCCAATCTACGCTCTTTGCCGGGCAAGCCTCCAAGCATCTCCCAAACCTGTCCCATGGTGGATTCCTGCACCGGGATGCCGTCGACGGCGACGAGGTGATCGCCCGCCTGAACGCCGTCCTGGACTTGTGGCACGGAGGGTTTGCCGTCGAAGTCGGCGACAGCGAGGATGGTGAAGCGTCCATCAACTTCGGGGCGAAGAATTAGGCCGATAACATTGAAGTCAGGGGAGTTAAACAGACGCCCAATATCGAAATATACGGCGGAGTGTGCGTAATCCAGGCCGATGCGATAGTTGAGCAAAGCCTCTGAACCGAGCGAGCCGGCGGCAGCGTTGCCCGCATCCTTCCAGGATGACACCATGAAATTTCCAGGATAGTTAGCCACCACTACGTTCGTAAGATAGAGCGGACCGAACTGCACTCGCTCCACGCGCATCAGTTTTCTGGTCACTTCATCATTTTCACCCCACAGATTGGCGAGGCCGACCGCGCCGGTCGTGTGCGGCCAGTCAGGGTGAGCGCTGGTGAACTTGTCGAACAACTCTGCCGAGAGAACGCTGATGGATGTGCCCAGATTGAGCCCGAGATTGTATTTCTTGTTTTCGATCTGGCTGGGAACTTGAATCACGCCACTCCCGCCGTTCACAATTACATTCGACTTCACGCCCTTAAACTTCAGGGTGCCGGGTTGGGCGATGGTGAATTCGCGGTCAGGGAAGTTGATAAGGACATCGTAGCGGCTCAACACCGTGGAGGGAATGTTGATCTCTGCGGACATGCCGGGAGCGAGCGGAGCGTTATCGGCCGCGGACACCCAGGCTGCTTTGATGCCAGCCCCGGGAATTCGCCCGCCGAGAATAATCGTCATGCCACCGATGTTCATCTCGACCGGAGGAGTGGCCGAGCACAGTTGTCCGTCGCAGGAGATCGAACCTCCCGTGAGTGAGGCCAGCCGCCGCGACATGTAGAGACCGGGATTGCCGTTGTCCACCCAAGCATGAACACGCTGGATTGTTCCATCGGAGAGTCGAACGTCGGCATCAATGACGATGCGGTCGTGATCAAGCGTGAGCGGTACGGTGGCGAACTTCGTTTCGTTCTTGGATGCTACTTTTGGTAAGTCTTGTGCAACCGCTGCAAAGGTCAGAAGGAGCATCGAAAGGACTACCGCGACACGCATAGAGGGATTGTAGCGGGTTGCCATACCTCGAACCACAGCGGCTCGGTCGATGCAGGCGCGTACAGACGTTCTTGTATAATTACAGGTTTGGCTCTCGCGCGGGAAGATTTCTGTGAGCCTGAACGTTGGAGGGTTGGTGGCGCAGGCGGAGATTGGGATTATCGGCGGCAGCGGCCTGTATTCGATGCCGGGGCTGAGCAAGGTCAAAGAAGTGCGGGTGAAAACGCCGTTCGGCGCGGCTTCCGACGCTTATGTCTGCGGCACGCTCGAAGGCCGCAAGGTGGCGTTCCTGGCGCGCCATAGGCGCGGACACAGCATTCTTCCGAGCGAGCTGAATTTCCGCGCGAACATCCATGGCTTCAAGCAGCTTGGGGTCGAGAGGATTATTTCGGTTTCCGCCGTCGGATCGCTGAAGGAGGAGCACAAGCCGCTCGACTTCCTGATTCCTGATCAGTTCTTCGATCGCACGCGTCATCGCGTGGATACTTTCTTCGGAGCGGGAGTGGTGGCGCACATCGCCTTTGCCGATCCTGTATGCGGAGAGCTTGCCGCGGTGGTCGAGGCTGCCTGCGAGAGAGTCGGCGTAACCGGTCGGCACGGCGGGATCTACCTGTGCATGGAGGGTCCACAATTTTCCACCAAGGCGGAGTCGCATGTGTATCGCAGTCTGGGCATGGATGTGATCGGCATGACCAACCTTCAGGAGGCGAAGCTGGCGCGCGAAGCGGAGCTGTGCTACGTCACGGTGGCGATGGTGACGGATTACGACTGCTGGCATCCGCA